>JAAEPF010000017.1:0-300000 GCA_024222295.1 Actinomycetes bacterium
CTGAGATGTGCATGCCTGGTGACAACACCGAGATGACGGTGGAGTTGATTGCTCCGATCGCGATGGATGACGGTTTGCGTTTCGCGATTCGTGAGGGTGGCCGCACCGTGGGTGCTGGCCGCGTCACCAAGATCCTCAACTGAACTGACCGGGAGCGATGCTCCCGACCGACCTGCGAGAAGGGCGCCTTCCGGGCGCCCTTCTCCGCGTCATGGATGCCGGTCCCTGCGCCGTGGTGGACATGGGAACATGAGGACCGTGGAATCGGTGCGGGTGGACAGGTGGTTACACGCGGTGCGGGCCTGCAAGACGCGCACCGCCGCCGCTGACGCATGCCGGGGAGGGCATGTGCGGGTCAACGGCAAGTCTGCGCGTCCGTCGACGTCGGTGAAGGTGGGTGACCGGGTGGTGCTGAGAGGCAAGCGCGAGCTGGACTACGAGGTCGTGCGGCTCATCGAGAAGCGCGTGGGTGCGGCCGTGGCAGCAGGATGCTTCGTCGACCACACGCCACCACCGGAGCCACGGCGGGCGGCCGCTCCGGAGCCGTTCCGGCGCGACAAGGGCTCCGGCCGACCGACCAAGCGAGACCGTCGCCGCCTCGACCGGCTCCGGGGACGAGGCTGAGGGTCAGCCCCTGTCGACGGTGAAGAGCACCGTCGACACCTGGAAGCCACCTAGCAACGGCGACGGACTACAGCGGGAGAGGGTGGATCCCTGCATCGAGACCGACCGATCTGGTGGCGGTCGGCCAACCCAGTTACAGTGGTCAGCCGTGCCGGTAACCGGCATTCGTTGTTTGACAGTCGATGAAACCGGAGTGCGGCCCCCGGCCTGCGCCCATCAGTGCCGGCGGTGGCCGCCGGCGAGAGAGAACAGGTAACGCAGTGGCATCAGCACAGAAGATCCGGATCCGGCTCAAGGCCTACGACCATGAGGTCATCGACCAGTCCACCAAGAAGATCGTCGAGACGGTCAACCGCACCCAGGCCAACGTCCGCGGCCCGGTGCCCCTGCCGACCGAGAAGCACCGCTTCACCGTCATCCGAGGCCCGTTCAAGGACAAGGACTCCCGCGAGCACTTCGAGATGCGCATCCACAAGCGCCTCATCGACATCGTTGACCCCAACCCCAAGACCGTCGATTCGCTGCAGCGCCTCGACCTCCCCGCGGGCGTCGACATCGAGATCAAGATCCAGGACGCCTAGTCAGCGCTGGCAAGGTCCGCGTCGCCGCCAGGCGACGGGCCAGGCGACTGCTTGTTTGACTTCAGTCGCCCAGCTGCCCCATACGCGCCCGCCGACTGAACAACCGTCGAGCAGTCGTCAGGCGCGACGCTGACGCCGACGCCGTCCAGCGGCGCGGGGGTACTGTCACGCCTGGTGGTAGCTACCCGGGCTGACGACGAACACGCGCTCGGCGAAAGCGCGCCCGGGCTGGTCGACTCGGCTGAGCGGATCGTCGTGACCGGAGTGGTGCAGGGCGTCGGATTCCGGCCCTTCGTGCACCACCTCGCCAACGAGCTCGGCCTGAGCGGGCATGTTGGCAACGACTCGGCCGGTGTGTTCATCGTTGCGGCGGGCCGCCGGCCGGCTCTCGACGAGTTCGCCGAACGGCTGGCCAACGAGGCGCCGCCGCTTGCGTACGTGGACCGGATCGAGCGCACGACCGTCGCTTCACCGCCCAGCGGAGTGCCGGAGTCCGCCGCCGCATCGAGCGGTGACTTCTCAATCGTCGGCAGCGCTCCGACGGCCGCTCCCGGCGCACAGGTGCCTGCAGACACAGCAGTATGCGCGGACTGCCTGGCAGAGATGCGTGACCCACAAGACCGTCGACACGGCCACCCCTTCATCACCTGTACCAACTGCGGGCCGCGGTTCACCATCGTCGAGGCGCTGCCCTATGACCGGCCGGCTACGACGATGGCCGACTTCGCCATGTGCGATCGCTGCGCGTCCGAGTACGCAAGCCCGGCTGACCGCCGCCACCACGCCCAGCCGATCTGTTGCCCCGACTGCGGCCCACGGCTCGCCTTCGAGAACCACACCGGCGATGGCCAGCCGGGAGGTGGGCAGTCAACCCGGTGTCAGAGCGCGCTCGATTCAGCTATCGGGGCGCTGAGCGGCGGGCTGATAGTGGCGGTGAAGGGACTGGGCGGGTACCACCTCGCAGTCGACGCGACCGATCCGGCCGCGGTGGACCGACTGCGGAGGCGCAAACACCGCCCCGACAAGCCGCTCGCCGTGATGGTCGCCGACCTCGAAGCGGCCGATCGACTCGCACACCTGGGCGATGCAGAACACCGACTGGTCACCTCGGCCGCGCGCCCGATAGTGCTGGCACCCGCCAGGCGTTCGAGCGAGCTTGCCGATCCTGTGCAACAAGGCAGTCCGGTGGTGGGCCTGATGCTGCCTTACACGCCGGTGCATCACCTGCTGTTCGACGCGGGGCTGCCGCCACTCGTGATGACATCGGCCAATGTGTCGGGCGAACCGCTCGCCCACACCGACGGCCAGCTCCAACCGCTGCTCGGAACGGTTGCCGACGCGGCACTCACCCACGACCGACCGGTCGCATCACCGTGTGACGACTCTGTGGTGCGCGTTGTCAGCACTGCTGGGGACGGTGGCGGAAGCAACACCTTGTTGCCGGTGCGGCGGGCGCGCGGGTACGTGCCGTTGCCGGTGAGGCTCCCCGGGTCGCGACGGAGTGTGCTCGCCACGGGCGGCGAGTTGAAGAACGCCTTCTGCCTCGCGTCGGCCGACGGCCCGAGCGGCCCCGGCCAGGCGTGGATTGGCCCCCACGTAGGTGACATGGGGTCGCTTCGCACGCTCGAGGCATTCGAGGCGGGGATCGGCCGGTTCGCAGAGATGTACGACGTCGACGTCGAGTGCGTCGCGACAGACCGCCATCGCGGCTACACCATCAACCGTTGGGCCCACCGAACCGCTCTGCCCGTATTGGAGGTGCAGCACCACCACGCCCACGTTGCGTCGGTGATGGCCGAACACGGACTCCCCCCCGATGTGCCTGTGCTCGGATTCGCCTTCGACGGCACTGGATACGGCACCGACGGCACGATCTGGGGCGGGGAGGTGCTGTTGGCGGACGCACATGGCTTCGAGCGCCTCGCTCACCTGGCGGAGGTGCCGATGCCGGGAGGCGATGCGGCGATCACGTCGCCATGGCGAGCGGCACTGGCGCACCTGCAGGCGGCGGGCATCGAATGGTCGGAGGCGCTGGCGCCGGTTGAGGCGGCGGGGGAGCAACTGGCATTGCTGGCCGACCAGGTCGAGTCGGGCCTCGGGTGCGTCGGCACCACCAGCATGGGCCGGTTGTTCGACGCGGTCGCGTCGCTGCTCGGCCTGCGCCACGAGATCACCTACGAGGCCCAGGCCGCCATCGAGCTGGAGAGCGCTGCGCTGTCCAACACGGACGCGCCGGCCAGCTATGCGTTCTCTGTCTCCGGCTCGACCATCGAGGCCGCACCCGTGGTGGAGGGCGTTGTGGCCGACGTTCTCGACGGTCGGCCCGTCCCCGGGATCGCGGCCGGGTTCCATGAGGCGGTCGCCCAGCTCGTGGTTGACCTGGCTGACGGCGACGACGACCGGAACCGTCCGGTCGCGTTGACCGGAGGAGTGTTCCAGAACGCGTCGCTGGTGGCCGGCGCCCGGTCGAAGCTCGTGCGGTCGGGCCACAAAGTGCTGACCAACTCGATCGTGCCACCGAATGACGGCGGGCTCGCCCTCGGGCAGGCGTACATTGCGTGCCATGGCAACGTGGCGAGTGCGACCGAGGCGACCTGTGGTGACACAGTCGTGACCAGCGCCGGCGCGGCAGGGACCTGACGTGTGCCTCGCGATCCCCGGAAGGGTCACAGACGTGCGCACCGACAACGGGGTGCTCATGGCCACCGTCGACTTCGACGGTGTCACCAAGGATGTTTGCCTCGAATACGTGCCCGAGGTGGCGGTTGCCGACTACGTGATCGTGCATGTGGGCTTCGCCATCTCGCGACTCGACGAGGAGTCCGCCCTCGAAACCCTGGCCATGATCCGCGAGATGGGCGTGCTCGAAGAGGAGCTCGGGGTATCGGACGATCGGCAGGCGGCTGGCGCGGAGTCCGAAAGCTCGTGAAGTACCTCGACGAGTTCCGCGACCCCGAACTCGCCCGTTCGCTGCTGGCCGAGGTCGAGGCGACCGTGACCCGTCCGTGGTCGATCATGGAGGTCTGCGGCGGCCAGACGCACTCGATCATCCGCAACGGCATTGACCAGGTGCTCGATGACCGCATCACCCTGTTGCATGGCCCCGGCTGCCCCGTGTGCGTGACTCCGCTGGGAATCATCGACAGCGCACTGGAGATCGCAGCGCGCCCGGAAGTGGTCTTCTGTTCTTTCGGCGACATGCTCCGGGTGCCGGGCAGCGACTGCGACCTGTTCTCCGTGAAGGCTCGCGGCGCCGACGTGCGGGTCGTCTACTCGCCCCTGGATGCGGTGCAGGTCGCGGCCGACAATCCGGACCGCGAAGTTGTGTTCTTCGCGGTGGGCTTCGAGACGACTGCCCCGGCCAACGCGATGTCGGTTCACATGGCACGCAAGCGGGGACTCACCAATTACACGGTGCTGGTCAGCCACGTACTCGTGCCACCCGCGATCGAGGCGATCGTGGAGTCCGAGGCCAGCCGTGTCGACGGCTTCCTGGCCGCCGGTCACGTGTGCTCGGTGATGGGAACTGGTCAGTACGAGCCATTGGCGGAGGAGCACGGCGTGCCCGTGGTGATCACGGGCTTCGAGCCACTCGACATCCTCGACGGCATCCGCCGCACTGTGGCGCAGCTGGAGGCGGGGGAGGCCCGGGTGGAGAACGCCTACCCGCGGGTGGTCACATCACAGGGCAACCAGTCGGCGCAGGACATGCTGGCTGAGGTGTTCACGGAATGTGACCGGTCTTGGAGGGGAATCGGCGAGATCCCCTCCAGCGGCTGGCGCCTGGCCGATGAGTACCGTGCTTTCGATGCCGAGTTGCGTTTCGGCGTGGGCGACACGGCCGTGCCGGAGCCGGAGCGTTGCCGAAGCGGCGAGGTGCTCCAGGGCTTGATCCGCCCCGATGAGTGCGAGGCCTTCGGCAGGGACTGCACCCCGCGCTCCCCGCTGGGCGCAACCATGGTGTCGAGCGAGGGCGCGTGTGCCGCATACCACCAGTACCGCCGACTCGACGGTGTGGCGGTCTCCCCGTGATCCCCGCCCGCGATCACGCCCGGTACCGCAGATGATCGATCCGGTCGACCCGGCGGCATGGGTGTGCCCGCTGCCGCTTCGCAACCACGACAGGATCGTGACCGGACATGGCGGGGGTGGGCAGATGTCAGGCGAACTCGTCGAGCACATCTTCCTGCCGGCGTTCGGCAGGTCTGCCGTAGCCGGCCTGCATGACTCCGCCACGATGGACCCTCCGGTCGATGGCGGGAGACTGGCCTTCAGTACTGACAGCTTCGTGGTGAGTCCGTTGTTCTTTGCCGGCGGTGACATCGGACGACTCGCGGTCAACGGCACGGTCAACGACCTCGCCATGAGCGGAGCGAGGCCGCTTGCGCTCAGCGCAGCTTTCATTCTGGGTGAGGGCCTGGAACTGGCGGTGCTTGCCGCGGTGGCCGAGTCGATGGGTCGCGCCGCACAGACGGCGGGCGTCAAGGTCGCTACCGGTGACACCAAGGTGGTGGAGTCCGCCGGTGACGAGGTCCTCTACATCAACTCTTCCGGCATCGGGGTCGTGCCGCCCAAGGTGGACATCCGGCCCGGCCGCGCAGCAGCCGGGGACGCCGTGCTGCTGAGTGGCCCCATCGGCGAGCACGGCATTGCGGTGATGTCCCAACGTTCCGGCCTCGAGTTCGGAACCGGTGTGCAGAGCGATACGGCTCCCCTTGCGGGGATGGTCGCGTCGATGCTCGGTGCCTGCGCCGACATCCACGTGCTGCGCGATCCGACCCGCGGCGGCCTGGCAGGGGCGCTGTGTGAGATCGCGGCCGGCGCCGGTGTCGGCATCGAGTTCGACGAGGACTCGGTGCCGGTTCCCGATGAGGTCGCGGCCGCGTGTGCGTTTCTCGGGCTCGACCCCACACATGTCGCCAACGAGGGCAAGCTCGTCGCCATCGTTCCCGCGGATGCCGCGGATGAGGTGCTCGCAGCGATGCGGTCGCAGCCCGAAGGCGAGGGGGCGGTGAGAATCGGCCATGTCGTGGCTGACCACCCGGGCGTGGTGGCTGCGTACACCCCCCTGGGCGCCCTGCGCGTGGTCGACCAACCCCTGGGCGAGCAGCTACCCCGCATCTGCTGACCTCGGCGCCTGCCCGACCTGTGGCCCCGGACTTGGCCACAGCGGCGCGCCATGCGACTGTTTGTTCTTCTCCAGTCGGCCAGCTGCCCTATGCGCGACTGGTGACTGCAGTGCAGGAAGCAGTCGTGTGGCGCGGCGGCAGGCCTGCCGGAAGCCGGGCCGGAATCCCCATTTGGCCTCAAATGGGGCCACTGGTAGAGTCGATGAGTCGCCTGAACGCATCCGCGCTCAGGATCAGTCCGAAGCTCCACCCCCGAGGCCCGACACAGAGTCGGTGACCGAGGTGGAGGACCACCGTGCAACCGACGTCCACCGAGGCCCGCGCAAGCGGGAACCGGGTGGCAAAACCGAATCGTCGCTCCGCCGGGCCTGCCCGAGCGGAGCGTTTGCGTGAAGTGGGCCGAACTCCCCGGAGCCAGGCCAGCGAAGCGCTGGGATTGTCGAGAAGGACAAGCCGATGGCGAGCAAAGCAATCGTTGGAGAAAAACTCGGGATGACCCAGGTCTGGGACGACGACAACAAGGTCGTGCCCGTGACCGTGCTTCGGGTCGCACCCGCACGGATCGTCCAGGTTCGCACCCCTGAGCGCGACGGCTACAGCGCCGTTCAGGTCACGTGGGGCAACAAGGACGCCCGCAAGCTGCCTCAGGGCCTCGCGGGGCATTACGAGGCTGCGGGTGTCGAGCCCGGCGTGAAGCTCGTGGAGCTGCGCCTGGACGACACCGGGGAGTACGAGGTCGGCCAGGAGATCGCGGCCGACACCTTCGAGCCGGGTGACGCAATCGATGTCACCGCAGTCTCGAAGGGCAAGGGCTTCGCAGGCACGATGAAGCGCCATGGCTTCTCGGGTCAGCCCGCCTCCCACGGCGCACACCGCGTGCACCGCAAGCCCGGCGCGATCGGCCAGTGCGCCACGCCGTCGAGGGTCTTCAAGGGAGTCCGCATGGCGGGCCGCATGGGTGGCACCAAGGTGACCACCCTCAACCTCGAGGTCGTGCGCAGCGACCCCGACCAGCAGGTCGTGCTGGTCAAGGGTGCCGTTCCCGGCCCCAAGGGCGGCGTGGTCGTCGTCCGCAATGCCATCAAGGGTTCCAGCCAGGAAGGTGACAGCTGATGCCCACCGTGACCGTACAGACCGCATCGGGCGGCTCCTCGGGCACCGTCGAGCTGGCAGAGGAGATCTTCGGCATCGAGCCCAACGTGGCCGTGATGCACCAGGTCGTCACCGCCCAGCTGGCAGCCCGCCGTTCCGGCACCCAGTCCACCAAGACCCGCCGCGAGGTCGCCGGTGGTGGTGCCAAGCCGTTCCGCCAGAAAGGCACCGGCAACGCCCGCCAGGGTTCGATCACTGCCCCGCACTACCGCGGCGGTGGCGTGGCGCTGGGCCCCAAGCCCCGCAGCTACGCCCAGAAGACCCCCAAGAAGATGAAGGCACTCGCGCTTCGCTCGGCGCTGTCCGACCGTGCGTCCGACGACAAGGTAATCGTCGTCGACGACTTCGGCTTCGACACACCCAGCACCAAGGGCGCCATCAAGTTGCTCTCCGAGATAGGTGTCGAGGGCAAGGCACTCGTGGTCGTCCCCGATGCCGACGAGAACACGTGGCTGTCGTTCCGCAACCTGCCCGACGTGCACCTGATCACCCAGGGCGAGCTCAACTCCTACGACGTGCTGGTCTCCGACTACGTCGTGTTCTGCTCCGCCACCCTGCCGGGCACCACCGCCGCCGAGACGGAGGCCTCGTCATGAAGGACCCACGCGACGTAATCATCCGCCCCGTGGTGAGCGAGAAGTCCTACGAGCTGCTCGACAACAACGTCTACACGTTCATCGTGCACCCCGAGGCCTCCAAGCCGGAGATCCGTGACGCCATCCAGGCCATCTGGCCCGGGGTCAAGGTGCTCAAGGTCAACACGCTCAACCGCAAGGGCAAGAAGATGCGCAACCGACGCAACTTCACCTACGGCAAGCGCCCCGACCAGAAGCGGGCGATCGTCACGCTGGCCGATGGGTCCATCGACCTCTTCGAGGGGAACTGATCATGGGTGTACGCAAGCGCAAGCCGACAAGCCCCGGCCGCCGGTTCCAGACCGTCTCGGACTTCGCCGAGCTCACTACGGACCGCCCAGAGAAGTCGCTGCTGGCCAAGAAGTCCAAGACCGGTGGCCGCAACAACTACGGCCGCAAGACCTCGCGCCACCGCGGTGGCGGCCACAAGCAGCAGTACCGGGTCATCGACTTCAAGCGTCGCAAGGACGGCGTGCCGGCCAAGGTCGCCTCGATCGAGTACGACCCCAACCGCACATGCCGCATCGCGCTGCTCCACTACGTGGACGGCGAGAAGCGCTACATCCTCGCCCCGCGCGACCTGAGCGTCGGCGACACCGTGCAATCCGGCCATGGGTCCGAGATCCGTGTCGGCAACGCCCTTCCGCTGCGCTACATCCCGGTGGGCACCGTGCTGCACAACATCGAGCTCCAGCCCGGCGCCGGCGGCAAGATGGCCCGTTCGGCCGGAGCCAGCGTCCAGCTGGTCGCGAAAGAAGGTGACTTCGCCACGCTGCGCCTGCCGTCGAGCGAGATGCGGCGCATCTCCATCGACTGCCGTGCGACCGTCGGTGAGGTCGGCAACTCCGAGCATGACCTCGTGAAGATCGGAAAGGCGGGCCGCAACCGCTGGAAGGGCGTGCGCCCCCAGACCCGCGGCGTTGCCATGAACCCTGTCGACCACCCCCACGGTGGTGGTGAGGGCAAGACCTCCGGTGGTCGCCACCCCGTATCGCCCTGGGGCAAGCCCGAGGGTCGTACCCGCAACACCAACAAGCCGTCCCAGAAGATGATCGTCCGACGCCGCCGCACCCGCGGCTCGCGCCGATAGGAGAAGACAGGATGCCTCGCAGCCTGAAGAAGGGTCCGTTCGTGGACGAGCACCTGCTCGCCAAGGTCGATTCCCTCAACGAATCCGGACAGAAGAACGTGATCAAGACCTGGTCGCGTCGTTCCACGATCATCCCCGACATGGTCGGGCACACGATCGCGGTCCACGACGGGCGCAAGCACGTGCCTGTCTACGTGACCGAGTCGATGGTCGGCCACAAGCTCGGCGAGTTCGCTCCCACGCGGACATTCAAGTTCCACGCCGGCCAGGAGCGAGGAGCTCGCCGATGAGCACCCGCACCAACGAGCGTCCCGGCGTGCGCGCCAAGCTCAGCCACGCACGCTTCTCCGCATGGAAGGCCCGTGAGGTCCTCGACCTCGTGCGCGGTGAGAGTGTGGGTGATGCCCGCAACATCCTGGAGCTGTGCGACCGTGCAGCTGCCGAGCCGATCGCCAAGCTGCTCGACTCCGCAGTCTCCAATGCAGGCAACAACAACGACATCCCGCCCGAAGAGCTCTACGTGGGCGCCTGCTACGCAGACGAGGGGCCGACCCTCAAGCGCTGGCGGCCCCGTGCACGTGGCCGCGCCACCCGCATCAACAAGCGCACCTGCCACATCACGATGATCGTGAGCCGCTTCAGCGGCGAAGAGATGGACGAGCGCCGTTCCCGCGACGAGCTGCGTGGCCGCGCCGGTAGTGATGCCACCGCCGAGCGTGCACGCCGTGTGGCCAGGTCCAAGGCGGCCGAGGTCGACGAGACGGTCGAGCAAGACGAGCTGGCTGCGGATGAGGCCGAGATCGAAGACATCGCCGAGGCAACCGCAGAAGCCGGTACCGAGGACGCCGTCGTGGAGGAAGCAGCCGAGGAGGCTGCCGCGGAGGCAGAAGAGGCAGAGGAAGCTGAAGCTTCCACCGACGACGAGGCAGAGGCAGTGGCTGACGACGACGGTGCCGACGAGACCGAGGAGAAGAACTGATGGGCCAGAAGGTCAACCCCTACGGGTTCCGCCTCGGTGTCACCACCGACTGGAAGTCCCGCTGGTTCGCGGACCGCGAGGAGTACGTGGACTACCTCCTCGAGGACTGGAAGATCCGCGACTACCTGATGAACAAGCTCCCGAATGCGGCGATCAGCCGCATCGAGGTGGAGCGCACCCGCGACAAGCTGCGCATCGACGTACACACCGCCCGTCCGGGCATCGTGATCGGCCGTCGAGGCGCCCAGGCGGATGAGCTGCGGGCGGACCTGTCGAAGATGACGGGCAACCCGAAGGTGCAGCTCAACATCCAGGAGATCAAGCAGCCCGAGCTCGACGCTGCACTGATCGCCCAGGGTGTCGCTGACCAGTTGGTCAACCGAATCGCCTTCCGTCGTGCGATGAAGCGTGCCGTGCAGAACGCCCAGAAGGCCGGTGCCCTCGGCATCCGCGTGCAGTGCTCCGGCCGCCTCGGTGGCGCCGAGATGAGCCGCACCGAGTGGTACCGCGAGGGCCGCGTGCCGCTGCACACCCTGCGTGCCGACATCGACTACGGCTTCCGCGAGGCCCGCACCACCGCCGGCCGCGTCGGAGTGAAGGTCTGGATCTACAAGGGCGACATACTGCCCTACAAGGCCGTCAGCGACGACAAGATCTCCAAGGAAGCAGCCATGGCCGTCGGCGAGACCGCCGGCAAGGAGCGCCCGAAGGTCGTTTCGACCCGCAAGGCCCCCACGCCGGCTGCCGAGGGCGCTCCGGCCGCCGAGCCAGCTCCCGCTGCCGAGGAAGCCCCGGCCGCCGAGTCCGGCGACGAGGAGCTCGCTCCGCTCGTCGGCGAGGCCGATCCCGAATTCGAGAAGCTCCTCGACGAAGAGGCGGCCATCGAGGCGTCCACCAAGGAGCACAGCGAGACGCCCCATTTCAGGCCAGGGGATGGTGACTGACGATGTTGATGCCGAAGAAGGTCAAGCACCGCAAGCAGCACCGCGGTCGCCTCAAGGGAAATGCCAAGGGCGGCACCAGGGTCACCCAGGGCCAGTACGGGATCATGGCACTCGAGCCGGGTTGGGTCACCGCCCGCCAGATCGAGGCTGCACGTATCGCGATGACCCGCCACATCAAGCGTGGCGGCAAGGTCTGGATCAACGTGTTCCCGGACAAGCCGGTCACCCAGAAGCCTGCCGAGACCCGCATGGGTTCGGGCAAGGGCAACCCGGAACTCTGGGTCGCCGTGGTCAAGCCGGGTCGGGTGCTCTTCGAGCTCTCCTACCCCGAGGACGACGTCGCCAAGGAAGCGCTCAACCGTGCGATCCAGAAACTGCCGATCAAGGCCGGGATAGTCGACCGCGAGGAGGGTTTCTGATGGCGAAGGAGATCCTCGCCGAGGTGGGTGACGAAGAACTCGTCTCCCGTCTGGCCGACGAAAAGGAGCGCCTGTTCAAGCTGAGGTTCCAGCTCGCCACCGGCCAGCTGGAGAACTCCGCGCGCATCAAGGCGACAAAGAAGGACATCGCCCGACTGCTCACCGAGCTGCGGGCCCGAGAGATCGCTGCCGCCGAGGCAGCTGCCGGAGGTGCGCAGTGAGCGACACAGGCGAGCCCCAGGCGGACGAGGCTGCACGCAACGCACGCAAGGTGCGTGAAGGCGTCGTGACGTCGGACAAGATGGACCGCACCGCGGTGGTCACCGTGACCGAGCGCGTGCGTCATCCCCGCTACAACAAGACGCTTCGTCAGGACAGCAAGATGTACGTCCACGACGAGGACAACGATCTGAACACGGGTGACCGGGTTCGGATCATGGAGACCCGGCCGCTGTCGAAGACCAAGCGCTGGCGGGTTGTCGAGGTCCTGGAGCGTGCCCGATGATCCAGCAGGAGAGCCGCCTCCGGGTGGCTGACAACTCCGGTGCGCGCGAGGTGCTCGTGATCAAGGTGCTCGGTGGCAGCCGCCGCCGCTACGCCTCGATCGGCGACGTCGTCGTGGCCACCGTGAAGGACGCCCTTCCGGGCGCCGCGGTGAAGAAGGGCGAAGTCGTCCGCTGCGTCGTGGTGCGAACCAAGAAGGAAAAGCGCCGTCCCGACGGCAGCTACATCCGCTTCGACGAGAACGCGGCAGTGCTCATCAACGAGCAGCGCCAGCCGCGTGGCACCCGCATCTTCGGCCCGGTCGGGCGCGAGCTGCGGGACCAGAAGTTCATGCGCATCGTGTCGCTCGCCCCGGAGGTGATCTGAATGAGGATCCGCAAGGGAGACAAGGTGGTCGTGCTGAAGGGCAAGGACCGCGGCAAGGAGGGTGAGGTCATCACGGCCATGCCCGACACCAACAAGGTCATCGTCGAGGGTGTCAACGTCGCCAAGCGCCACCAGAAGCCGACCCGCTCGATGCAGCAGGGCGGAATCATCGACAAGGCGATGCCGATCGATGCGTCCAACGTGGCGCTCGTCGAGGATGGCAAGCCGACCCGCACAGGGACCCGGGTGGCCGACGACGGCTCCAAGACCAGGGTCTCGCGCCGTACAGGAGGTGAGCTGTGAGTACCACTACGACGCCGCGGCTCAAGACCCGATACAACGACGAGATCCGCGACCAGCTTCGCTCCGCGCTCGGGTGCAACCCGATGGAGGTACCGAGGTTGGAGAAGATCGTGCTCAACGTGGGCGCCGGAGCTGCGGTCGACAACAAGGGCTTGATCGACAAGATCATCACCGACATGACCGCCATCTCCGGCCAGAAGCCGGTGGTGACTCGGGCGAAGAAGTCGATTGCCGGCTTCAAGCTCCGCGAGGGCAACCCCATCGGGGTGAAGGTCACCCTTCGCTCCAACCAGATGTGGGAGTTCTTCGACCGGCTGGTCACCCTGGCGATTCCCCGGGTGCGCGACTTCCGCGGGCTCAGCCCGCGGTCGTTCGACGGCCGGGGCAACTACACCTTCGGGGTTACCGAACAATTGATCTTCCCCGAGATCGACTACGACAAGATCGATGCCACCCGAGGGATGGACATCACGATCGTGACAACCGCACGCAACGACGCCGAGGGCAGGGCTTTGCTTGATGCCTTCGGCTTCCCTTTCCGGAACGAGGGGAACTGAGATGGCGAAGACAGGCCTCAAGAACAAGCAGCAGCGCACACCGAAGTTCAAGGTGCGCGGCTACACCAGGTGCAAGCGCTGTGGGCGCCCACGCTCGGTCTACCGCAAGTTCGGACTCTGCCGTGTGTGCCTACGGGAACTCGCCCATGCCGGCGAGATCCCGGGTGTCACCAAGGCGAGCTGGTGAGGAGGGACTGACATGGCAATGACAGATCCGATCGCCGACATGCTGACCCGCACCCGCAACGCGAATGTGGCGATGCACGATGAGGTGCGCATGCCCTCCTCGAAGCAGAAGGAAGCGCTTGCCCAGGTGCTGAAGAAGGAGGGGTACATCGTGGACTTCAACGTCTTCGACAACCCCGACAGCCCGGGCAGGCTCCTCAACATCGACATGAAGTACTCGCCTGAGCGTCGCCGGGTCATCTCCGGGCTCAAGCGCGTGTCCAAGCCGGGCCTGCGGGTCTACAAGAAGCACTCCGAGGTCGAACGCGTCCTCGGTGGCCTCGGCGTCGCCGTCCTGTCCACCTCCAAGGGTCTCATGACCGACCGCGAGGCTCGCCGCCAGCGCGTCGGCGGTGAGGTCCTGTGTCACGTGTGGTGAGGAGAACCTGATGTCACGCATCGGAAAAGCCCCCGTGTCCGTTCCCAGTGGAGTCGACGTGTCGATCTCCGCCGGGTCCGTCACGGTCAAGGGTCCCAAGGGCGAGCTGTCGCAGCCGCTTCCCGAAGAGGTCTCGCTACGCCAGGACGGCGACGAGATCATCGTGGAGCGCGTCGACGACGAGCGCGAGTCACGTGCGAGGCACGGCCTCACCCGTGCGCTCGTGGCCAACATGGTCACCGGTGTCACCGAGGGCTATGTGAAGAACCTCGAGATCGTCGGCGTCGGCTACCGCGCCACCGCAAAGGGCGACAAGGCACTCGAGTTGGCGCTCGGCTTCTCGCACCCCGTGAAGGTCGAGGCACCCGAGGGCATCACCTTCAACGTGCCCGAACCCACCCAGATCGAAGTCCACGGCATCGACAAGCAGCTCGTGGGCCAGGTTGCAGCCAACATCCGTCGCTGGCGCGAGCCGGAGCCCTACAAGGGCAAGGGTGTGCGTTACGCCGGCGAGCACGTACGCCGCAAGGCCGGCAAGGCAGGTTGATGATGAGCGACAAGTCGAAGAAGAAGCGAGATCTGCGCAAGCGCCGTCACCAGAGGGTGCGCCACAACGTGGTCGGCACCACAGGTCGTCCGCGGTTGGCGGTGTTCCGCTCCAACCGCCACATCATCGCCCAGGTGATCGACGACGGCGCGGGCGCAACGCTGGTGGCCGCGAGCTCACTCGAATCCGACCTGCGCAGCGCAGGCAACGGGACCGAAACCGCCGCCAAGGTCGGCACGCTCGTGGCCGAGCGGGCCAAGGACGCCGGTGTGAGCACCGTCGTGTTTGACCGCGGGGGCAACCGCTACCACGGGCGCATCGCTGCGCTGGCAGACGCTGCCCGCGAAGCAGGACTGGAGTTCTGATGGCCAACAATCGCAACGACGACCTTCAGCTGCGCGAGTCGCGGGTCATCAACATCAACCGTGTCGCCAAGGTGGTGAAGGGTGGCCGCAGGTTCTCCTTCACGGCCCTGGTCGTGATCGGCGACGGCAACGGCCGGGTCGGTCTCGGCTACGGCAAGGCCAAGGAGGTGCCCCTCGCGATCCAGAAGGGCACCGAGGAGGCCAAGCGCAACATGTTCTCCGTGCCGCTCGCCGGTGGCACGATCGTGCATCCCATCGTGGGTGAGTGCGGCGCCGGTCGCGTCATGCTCAAGCCCGCGGCACCCGGTACCGGTGTGATCGCCGGTGGCGCTGCGCGAGCCATCCTCGAAGAGGCCGGCATCTCCGACGTGCTCTGCAAGTCGATGGGCTCGGCCAACTACATCAACGTTGCCAAGGCGACGGTGAACGGCCTGCAGGAGCTGAAGCGCCCCGAGGAGATCGCGGCGCTGCGCGGCCTGCCGGTCGACGAGATCATTCCTGCCGGCCTGCTCAAGGCCTACCAGCAGACCCAGCGCGGCGGGTCCGAGCCCGCCGAGGAGACCGAGGAGGACTGATGGCACAGATCAAGGTCACCCAGGTCCGCTCCGCCATCGGCATCAAGCCGCCCCAGCGCGGCACGCTGCGGGCCCTCGGGCTCGGCCGCATCGGCAAGAGCCACGTGCTGCCTGACACCCCCGACGTGCGCGGCCAGATTTCCCGGGTCCCGCACCTCATCACCGTCGAAGAGGTCGACTGATGAAGATCCATGACCTGAAGCCCGCTGAGGGTTCCCGCAAGCGCGCCAAGCGCGTCGGCCGCGGCATCTCCGGAAAGGGAGGCAAGACCGCAGGCCGCGGGATGAAGGGCCAGCGGGCCCGTGGCACCGTGCCTGTGGGCTTCGAGGGCGGCCAGCTGCCGCTGTACATGCGGGTACCGAAGCTGCGCGGGTTCAACAACCCGTTCCGCGTCGAGTACCAGGCGATCAACCTCGACACGATCGAGGAATCGGGCCTCGACGAGGTCACTCCCGAGACGCTGCTCGCCAAGGGCCTCGTCTCCAAGGGCAACCTCGTGAAGGTGCTGGGCCGTGGCGAGCTGAAGCGTGGCGTTACCGTCAAGGTGCACGCGGCGTCCAAGTCGGCCGAGGCCGCGATCACAGCTGCCGGCGGATCCTTCGAGTCGATCCCGCTGCCGTTCGAGGTTCGACCCGCATTCAAGGGAAGCGCCCACACCAACCGCTGACGGACTATCCGGTCCATCGTCGGCCCGGCGGTGCGTGCGTTGCGCGCACCACCCCGTCCTCGGGTACCGTCTGCACACCAGCCCCCGGGCTGTAGAACCCGCAACACCAGCGTCCAGGAGCGCCAGTGTCCCGAATCGGCAACATCATCAAGGTTCCGGACCTGCGCAACAAGGTCCTGTTCACACTGGCAATGCTGGTGCTCTACAGGTTCGGCTCGTTCCTGCCGGTACCCGGAGTCGACCAGAACGCAGTGCGGGCGATCGAGGACCAGGCCCGCGAGGGCGGCGTGCTCGCCTACCTGCAGTTGTTCTCCGGCCGGGCGCTCACGAGCTTCTCGTTGTTCGCGCTCGGGATCATGCCCTACATCACCAGCTCGATCATCATGCAGATCCTGACCGTGGTGATCCCGAAGCTGCAGGAATGGCAGCAACAGGGTGCCGTCGGCCAGCGCAAGATCACCCAGTGGACCCGTTACCTGACCATCGGCATCTCTGTGCTGCAGGCCACGGGCTTCACGTTCCTGTTCGCCAATGGTGGCGGCGGGCTCACCGGCAACAACTCGATCAATCTCGTCACCGTGTGGAGCCCGCAGCGGGTGATGCTGATCGTTGTGTCACTCACCGCGGGCACGGCGCTGCTCATGTGGATGGGCGAGCTCATCACCAACCGGGGGATCGGCAACGGCATGTCGCTGATCATCATGGCCTCAGTCGTGTCCGGCATGCCATCCGCTTTCGCTGCCGTCTATGGCGCCGAAAACGGTACAGCGAAGATGGTGGTCTTCCTGGGCTTCTTCGTGGTCATGCTCGGCTTCATCGTGTTCATCGAGCAGGGCCAGCGACGGATACCCGTGCAGTTCGCGAAGCGCGTCGTGGGCCGCAAGCAGTACGCCGGCCAGTCCACCTACATCCCGCTCAAGGTCAACCAGGCCGGTGTGATCCCGATCATCTTCGCAAGCGCCGTGCTCAACCTGCCGGTGCTGTTGTCCCAGGTGCTTCCTTCCGAAGGCTGGGGCGCGAGCGTGTCCAGTTGGATCAACGACAACCTGCTCAACACAGTCAACCCGCTGTACCTGACCTTCCTCGGCTTGCTGATCGTGGGCTTCGCCTACTTCTACACGGCGATCTCGTTCGACCCGGTCCAACAGGCCGACAACCTGCGCAAGCAGGGTGGCTTCATCCCCGGGATCCGCCCCGGCCCCCAGACCGAGACATACCTCACCAAGGTGCTCAACCGCATCACGCTTCCGGGCGCGCTGTTCATCGCATTGCTGGCCATCTTCCCGACCGTTCTGGTGTCATTGCTCGTGGGCGGCGGCGGTGCCAATGCGGCCGCCACCTCAATCGGTGGTGTTTCGTTGTTGATCGCAGTGGGTGTGACCCTCGAGACCATGAAGCAGGTGGACAGCCAGCTCATGATGCGCAACTACGAGGGATTCCTCTCCAAGAGCCAGTGAGGTGGGGACATGAGCGGAGCTGACAAGGCCCCTGTGCGGCTGATCGTCTTCGGACGCCAGGGCGCGGGCAAGGGAACCCAGGCGACCCGGCTGGCCGAGCGCCACGGGATCCCCCACATCTCCACCGGCGACATGCTCCGTGCGGCCGTCAAGGACGGCACCGAGTTCGGCCTCAAGGCCAAGGAGTACATGGACGCCGGCCAGTTGTTGCCGGACGACGTGATGCTCGGCCTGGTGTCGGAGCGACTCGGTGAGCCCGATGCCCAACCAGGTTGGCTACTCGACGGCTTCCCGCGCACCGCCCAGCAGGCCGAGGACCTCCAGGGTCTAGTGGCCGAAGGTGGCATCACCGCCGCGATCAACCTCGAGGTGCCTGAGTCCGTTGTGGTGGAGCGCATCTCCTCCAGGCGGGTGTGCACCAACTGCGGCACGATCTACTCCGCCACCGACGAGTCGGGTTCCACCGGCAAGTGTGAGAAGTGCGGGGGCCAGGTCGTGCAGCGCGACGACGACACCGAGGAGGCCGTACGCAAGCGCCTGGCCACCTACAACGAGCAGACCGCACCGTTGCTGGCCTGGTTCGAGGCCGAGGGCCTGCTCGAGACGGTCGACGGGGTGGGCGACCCCGACGACATCGCGACTGTGGTCGCCGGCGTGGTCGACGAACGCATTGCCTGATCGCTGCCCGTTCGTCGAACCCACCAGGTTTGCCACGAGGCGGGTGTCACATTGCGGGCGGCCGTCCCCGCCTTTGCCCCAAGAGGCGTGAACCTCTAGAGTTGTTCGTCGGCCCAGTCCGCGCCCCAGCGCTGGCGCGCCATGTCCGAAGCCCCTGCACGGGGCCCGACAGGAGGAATTGTTCTGCCCAAGCCCAAGGAAGACGCCATCGTCCTCGAAGGAACGGTGACCGAGTCGCTCCCGAACGCCATGTTCAGGGTCGAACTCGAAAACGGCCACGAGGTCCTGGCGCACATCTCCGGAAAGATGCGCATGCACTACATCCGCATCCTGCCCGGAGACAAGGTGCAGGTGGAGCTGACCCCCTACGACCTCTCCCGGGGTCGGATCACGTACCGCTACAAGTGACCGGCCAACGAGCGAACTGAGTACCAATGAAGGTCCGAACCAGCGTCAAGAAGATGTGTGACAACTGCAGGGTCATCCGGCGCAACCGCCGCGTCATGGTGATCTGCGACAACCCGCGCCACAAGCAGCGTCAGGGCTGAGGAACAGGAACAACTACAGATGGCACGAATCGCCGGAATCGACATCCCGAGGGAAAAGAGGCTCGTCGTCTCTCTCACCTACCTATACGGGATCGGCAACACCAAGGCTGCGGAAATCTGCGAAGCCACCAACATCGACCCGACCACGCGTGTGAAGGACCTCACCGACGCCGAGATCGCCGAACTGCGCAGCTACATCGAGGACAACTTCAAGATCGAGGGTGACCTGCGCCGCGAGGTCAACCAGAACATCAAGCGCAAGATGGAGATCGGCTGCTACCAGGGCCTGCGTCACCGCCGCGGCCTGCCCGTGCGTGGCCAGCGCACCCACACCAACGCCCGTACCCGCAAGGGACCCAAGAAGACCGTCGCCGGAAAGAAGAAGGTCCGCAAGTAATGGCAAATCCAGCCGCAGGGGGCCGTCGTCCCCGTCGCAAGGAGCGCCGCAACGTCACCCATGGCGTGGTGCACATCAAGAGCTCCTTCAACAACACGATCGTCTCGATCACCGACCAGGAAGGCAACGTGCTGTCCTGGGCCTCTGCCGGCAATGCCGGATTCAAGGGCTCTCGCAAGAGCACGCCCTTCGCCGCCCAGCTGGCTGCCGAGCAGGCCGCCCGCAAGGCCATGGAGCACGGCGTGCGCAAGGTCGACGTCGTGGTCAAGGGCCCCGGTTCGGGCCGTGAGACCGCCATCCGCTCGATCCAGAACGCAGGCATCGAGGTGACCGGAATCAAGGACGTCACCCCGATCCCCCACAACGGTTGCCGCCCTCCGAAGCGGCGGAGGCAGTAGGTCATGGCTCGTTACACCGGCCCGAAGGCGCGCGTCTCGCGCCGCCTCGGCACCAACATCTGGGGCACCAACGGCGAGAACATCGCCATGGAGAAGCGCCCCTACCCTCCGGGCGAGCACGGTCGCACACGCCGCCGCGGCAACGTGAGCGAGTACCTGCTCCAGCTCCAGGAGAAGCAGAAGGCCCGCTACACCTACGGCCTCAACGAAAAGCAGTTCCGCAACCTCTACGCCGAGGCCAACCGCCGCCAGGGCGTCACGGGCGAGAACCTGCTCCAGTTCTGCGAGATGCGCCTCGACAACGTGGTGTACCGCGCTGGCTGGGCCGCCACGCGCCCACAGGCCCGCCAGTTCGTCGGACACGGCCACGTCGAGGTCAACGGTCGCCGGGTCAACATCCCGAGCTACCGGGTCCGCAAGGGTGACGTCGTTCGGCTTCGCGACAAGTCACGCAACATGGTCGCTGTCCAGTGGAACGTCGAGCACTACGGCCGCACACCGCCGCCGTGGCTCGACTCCGCCGACGGCGGCCAGGAAGTCACGGTGCGGGAGCTCCCGCTGCGCGAGCACATCGATGTGCCCGTCAAGGAATCCCTCATCGTCGAGCTCTACTCCAAGTAAGCCAAGCCCAACAGCCCTCGCCAACTGCCACCCAGAGGTACGCAACAAATGCTCGTCATCCCTCGCCCGACCGTCGAAGCAATCGATGAGGAACTCGACAACCGCCAGCGGTTCGCGATTTCCCCGCTCGAGCCCGGCTTCGGTCACACGCTCGGCAACTCCCTGCGCCGCACACTGCTGTCCTCGATCCCCGGCACCGCCGTGACCGAGGTGCACTTCGACGCCGCCCTGCACGAGTTCGACACGATCGAAGGTGTCGTCGAAGACGTCACCGACGTGATCCTCAACCTCAAGGACGTCGTGTTCACCTCGGAGCTCGACGAGCCCGTGACGGTACGCCTCGAGGAGTCGGGTTCCAAGGAAGTCACCGCATCCGACATCCAGGTGGTGGACAGCATCGAGATCCTCAACGGTGACCAGCACATCGCCACGGTCAACGGCAAGGGCAAGATCGCGATCGACCTCACCATCGACCGCGGCAAGGGCTACCTGTCCTCCTCGGATCGTTCCAACTCGACCATCGGCGTGATCCCGGTGGACGCGATCTTCGCTCCGGTGCGCCGAGTGTCCTTCAGCGTCGAGCCCACCCGCGTCGAGCAGTCGACGGAGTTCGACAAGCTCGTCATGGAGATCGAGACCGACGGTTCGATCACGCCGCGCGATGCCATGGCGTCAGCCGGCAAGACGCTTCGCACGCTCCTCGACGAGGTCGAGAACATGTCAGAGGAGGCCGAGGGCCTCACCCTGTCCGAGGCAGTCACAACGGTGGCCACCTCGCCCGACCTCGAGTTGGCAATCGAGGACCTCGACCTCTCCGAGCGGCCCCGCAACTGCCTCAAGCGTGCCCAGGTCAACACCGTGGGCGAACTCCTCACCAAGTCCGAGGACGACCTCCTGGCCATCACCAACTTCGGCCAGAAGTCGCTCGACGAGATCATCGAGAAGCTGGACAGCCGAGGCCTGTCGCTGCGCGGCAGCGAGTGACCCGTAGCTGAGTCCGGTACCGGCACCACACCAAGACGTAGACCAGGAACAGACCAATGCCTGCAACTCCCAAGAAGGGCCATCGATTCGGTGGCAGCCCGAAGCACCAGCGCCTCATGATGGCCAACCTGGTCAGCTCCCTCGTCGCGTCACCCACCGGCATCGTCACGACCGAGGCGAAGGCCAAGGCCGTCCGCCCGATCGCCGAGAAGCTGATCACCAAGGCGAAGAAGGGCGGGCTTCACAACCACCGCCAGATCCTCGCCTACATCGGTGACCAGGAGATCGCTGCGATCCTCATGGACGACATCGGACCGCGTTACGCGGACCGCCCGGGTGGCTACACCCGCATCCTGAAGCTCGGCCCGCGCACCGGTGACAAGGCGCCGATGGCCAAGCTGGAACTCGTCTGACCGACGGGGATCAGGTGCCGCCGCCCGCAGACCAGCAGGCCGGCGACGCCGCCCGAGGTGCCCACGCGGGCCCCGCTGACATCGAGGTTGAACCACCCGGGCCCGGCCTCGCCCGGTACCGCCTGCTGGTTTCCTACGACGGGTCTGCCTTCCGCGGCTTCGCGGAGAACGATGGCGTCCGCACAGTTGGCGCAGACCTGCGTGGCGCGCTCGAACAGGTACTGGGCTGTGATCTGGTGCTGGCCGTGGCAGGGCGCACCGATGCCGGCGTGCATGCACGGGGCCAGGTTGTGTCATTCGACGCCGACCCGGCGGCCCTGGACGCTGCGAGTCTGCGGCGGTCGGTCAACTCGATGCTGGCACCACATGTCGTGGTCCGCGAGGTCACGCGGGTCGCGGGTGACTTCCACGCCCGATTCTCGGCGCAGTGGCGGCGCTACCGCTACCGGTTGCTCGCCTCGGAGGTGCCCGACCCGTTCCTGGCGGGCACGACGTGGTGGATGCCGGCCGCTCTCGACCGACACCGCATGTCCGACGCGGCCCACCAACTGGTCGGCACCCACGACTTCAGTTCGTTCTGTCGTCAGCCGAAGGACCGCCCGGATGCCTCGATGGTGCGACGGGTGACCGATGCCCGATGGTCTGGCGAGCTCAATGACGATCCCGGGGTGCTGACCTTCGAGATCACCGCATCGGCGTTCTGTCACCAGATGGTGCGCAGCATCGTGGGCACCCTGGTCGACATCGGCCGTGGTCGGCGTCCGGTCGACTCGGTTTCCGCGGCCCTCGCGGGCAAGGACCGTTCGCTGGCTGGCCAACTGGCCCCGCCAGATGGCCTGTTCCTCTGGGAAGTCGGCTACTGACCGGCACGCTGGCCTCCCGGGCTTGCTGCTGAATCGGAGCGGCCGGTAGTCTGACCTGTCGGCATTTCCCCGGTTTCGGCGTGGCTCCGCTGTCCTGTGACAGGTTGTCGCTCGCCGGAAGTGCCGGTCCCGGTTTGCGGGACTGCGGACCCCACGGGTCCACAGACACCAACTGTTCCAAGGAAGTGAGCGCGGTGCGCACCTACACCCCCAAGGCCTCTGAAATCGAGCGTGAATGGTATGTCGTCGACGCCGACGGCCTGACGCTCGGCCGCATGGCGACCGAGGTCGCCCGCGTGCTGCGCGGCAAGCACAAGCCGACCTTCACGCCCCACATGGACACCGGCGACCACGTCGTCATCATCAACGCCGACAAGGTCGTGCTCACCGCCAACAAGGCAGAGAGCAAGCAGGTCTGGCGCCACTCCGGGTACCCGGGCGGCATCAAGTCCGAGACCTACGCCGACATGCTCGAGCGGGTGCCCGCAGAGGCGGTGCGCCGCAGCGTGCGCGGAATGCTCCCCAAGAACCGCCTGGGTCGCCAGATGCTGCGCAAGCTGAAGGTCTACGCCGGAGCGGAGCATCCCCACGAGGCCCAGAAGCCCAAGACACTCGAGATTCCCGGCGCAGCGGCCCGCGCCTGACTGACAAGACCTTTACCGGAGACGACGAACGATGACCCAGCCGCTCACACAGACCACTGGCCGACGCAAGCGAGCAGTCGCTCGGGTCCGCCTCGCCGACGGCGAAGGCAAGATCACGATCAACGGCCGCGACGTCGAGGTGTTCTTCCCCAACGCGACGCACCGGATGATCCTCACCGAGCCACTGCGCATCACCGAGACGGCCGATCGCTACGACGTCGAGGTCACCCTCCACGGTGGTGGCACGAGTGGCCAGGCCGGTGCCGTGCGCATGGGTATCGCCCGCAGCCTCATCGACGTCGATCCGGAATTGCGCACGACCCTGAAGCAGGCCGGGTTCCTCACCCGCGACTCCCGCGAGAAGGAATCCAAGAAGTACGGCCTCAAGAAGGCCCGCAAGGCTCCGCAGTACTCGAAGCGCTGATACAGCGGTGCACGCCAGCTTCGGCACCGACGGAGTCCGCGGAACTGCAAACGTGGCGGTGACCGCAGAGTTGGCGCTCGCCCTCGGGCGCGCCGCCACACGGGTGTTCGGTGCAGAGGTCGTGGTCGTGGGCCGCGACACGCGGATCTCGGGGCCGATGCTCGAAGCCGCCGTCTGTGCGGGCGCCTGCGCAGAGGGCGCAGAGGCCACCGCAATCGGGGTGGCTCCCACACCGGCGGTGGCGCATGCATGTGCCGAGCCGCTCGATGGCCGGGTGACCGCCGGGGTGATGATCTCGGCCTCGCACAACCCGTTTGCCGACAACGGCCTGAAGATCTTCGGCCCGGGCGGGCGAAAGCTCACCGATGCACAACAAGGGCGCGTAGCCGCCGAGCTGGCGACGCTGCTCGACGGTGAGGCGCACGCCGGTCCCGCGGATGCGGCCGTGGGGGCGACCGTGCCGCCAGCGGGGCAGGTGGATGGCTACGCGGAGTTCGTGCAGGCATCGATCGAGGGCCGCAGCCTCGGCGGGATCAGGGTCGTGCTCGACTGCGCCAACGGGGCCAACTGGAAGATCGGGCCGCGCGTGCTCCGTGCGCTCGGCGCCGAGGTCGAGGTCATCGGCGCCCACCCCGACGGCGTGAACATCAACGACGGTTGCGGGTCCAACCACCCGCACGGCCTCGCATCGGCGGTGACAGGGCGATCAGCCGACATCGGCATCGCGTTCGACGGGGATGCCGATCGCGTCGTGGCCGTAGACCACCTGGGCCGGGTTGCCGACGGTGACCAGCTGATGGCGATTCTCGCCGGCGACATGCGGTCGCGTGGCCTGCTGGCAGGCGACACGGTCGTCGTGACCGTGATGTCCAACCTCGGCTTCCGCCGGGCAATGGACGCCGCCGGCATCACCGTGGTCGACACCTCGGTCGGTGACCGGTACGTCCTAGAGGCTCTTGAGGAGGGTGGGTTCAGCCTCGGTGGTGAACAGTCGGGCCACCTCGTGTTCCGCGACATCACCACCACGGGCGATGGCCTCCTGAGTGCCGTTCTGCTGCTTGACCTCATTGCCCGCACCGGGCGACCACTAGCGGACCTGGTCGACGGTGCGATGCAGCGATTGCCCCAGGTGCTCGTGAACGTGCCGATCGAGTCCCCAATGAAGGATGTGGCGCAGCGACTGAGCGCCGAGATCGCCGCTGTCGAATCAGACCTGGGAGATGCCGGTCGTGTCTTGCTACGACCTTCGGGCACCGAGCCGGTCGTGAGGGTCATGGCCGAGGCGGACACCGAACAGCTTGCATCCGCGGCGGCGCAGACACTCGTCGAGGCGGTACGCGGCCTCAGCAGTGCCTGAGCTGCGACCCGGTAGAGTTTTCTGACCATCGGCCCCGCTGCGGCGGCGGCCCGGCCTTGCCCTAAGGACTCCGGTAACCCCAAATGTGCGGCATCATCGCCATAGTCAGGTCACCCAACACCGACCCTGCAGTCGACGTCGCGTCCGTGCTCGAGTCGATCGAGGGCCTCGACGCCCTGCTTTCATCGAGTACGTCCCAATGGCCTGCCCCTCTGGAGACCGCAGCCGACGCGCTCCGGCGGGTCAATGACGAGCTGCTGGGTGAGCCGGGCGTCGCAGGGCTACTGGCTGCTCCTCCGGCCACCGAGGACCTCCGGGTGCGGTGCAGGGAGCTGTCAGCCCTCGTCGAGTCCGCTGAGGCCCTGCTCGACAACCCGTCACACGGTGTTGCCGCCGAGGCCCTGGAAGCGACCAACGCGGCGCTGATCCGGTGCAAGGACGCCCTCTGGGCCATCGAACGTGACCGCTTGCGAGCGGCTGACGGTGTCAGGGCGCTCACGCCCGACCTTCCGGGCCGTGCCGGCACTGCGGTGCTGCTCAGCCTGCACCAGGCCCTCTCGGCTCTCGACCGCCTCGAAGTGCGCGGCCGCGACAGCGCCGGCGTCGAGGTCCAACTGACCGGCCACGGCCTCGACCCGGCAGATCCCGAGGTGGCCGACGCGATCGGTAGCCGGATGGACGGTGTGTTCACAGCGGGCGCCGTGCGGTTCGTCGACGAAGCCCTCGTGATCGTGTTCAAGACTGCTGCCGAGATCGGCGAACTCGGTGACAACACAGCGCAGCTCCGCGCAGCGATCCTCGGCGACGGGCTGCTGCACCGCGCGCTCGCCGCGGCTGACGTTGCGGGTCTCGTGCTCGGGCACACCCGTTGGGCATCCATCGGCATCGTGTCGGAGCCCAACGCACATCCCCAGGGTTCGGACGAAACGGTCGTGTCCGACGGCCCGTTCGCAACGGCCGTGCTCAACGGCGATGTCGACAACTACGCGGAGCTTGCCGCGGACGCGTCGCTCCAGCTGCCCAACGAGGTCACCACCGACGCAAAGGTCATCCCGACGCTGCTGCGGCGCACCCTCCTGTCGAGCTCGGCCGTAGGGGTCGAGGCGTTCCGCGACACCGTGGCGCCGATGGAGGGATCGGTGGCCATCGCCGCCACCACGACGGCATCACCCGGGGAGCTCTACCTTGCGCTGCGCGGGTCGGGCCAGGCCCTCTACGTCGGACTGGCCGAGGACGCCTTCGTGGTCGCCAGTGAGCCCTACGGGGTCGTGGAGGAAACGTCGCGCTACCTGCGTATGGACGGTGAGACGCCATCGGATCCGGACAATCCCACGGGTTCGCGTGGCCAGATCGTGTCGCTGGACGCTACGGCCGCAGGCCGGCTGGAGGGCGTGCGCCGGTTCTCCTACGACGGCACCGAGCTGGCGGTGGACGAGTCCGACCTGTCAGGCACCGAGATAACCACCCGCGACATCGACCGTGGCGACTTCCCGCACTTCCTTCTCAAGGAGGTGACCGATTCGCCGCACTCGTTCCGCACGACCCTGCGCGGACGCCTGGTCGACCACGATGGCGCCCTGGATGTGCGAATCGGTCCTGCGTCGATGCCAACCGAGGTGGTCGACAGGCTCGCCTCGGGCCAGGTCGCACGGGTGCTGGTGATCGGCCAGGGGACGGCCGCCGTGGCCGGCCAGAGCCTTGCCCAGTTCCTGTCCACCCTGCTGGCCGAGACCGATGTGCGTTGCGAGGCGCTCCCCGCCACGGAGCTGTCGGGCTTCGCGATGCGTGCCGACATGTCGGACACGCTGGTGGTGGCGATCAGCCAGTCGGGCACCACGACCGACACGAATCGCACTGTGGACCTGGTGCGCAGCCGGGGTGCCTCCGTGCTGGCAATCGTCAACCGTCGTGGCAGTGACCTCACCGACAAGGCCGACGGGGTGCTGTACACAGCCGACGGCCGCGACGTGGAGATGAGCGTCGCGTCGACCAAGGCGTTCTACTCCCAGGTCGCTGCGGGCATGTTGCTCGCCTACGGAATCGCTGCGGCGGTACCCGGAGCACGCCACTATTCGGAGCCCTCCGAGCAGGAAGTCCTCGCAGCGATGCGGGAACTCCCGGAGCGGATGCTCCAGACGCTTGCCACCAGACCTGCGATCGCCGAGGCGGCCGCAACCGCCCCGGGGCGTCGCTACTGGGCGCTGGTGGGCAACGGCGTCAACCAGATCGCCGCGCGGGAGCTTCGAATCAAGCTGTCCGAGCTCTGCTACAAGTCCATCGCGTGCGATGCCACCGAGGACAAGAAGCACATCGACTTGTCGGCCGAGCCGATGATCCTCGTGTGTGCCGCCGGCCTCGTGGGGTCGACCGCGGACGACGTGGCCAAGGAGGTGGCGATCTTCGCGGCGCACAAGGCGGCCCCGATCGTGATCGCCAGCCAGGGCGCCCGCGGATTCGATGCGGCAGTGGCCGTGCTCGAGGTCCCCGAGACCCATGAGCGGCTCGCGTTCGTGCTCGCCACCATGGTCGGGCACCTGTTCGGCTACGAGGCGGCCCTTGCCATCGACTCGCAGGCGCAGCCGCTCCGCGAGGCTCGTGCCGCGATCGACGAGGTGGTCGGTGAGTCCGGCATCGACCACGGCGACGCAGTCGACGGCGCGAGGATCCTTCGCCGGCTGCGGCCGGTGCTGCGGGACCACGCAGCCGCGTGGCTCCAGGGCATGCGCACGGGTGCCTACAACGGGCAACTCGAGGCCGACACGGCGGTCCGCCTGG
Source organism: Actinomycetes bacterium (assembly GCA_024222295.1). Lineage (NCBI taxonomy): Bacteria > Bacillati > Actinomycetota > Actinomycetes > Actinomycetes bacterium. Next base: position 27,601 of record JAAEPF010000017.1, read on the forward strand.
CCGGGCAGTTCCGCTACGCCACGGGCCTGTCCGCCCTCGATGGCTACGAACTCGAGTTCGGCAAGCCGGGCACGCCGGGTGTCGTGGTGGATGACATCGGTGACTCCCTGAGTGCCGCCATCGATGAGCTCACGCGCCCGGTGGATGCCATCAAGCACCAGGCCAAGACGGTCACGGTCGGCATATCGCGTAGCGATGAGTCGCTCATGCAGGTGCCGCTGGTGCAGGCAGCGGTGCAGACCGGTGCCGGCCGCGAGTCGATTCCGTACTCTGCGCTGCGCACTCTGGCCGAACTGGATCCGGCGGTGGAGAGGGTCACCGGCTGGACGCGCTACTCGCTTTCGGGCGCGGAGTCCCTGGCCACCGCCACCATCACAGCCACCGACCGCTCGGGTGTCGGCGCGGAGATCCGCTCGCGCACCGAAGAGGATCCGCGCCTTCGTGGCACAAAGGCCCTGGTGGCCCGTGAACGCGAGTTGATGGTCGCCTCCGGCCGCAGCGACGGGCGCAACGTGATCATCGTGCCGGAGATCCGCGGTGGTGAGGCTGTGGGACTGGTGCTGCTGCACGTGGAGGTTGTCGACAGGTTGCCTGCCGCGTCGGCACGTTCGGTACTGCAGGGCTACCGCCGCCGCTACCAGGCCCTGCGTGACGCAGTTACCGAGACAGAGGACGACCTCGACGAACAGATCCTCGGCGACCAGCCGGTGATCGACCTGCTGGTCGTTCCGATCCTCGACCTGGCGGATCGCTGGAGGTCATGACCACCGACGGGTCCCTCGTGGGAGTGGGCGTCGACCTGGCCGGTGTCGACCGCCTCATGGCAGCACTGCAGCGCCGGGCCGCACTGGCCTCGAGGTTGTTCACCGAGACGGAACTGGTCGCTGTGGCCGAGGAGCAACCGCTGCAGGTGGCACAGCGTTTCGCTGCCAAGGAGGCAGTGATGAAGGCCCTCGGTGTGGGCATCGACTCCGTGCGGTTCACCGACGTCGAGGTGGCCGGAGACCTCGGTTCGGTACGCCTGCGCGGGTCGGCCGCGGACAGGGCGGCCCATCTCGGTGCGACTTCGGTGACCCTGGAGGTGGACGCGACCACCGGCCCGGACGGTGAGGTCGCAGTGGCCCGCGCCGAGGCCCGCGGCCGACCATCTCGGTCCGCATCCGTCACGACACGGACCCAGCGGCCAGAATTGCGACAGTGATACCGATCGTGACCCCAACCGAGATGGCCGCGGTTGACGCTGCCGCCACCGAACCGGTCGACGTCCTGATCCGCAGGGCCGCCGGTGCGGTGGCTGCCGAGGCCGTCTCCATGCTCGGCGGCACCTATGGGCGTCGTGTCGTCGTGGTTGCGGGCAAGGGCAACAACGGCAACGACGGACGGGTCGCCGCTCGCCTGTTGGCACGCGATGGCGTGCGGGCCGTGGTTCTCGACGCCGGCGAACTCCCACCGGCCATGCCCCAGGCCGACCTCTACCTCGATGCCGCCTTCGGCACCGGCTTTCGAGGCACATGGGATCCTCCGCCGCAACCGATGGCGCCCGTACTGGCGGTCGACATTCCCTCCGGCATCTCCGGGCTGACCGGCGACGCAGCGGGCAGCCCATGGCACGCCGCGCGTACCGTGACCTTCGCCGCCCTCAAGCCCGGCCTGGTGCAGGCCGACGGCCCCGGCCACAGCGGCGAGGTCGTGGTGGCCGATATCGGCCTCGACGTTTCGGTGGCCTCGGGCTGGCTGGTCGAGAGCGGCGATGTGGCCGCATGGGTGCCCTCGCGTGCCGCCGATGACCACAAGTGGCGCCATGCGGTATGGGTTGTGGCGGGCTCTGCGGGTATGCAAGGCGCAGGGTGGCTGTGTGCGCGTTCGGCGGGCAGGGCCGACGCGTCGTATGTCCGCGCGTCGAGTCCGGGCCTCGAGCATCCCGACGCTCCCCGCGAGGCGGTCGGCACCGGGTTGCCCGCGTCGGGCTGGGGCCGGGAGGTAGCCGACGGGGCAGCGCGCTTCGGTGCAGTTGTGGTGGGCCCGGGCATCGGGCTCGCGTCCCACGTGCGCGACGAGTTGGAAGCCGTTGTTCGCAGCGGCGTGCCCGTGGTCCTCGATGCCGATGCCCTGCGGGCCGTGGGGCAGGAGCCGCTGGCCGCCACGACATCCGCAGGCGACACCCCGACTGTCGTGATGACGCCACACGACGGCGAGTACGAGTCGCTGATGGGTCGTGAGCCAGGTGCAGACCGCTTCGCGGCCGCCCGGGCCGCCGCTGCACACCATGGCTGCATCGTGCTGCTGAAGGGGCCGACCACGGTTGTCGCAGATCCCGGCGGGTCTGTATACGCAGTGCGCTCCGGTGACGCCCGCCTGGCGACCGCCGGATCCGGTGACGTGCTCAGCGGGATCATCGGGGCCCACCTGGCGGCAGGAGCGCAACCGCTGCGCGGGGCGGCCGCGGCGGCATACCTGCACGGGGTGGCGGGCCGAGTCGCAGGTGAGCACGGCGTGCTGGCAGGTGACATCGCGGAGGTCATTGGCGATGCCCGCTCCCTTCTGGCTGACCCGGCTGCGCCCGGCTGAACCGATTGGCCGGCACCCCTGCCGGCGCGCCGTAGCCTGTCGGGGTGCCCAGACACGCCGAAGTCCGCGTCGACATGTCCGCCATCGGGCACAACGTCGCGGAGCTGGCTCGCCTCGCCGGGTCCAGCGAGCTGTGCGTCGTGGTGAAGGCCGATGGCTACGGCCATGGTGCTGTGCAGGTCGCGCGGGCTGCGCTGGGCAGCGGCGCGACGCGGCTGGCGGTTGCGTTGGTGGAGGAGGGCGTCGAGTTGCGCGAGGCCGGCATCGATGCACCGATTCTGCTGTTGTCGGAGCCGCCCCTGGACGCCTTCGAGGACGCGTGGGCGCATCACCTGACACCCACGATCTACCACGAGGAGGCGGTGGCGCGGGCCTCTGAAACGGTGGGGCGCAACGCCCGCTGGGGTGTGCACCTGAAGGTCGACACCGGCATGCACCGCGTCGGCGCCACGCCGCGTGACGCCGTCGACCTGGCAGCCAGGGTGTTGCTGGCGGACAACCTCCTGCTCGAGGGCGTGTTCACCCACCTGGCTGTGGCAGACACACCGCAACGTAGCGAGACCGACGAGCAACTGCGCCGCTTCGGGGCGGTGCTGGCCGATCTCGACGCAGCCGGCATCGATCCGGGCGTCGTGCACGCAGCCAACTCCGCGGGTCTGCTCGCCCACCCCGGGTCGCACTTCGCAATGGTGCGCGCAGGCATCGCCGCTTACGGGATCCCGCCGTCGCCGCACACGGCCGGCCAGGTCGAGCTCAGACCCGCGATGTCGGTGCACGCCGAAGTGACCCATGTGCACACCGTTCCGGCCGGCGAAGGGGTCAGCTACGGGCTCGCCCACGTCTTCGACGTGGACACGATCGTGGCGGTGGTCCCGGTGGGCTACGCCGACGGCATTCCGCGCAACTTCGGTGCGGTGGGTGGTGCGTTTCTGGTCGGCGGGATCCCGAGGCCGGTTCGAGGAGTCGTCACCATGGACCAGACAGTGATCGAAGTGGGACCGGTCGGCCACCCCTCGGTGGTGCCGGTACACGTGGGCGACGAGGTGGTGCTGCTGGGCAGCCAGCTCGGTCCCGATGGCCCCGTGGAGGTCTCGGCGGTGCATTGGGCCACGATTCTCGACACGATCCCCTACGAGGTCGTCTGCAGGTTCTCGGCGAGGCTGCCCCGCCGGCACCTCCGAGGGCGGTAGGTGGCGCCCGAGTCCCTCGGGGTGCTTCTCGTCGAGCCGTGGCTCGGCGGTTCCCATGAGGCGTGGGCCGCGGGTTGGATGCGGCACAGCAGTCACGACATCCACCTGGTCTCGCTGCCGGCAGACCACTGGCAACAGCGCATGGTTTCCTCCACGGCGAGCCTCGCCGAGCAGGTGTCCCGCCACCTCGAGGCGCACGGTCGACCCGACGTGGTCGTGGCCACCGACATGGTCGACCTGGCGTCGCTGCTCGGACTCTGCCGCCGGGAGCTGGCCGGTTGCGTAACGGTGCTCTACATGCATGAGAACCAGTTGACGCAGCCGGTCAGCGCCAATGGCGTGGGTGACGGCAGGGGCCGCCACCTGGCATGGACGAACTGGCGCAGCGTCCTGGCTGCCGACTCGGTGTGGTTCAACTCCCGGTGGCAGCTCGATTCCATGGCGGCAGCCCTTCCCGCCCTGTTCGACACCTCGCCGGAACCGGCGGCCCACCTCGAGCTGGTGGCCGGCTTCCTCGAGCGAAGTTGCGTGATGGCGTGCGGATGCGACCTGGCGAGGATGGCCGCCCCGGGGCGGGAGCCGAGCCTGCGGCCGGATAGGTCGTGTCCAGTGGTGCTGTGGAACCACCGTTGGTCGAACGACAAGGGCCTCGACCGCGCGGTGAAGTCGATGGCCACCCTCTCGCGTGAGGGCGTCGCGTTCGACGTGGTGGTGCTCGGCAGCGACGACCACCACGACCCGGCGATGGGTGATGCGCTGCTCGAGCCGATCTCTGGCCGCGTCGTGCACAGGGGCCACGTCGCGGATCGGCACTACCCAAGCGCCGTCCGCGGGTGCGATGTGGTCGTGGCGGCGGCCCGCCAGGAGAACTTCGGCATCTCGGTGGTGGAGGCCGTCGCCGCCGGCTGTGTACCTGTCGTGCCGGATGCGCTCGCATTCCGCGAGACGGTGGACGACCCCGCATTCCGCTACCCGGAGGGTCGCCTCACCACCCATCTGCGCAACGTGTTGGTCGACCTGCCCACCTGGCGGCAGAGGGCGGGCACGATGGCTCAAGCGGTCAGGCGATACGACTGGCCGGTGATGGCCGCTGAATACGACGACGCGGTTGGCAGACTCGTTGAGACACGAGGCGGCCGGAGCCGTCGGACGGAGGACCGATGATCACCGAGGTACCGGGCCTGCATGTGGGCCATCGCAGCGACGCCGCGGCCCGCACGGGCTGCACCGTCGTCGTGGGTGATGAGCCGTTCACGGCATCGGGGGAGGTGCGCGGCAGCGCTCCCGCCACACGCGAGTTCGCACTGCTCGACCCGAGCGCAACGGTGCAGAGCATCGACTCGGTGGTGCTGTCGGGTGGATCGGCCTTCGGTCTGGCCGCAGGTGATGGCGTGATGGCCGCCCTCGACCAGCGCGGCCGCGGGTTCCCCACGCCCTGGGGAAGGGTCCCGATCGTGGTGGGGATGTCGCTGTTCGACCTTCCCGTGGGCGACCCGACCGTTCGTCCGACCGCGGCCGACGGAGCCGCAGCGCTCGAGGACGCATTCGCCTCACCGGGGTGCGAGCTCGGTCTGGTGGGTGCCGGCACGGGGGCCACGGTGTCGAAGTGGCGCGGCGAGGAAGCGACACGTGCTGGCGGTCTCGTGGGCGTGGCCATCCGCGACGGCGACCTCGTTGTCGCCTGTCTCGTGGCCGTCAACGCATGGGGAGACCTGGTCGGCTCACCCGAGGCCGGCCTTGCTGAGCCGGAGATACCGGACCCCTCCCGAGGCGACGATGACGGCGGTGGGTCCTTCGGCGGCTCCCGGGTCGCCAACACGACGATCGGGGTCGTGGCCACCAACGCGGAGGTGTCGAAGATGGGCTGCATGCACATGGCCCGTGGCGCACACGACGGCCTGGCCAGGGCGATCTCACCGCCGCACGCATCGGTGGACGGCGACGCGTTCGTGGCCATCTCGGTCGGAGGTGTCGCGGCGCCACAGGACAAGGTGCGGTGGTTGGCGGTGCAAGCCGTCCAGCAGGCGATCGCCACGGCAGCCTGAGCCCCGAGCGTCGATACACTCGGAGCGATGTCCGACATGGGCTCCCCCCTCGCAGAGTTCGATGAGTTGCGCACCGACGCACTTGGCTGCACCGCGTGCCGGCTCTGTGAGCAACGCACCCAGGTGGTGTTCGGCATGGGAGACCCGACGGCGGACCTGATGTTCGTGGGCGAGGGCCCCGGGGCCGAGGAGGACCGTCAGGGCCTTCCCTTCGTTGGCCGCTCCGGCAAGCTCCTCGACCGGCTCATGGCCGAGGAGATGGAACTCACCCGTGAGACCGCGTACATCGCCAATGTGGTGAAGTGCCGCCCACCCGACAACCGCGATCCCAAGCCCGACGAGATCGCGGCGTGCAGGCCGTACCTGCAACGCCAGATCGAGCTCATCGACCCCACGGTGATCGTGACTCTGGGCAACTTTGCCTCCAGGCTCCTGCTCGACACGAAGACGGGCATCACGAAGCTGCGCGGACGTGCCTACTCGTGGGGTGGCCGCGTGCTCGTGCCGACCCTGCACCCCGCAGCGGTGCTCCGCGGTGGCGGGTCGGCGATGTCCGATGTGCGTGCAGACCTGGTGCGGGCCAAGGCGGCAGCGTCGGGCGGGATGATCGAACTCACGGCCTCGAGCGTGGTCGCCCAGTGAGTTCACGGATCGAGGCACACACCGAAGGTGTCGACCAGACCCGGTCACTGGCGGCGGCCCTCGGCGAACTGGTGCGCCCCGGAGACCTGATCGTCCTGGTGGGCGGACTCGGCGCGGGCAAGACCGCTTTCGTCCAGGGACTCGGAGCCGGTCTGGGTGTGCAGGGCAATATCACGAGCCCCACTTTCGCCCTTGTGCAGAGCTACTCGGGACGGCTCGACCTGCACCATCTCGACGTGTACCGACTCAACCAGGTCAACGAGGCACTCGACCTGGGGCTCGCGGAGATCCTCGACGACGACGCGGTGGTGGTCATCGAGTGGGGAGACACGATCGCTCCGGTGCTACCGCATGACTACCTGGAGGTCCGCCTCGACAATGGCGCTTCACCGGACTCGCGCAGCATCGGCTTCTCTCCCATCGGCTCGCGCTGGTCGGCACGCATGAACGCGTTGGCGACCGTCATCGAACGGACCAGCGGCGGCGGTGCCTGATGCTGATTCTCGGGATAGAGACCGCGACCGAGCAGGTGGGGTGTGCCATCGGAGGTCACGAGGGGGTGTTGGCGAGCGCCCACTGCGCCAAGGGTCGTCGCCACGCGGAGAACCTCACGCCCGCGATCGAGTTCATCTGTGGGCAGGCCGACATCGAACTCGACGACGTCGGTCTGGTCGCCGTCGACGTGGGGCCGGGCCTGTTCACCGGGCTGCGGGTTGGAGTGGCCACCGCAAAGGCGATCGCGTTCGCCCTCCGGGTGCCGATGATCGGGGTCTCGAGCCTGGACCTCCTGGCCTTTCCGGTTCGCTTCACCCAGCGCCTGATAGTGGCCACGGTCGACGCCCGTCGCGGTGAGATCTACCACGCGTTCTACCGCCAGGTGCCCGGTGGTGTGCAGCGGGTGACCGAGGCCCAGGTCGGCACGGCGGATGACCTCGCCTCGGAGCTGCTCGCAGTCGGCGAAGAGGTCCTCTTGGTGGGTGACGGGGCGCGTCGCTACCGGGAGGTGTTCGACGGCATGGCGCGTGTCGAGCACGCGGAGGTGGGCAACGCCTACCCGTCGGCGTCGTCGTTGGTGCAGTTGGCCCACCCCCAGGCGCTTCGCGAGGAGTTCGAGCAACCGGAGTCGATCGCGCCCCTCTATCTCCGCCGCCCCGATGCCGAGATCAACTGGTCCACAAGGGACGCCTGAGGTGGGTGCAGCCATGGCCGAGGGAACGCTCGAGCGTCCCACCCCGGATGGGTCCGAGCCGTTCGACGGAGTGGTGATCGCGCCGATGCGCAAGCGCCACCTGCGCTCGGTCGTGGCGATCGAGAAGCGCGCCAATCCACATCCGTGGTCGCATTCGCTGTTCGCCGGCGAACTGTCGATGCCCACCAGCAGGAACTGGGTGGTGGCCCGCGAGGCGCGCCACGTGCTCGGCTACGCCGGGTTGATGGTCACCCTCGACGACGGCCACATCACCAACTTCGCGGTCCACGAGGACCATCGCCGGCGCCACATCGCGGACCGGATGCTGCTGGTGCAGTTCGAGGAAGCGGCACGCCGCGGGGTACGCAGCATCACCCTCGAGGTGAGGGTGTCCAACGACGCGGCGCGCGGCCTCTACCGCCGGTTCGGCTTCGCCCCCGGTGGAATCCGCGCCGGCTACTACAACGACAACGGCGAGGACGCGCTCGTGATGTGGTGCCACGACATACTCGATGATGAACAGGTCGAGCGGCGCCGGCTCATCGAGGCCGGCCTGCCCTCTCCCCTGCGCACCGAGGGAATCGGAGAGGACGAGCGATGAGCGATGCTCCTGTGGCCGCTGGTGGCCCGGCGCCGGGCCAGGTTGTGCTCGGGGTGGAGACGAGCTGTGACGAGACCGCGGCGGCCGTTGTCCGCGACGGCACCGAGGTGCTGTCCTCGGTCGTGTCGTCCCAGGTCGACCTGCATGCCCGGTACGGCGGCGTGGTGCCCGAGATAGCTAGCCGTGCCCACACCGAACTGCTCATTCCGGTCACCGCCCAGTCAATGGTGGAGGCGGGGGTGCACGGCAGCGATGTGTCGGCGGTGGCCGCCACCAACGGCCCCGGGCTGATCGGGGCGCTGCTCGTGGGCGTGTCAGCGGCAAAGGCCCTGGCGCTCACCTGGGGCGTGCCGTTCGTGGCGGTCAACCACCTCGAGGCCCACCTGTACGCGGCGCTGCTCGAGGAGCCCGAGCTCGAGTTCCCAATGGTGGTGCTGCTGGTCTCGGGCGGCCACACGATGCTGATCCAGATGAACGGCCATGGTGACTACGCGCTGCTCGGCGAGACACTCGACGATGCCGCGGGCGAGGCGTTCGACAAGGTGGCCCGGTTCCTCGGGCTCGGCTACCCCGGCGGCCCCGCCATCGACACCGCGGCGTTGTCGGGTGACCCCGAGGCGATCGACTTTCCGCGGGCGATGATCGGCGACGGCCTGGACTTCTCCTTCAGCGGGCTCAAGACCGCAGTCGTGAACCATGTGCGTGACAACCCGTCGGCGGCCACCGAGGACGTCGCTGCCAGCTTCCAGGCCGCCGTGGTCGACGTGCTTGTGGACAAGTCCCGCCGCGCGGCCGGGCAGTTCGGAGCCAAGGCGCTGGCGCTGGGAGGGGGAGTGGCCGCCAACACCCTGTTGCGCGAGCAGTTCCTCGGGGCGTGCGCCGATGACGGCATCCAGGGGTTCCTGCCCAGCCGTTCGATGTGCACCGACAACGCGGCGATGGTGGCTTCGGCCGGTTGGTACCGCCTCCACCGGCTCGGGCCCTCGGGTCTGGATGTGGGCGCAGACCCCCGCGACCGTCTGTTCCACGGTCCCTGACCCGGCTGGCAACCCGAGATCGCCCACCTTGGTCATCTCTCGGCTGGGACCGTGCCGCGATTTCGGGGTTCTGGGGCCGTGTCAGGCTGATTTCTCAGGCTTCGGGGGCCGTTCGCGGGGGCGGTTAGCAGTCTCGGGTGGAGAGTGCTACCTTTGGCACTCGCCCTTGGGGAGTGCCAACTGCCCGGGCAATACCCCTACCCACCACGAGACTCGCAGCCAGAACTGTGGGCATCCGGAGGATTGCATGAACCTGCAGCCGCTTGAAGACCGCCTCGTCGTCCGTCAGGCCGAGGCCGAGGAGACGACCGCCAGTGGTCTGATCATCCCCGACACCGCCAAGGAGAAGCCCCAGCAGGGCGAGGTCCTGGCCGTCGGCCCCGGTCGTCGTTCCGACACCGGCGACCTGATCCCCGTCGACGTCGCAGCCGGCGACAAGATCGTCTACTCGAAGTACGGCGGCACCGAGATCACCGTCGACGGTGAAGACCTGCTGATCCTGCAGGCCCGCGACGTGCTCGCCAAGGTCGGCTGACCGACCCAGTCCCAGAGCGAATTCCCGACAGACACAACGACGACAGAGAACGACTGAGAGAACAAATGGCAAAGATCCTGAAGTTTGACGACGATGCCCGCCGCTCACTCGAAGCCGGCGTGAACGCCCTCGCCGACGCGGTGAAGGTGACCATCGGCCCCAAGGGCCGCAACGTGGTGCTCGACAAGAAGTTCGGCGCCCCGACCATCACCAACGACGGTGTGTCGATCGCTCGCGAGATCGAGCTCGACGACGCCTTCGAGAACATGGGCGCCCAGCTCGTGAAGGAGGTCGCCACCAAGACCAACGACATCGCCGGTGACGGCACCACCACAGCCACCGTGCTGGCCCAGGCGCTCGTGCGTGAAGGTCTTCGCAACGTGGCCGCCGGTGCCAACCCGATGGGCGTGAAGCGCGGCATCGAGTCCGCCGTCGCCGCCGCGGTCGACGCGATTGCCGATGAGGCCAAGGAGATCGACGAGAAGTCCGAGATCGCCCAGGTCGCCGCAATCTCCGCCGCCGACCCGCAGATCGGCGAGGTCATCGCCGACGCCATCGACAAGGTGGGCAAGGACGGCGTCGTGACCGTCGAGGAGTCCAACACCTTCGGCATGGACCTCGAGTTCACCGAGGGCATGCAGTTCGACAAGGGCTACCTCTCGCCGTACTTCGTGACCGACCCTGAGCGCCAGGAAGCAGTGCTCGACGACCCGTACCTGCTGTTCGTCAATGGCAAGGTCTCCATGCTCCAGGAGCTCATCCCGGTGCTGGAGAAGGTCATGCAGGCCGGCAAGCCGCTGGTCCTCATCGCCGAGGACGTCGAGGGTGAGGCCCTCGCCGGACTCGTGGTCAACAAGATCCGTGGCTCGCTCAACGCCGTGGCCGTCAAGGCTCCCGGATTCGGCGAGCGCCGCAAGTCGATGCTGCAGGACATGGCGATCCTCACCGGTGGCCAGGTCATCTCCGAGGAAGTCGGACTGAAGCTCGACAACACCACCCTCGACCTGCTCGGCACGGCCCGCAAGGTCGTCATCGACAAGGACAACACCACCATCGTCGAAGGCGCAGGCACTCACGAAGAGGTCGCCGGTCGCATTGCCCAGATCAAGGCGGAGATCGAGAACACCGACTCCGACTGGGACTCCGAGAAGCTCCAGGAGCGCCTCGCGAAGCTCTCCGGCGGCGTTGCCGTGGTCAAGGTCGGCGCAGCCACCGAGGTGGAGCTCAAGGAGAAGAAGCACCGCATCGAAGATGCGCTGTCGGCCACCCGTGCAGCCATCGAGGAAGGCGTGGTCGCCGGTGGCGGCACCGCCCTCGTGCGTGTGAAGCCTGCCGTGGCGCAGATCGTCGAGAAGCTGGCGGACGACGAGAAGACCGGAGCACGCATCGTGCTGCACGGTCTCGACGCCCCCGCCCGCATGATCGCTGACAACGCCGGCGTCGAAGGCGCAGTCGTCGTGCAGCAGCTCGATGAGGAGTCGGGCAACACCGGCTTCAACGCTGCAACCGGCGAGTTCACCGACCTGCTGGCCGCCGGCGTCATCGACCCGGCCAAGGTGACCCGCGCGGCGCTGCAGAACGCTGCGTCGATCGCAGCCCTGCTGCTCACCACCGAGTGCCTCGTGGCCGATGAGCCCGAAGAGGCGCCCGCCGGTGGCGGCATGCCCGACATGGGAGGCATGGGCGGCATGATGTGATCCCTTCGGGGACACACCAGCCGACTGGCTGAATTACGAACAGGATGGGGGTCGGCATCGCCGGCCCCCATCCGTCGTTTTCGCACGCCCCACGGGTTTCGTTGGTGCTGGATCACGTAAGGCGTGATCCAGCACCAACAGAGCTTCAGGACCATCCAGCACCGCCTGGGGACGACGAAGCGTCGGCGCCGACAGGTGGCATGCGGACCGCCGGTAGGCTCAGGGCATGGAAGACCTCCCGCCTCCGGACCCCTCGAAGCTGCTCGCCGACTGGATGGAATGGGAGCGCGGTGAGGAATCGCCGGGTCGGGTGCTGAGCAACCTCAAGACCCACGGCCTGCGCGAGGTGCTCGAGGCCATGGTGGGTGAGTCCCCGCCCGGCGGCGACGGGTGAGTGAGCGCGGCGGACCCCAGTTCATTCCCCGCCCGGAGCAGTGGCTCGAGGGCAGGCCGGCGCCGTGGTCACCGGACTTCGAGCCGGGCGACGGCGCCGGCAGCGCATCCGGGCGAGCCACACCGCTGGACGCATCCGAACTCGGCATCGCCAGGGTGCGCGAGGTGTTCCCGCGCTCGCGACGGGGAGTCCCGTCACCCGTGGAGAACACAGGCGCGGCTCCGTCCGCGGTGCTGGTGCCCTTTTTCGACGATGAATCCGGCGAGCTGACCGAAGGCGGGGGACTGCATGTGCTGCTGACACGCCGCTCCTGGGGGCTTCGCACCCACCGCGGCGAGGTCAGCTTCCCCGGCGGCCGCTGCGAGCTCGAAGAGACCCCGGCCGAGGCCGCGGTTCGAGAGGCGTTCGAGGAAACCGATCTCGACCCGGACAGCGTCGAGGTCCTGGGGGAGCTGGATCACCTGACGACGGTCACGCGACGCGCCTACATCGTGCCCGTGGTCGCACTGCTGAGCGGCGTGCCCGATGTGACCGCCAACCCCGATGAGGTCGACAAGGTGCTGTTCGTGCCGGTGGCCGAACTGCTGTCCGCCGAGGTGTTCCGCGAGGAGCGGTGGGGCAGTGACGAGCTGCACCGACCCGTCTACTTCTTCGAGTTGTTCGGCGATTCGGTGTGGGGGGCGACCGCGGCGATGCTGCGCCAGGCCCTCGCGTTGTTGGTAGGAGTCGACCCCGGTCCGCTCGAGGACCTCGACCCGGCGCGCGGCGTGGCCACAGCGTTCCGGCTCACCGATGAACAGGCTCGTGGCGTGGTCTGAGCGACCAGGCCGCCGGGCGGGCGCGTGCGGCGCTACGGCCCCGAGGTGGAAGTGGCCCCGGACGTACTGGGCGTCGTGGGAGCGGTCGTCGGGCTGGTCGTCGGCGACGTCGTGGGAGACGTGGTGGGAGACGTGGTGGGCCGGTCGCCGGTCGTCGGCACGAGGGTCGGCTGGTTGGGCGCGGTGGTCGTGGTGTCGTTGGAGTCGCCGGAGTCGCGCACGAGCATGAACACGATCACGAGCGCAGCGACGATCAGCAAGGTGCCGAGCACCCACGGCACCGGAGAACTCGCGCCGCCCTTCTTGTCGCCGGCGGGAGGTGGGTAACCCCCGGCGGGAGGCTGACCCTGTGGCTGGTAGCCCTGGCCCTGCTGGGGGTAGCCCTGCTGTTGGGGCGGATACCCCGGCTGAGGTTGGCCCGGTTGCTGTTGGTAGCCGCCCTGCTGGGGCTGGCCGGGCTGCTGGGGGAAGCCGCCCTGCTGTGGCTGCTGGCCCTGACCGGGGCTCTGGGGCATGGGCTGGGTCGGATCAGATGGCGGTACGTCGCTCATTGCCCCAGCCTAGGTAGGCAGCAGCTGTTTCGGACGTCACTCGGCCGAATCAGGACCGGTCGTCGCCGTGGTCGTGGCTGCTGAGCCGCGCCAGAAGGTCGACCAGGGCATCGTCGGAACCGGGGCGCGCCAGCAGTCCCACCGCGCCACCTGGACTCTGCAAGCGCGCCGGTGACCATGTGAGTTGGGGCCACCCGGACAGGCTGGCCGGGGCCATGAGCGCGACGGTCGAACGCCTGAACCCGCCCAGGTCCTCGAGCGGCGAGTCGATGCGGGGCAAGGGCACACCCAGGGTGGGCGTCACCAACACGGTGTCCGGTGGGACCACCTGGGCGAGCAGTTCGGTGAACAGCCGCCGATCGGTGAGGTCGACCTCCACGGTTGCGTCGTCTTCCTCGGCGAACCCGCGGCATGCGGAGAGGCGCCGTGCCACGTCTGCGTCGAGCGCGTCGGCGTTGCGTGTCGCCCAGTCGCCGAGGGTCTGCCAGACCTCCCGACCCTGGACTCGGCTGAGCAGGGCGCCCACGTCGTGGTTGACCAGATGGGCGACGGACACGGTCTCGAGTGTGGCGCCGACGACCTGGGCGACGACCCGGGCCCCTTCCACAAGCGGGGTGGCGTCGGGCGCGGCCAGGCTGGGGTCGACCATGACCCGGCGGATCGGCGCACTCGATGCGGGCCGCGGCGCCAGGACCTGCAGAGCCCGAGCCATGACGAGCGGATTCGCGGCCAACAGTCCGCAGGTGTCGAAGCTCGGCGCCAGCGGGAGGCAGCCGGCCATGTCTATGGATCCCCACGTGGGCCGCAGCCCGTGGATCCCGCACAGCGCGGCCGGCACCCGCACCGAACCCGCCGTGTCGGTGCCGACGCCGAGCGCTGCGCGGCCGCCGGCCACCGCTGCCGCCGAGCCGGAGGATGAGCCGCCGGTGTACAGGTCCGGGTGACGAGGGTTGCGGGGAGCAGGGCCCTCAGAAGCGTTTCCCACGAGCGAGAACGCGAGCTGGTCGAGCTTGGCGAGGCCCACGATCTGGGCGCCGGCGCCACTGAGGCGAGTGACGACAGACGAGTTGGAGGTGGCCGGGTCGTGGGTTTCGCGCCAGCGACCGATCCCGAACGATGAGGTGTGACCCCTGAACGCGAAGCAGTCTTTCACCGCCGCGTCCACGCCGCTGAGCGGGCCGTCACCTGTGGGAGGCCCGACCGGCGAGTCGGTCACGAAGGCACCGAGGTCGTCATTGGCCACGTTGTTCCTCTCGTGTGTGCGAGCCTGCGCCGGTGAGCGATCGTCCACAACCCGTCCCCCGCGAAGCTAGCGGTTCGCCCCTCGGCGCGGCCAAGGCCGCGGATGCCTGGGAACAGTGGGGTCCGGTTGCCTCGGGCATCCTCGCCGGTTACGCCCGGGGGCTGCGCGATCACCCGGTCGGCGCGTCCGTGGAGCCCGGCTGGTTGCTCGACAGGCTGCCGGCGGATGCGCCCGCTGAAGCAGAGGACTTCGCGCTGGTGCTGGCCGACATCGGGGAGCTGATCCTTCCCGCGATGGTCCACTGGCAGTCGCCGGGGTTCCATGGGTACTTTCCGGCCAACACGTCCTGGCCGGCAGCCCTGGCCGACTACCTGGCGGCCGGACTCGCCCAGCAGGGCATGTTGTGGGCCACCTCTCCGGCCTCGACCGAGCTCGAGATGCGCATGCTCGACTGGGTGGCCGCCTTGTCCGGGCTACCTGCGCGGTTCCGCCACGATGACCCCGGCCCGGGCGGAGGTGTGATCCAGGACTCGGCATCATCGGCAACGCTGGTGGCCCTGGTGGCGGCGCGCGAACGGGCGGGCGGCCGGGACCTCCTCGACCGCATGGTGGTGTACGCCTCGACCGAGGCGCACAGCTCGGTGATCAAGGGCGCCCGGGTCGCCGGGTTCCGCGAGGCGCACATCCGGTCGGTGGCCACCGACGACTCCCTGGCGATGCGGACCTCGGCGCTCTCGGAGCTGATGGCCGCGGATGTGGCCGCGGGGCTCATCCCGGCTGCGGTGGTGGCCACCGTGGGCACCACATCGACCATGGCCGTGGATCCCGTCGAGGACATCGCGGCGCTGGCGTCGACTGCCGGGGCATGGGTGCATGTCGACGCTGCGATGGCAGGGGCCGCGACCATCTGCGAAGAGTACCGCGACCTGCTCGCCGGCTCGGATGCTGTGGACTCGTGGGTGTTCAACCCCCACAAGTGGTGGGGGATCACGTTCGACTGCTCACTGATGTGGCTTGCAGACCGCGGCCCCGTGCTCGACGCCCTGGCGATCACGCCGCCTTACCTGGAGCGGGACGCAGCCGCCGGCTCCGTGGTCGACTTCCGCGACTGGCAGGTGCCGCTGGGGCGCAGGTTCCGTTCCCTCAAGGTGTGGTTCGTGCTGCGGGCGATGGGTGCCGACGCGATCGCGGCGATGGTCCGCGAACACGTGGCGGAGGGCGAGTGGCTGGCCGGCAAGGTCGCCGAGTCGTCCACATGGGAGCTGGTGGCGCCTGCCAACCTGACCCTGGTGTGCGTGCGCCACGCCGCGGGCGACGACGCCACGAGGGCAGTGCTCGAATCGGTCAACAGCTCCGGCGAGGCGCTGCTGACCCTGACCGAGGTTGGTGGGCGGCCCGCCATCAGGCTCTCGGTGGGAAGCCCCAACACGACCCATGAGGATGTGGAGGCACTGTGGGGGCTGCTGCAACGAGAGCCGTGAGCATCGGGCCCCGGCGGGGCCCCTACATCCAGTAGTTGGGTGCTTCCTTGGTTATCTGCACGTCGTGAGGATGTGCCTCGCGAAGCCCTGCGGGGGACATGCGCACGAACCGGGCGTCTCTCTGCAACGAGGCGATGTCGGCCGCACCGCAGTAGCCCATGGCGGAGCGCAGGCCTCCGGTGAGCTGGTAGATGATCTTCGCCAGCTTGCCCTTGTAGGGGACGCGTCCTTCGATGCCTTCGGGCACCACCTTGTCGGCGCCTTCGACGTCGTCCTGGAAGTAGCGGTCCTTCGAAAAGGAGCGGTCGCTCATCGCTCCGAGTGACCCCATGCCCCGGTACGCCTTGTAGCGCTCACCCTGGCTGAGCACGATGTCGCCGGGTGTCTCGTCCACTCCGGCGAGCAGCGAACCGAGCATGACGATGTCGGCCCCCGCGCCGATTGCCTTGGCGATGTCACCGGAGAACCTCACACCGCCGTCCGCGATCAGTCGCACGTCGTTACCCGACAGCGCATCGGCGCACTCGGAGACAGCGGTGAGTTGTGGCACGCCGACGCCTGCCACGATCCGCGTGGTGCAGATGGAGCCCGGCCCCACTCCGACCTTGACCGCGTCGGCGCCCGCATCGGCGAGAGCGAGCGCCGCGTCGGCGGTGGCGATGTTGCCGGCCACGACGACGACGTCCAGGGCACCCTTCACCTTGCGCACCACTTCGAGCACACCGGAGGAGTGGCCGTGGGCGGTGTCGACCACCAGCACGTCGACCCCGGCGTCGACCAGTGCCTCGGCACGGGCGTAGGCGTCGTCGCCCACGCCGACGGCGGCCGCGACCTGCAGTCGCCCCTGCTCGTCCTTTGTGGCGTTGGGGTACTTGATCTTCTTGTTGATGTCCTTGACCGTGATCAGCCCGGTGATGTGGTCCTCGGCATCGACTACCGGCAGCTTCTCGATCCGGTGCCGGCCCAGGATCTCCTGGGCTTCCTCGAGGGTCGTTCCCTCGCGGGTCGTGACGAGGCCCTCCGAGGTCATCACCTCGCGGATGGGGCGCCTGGAGTCGGTCTCGAAGCGCAGGTCGCGGTTGGTGAGGATGCCGACGAGCTTGCGGTCGGCATCCACGATCGGTACTCCGCTGATGCGGAAGTTGGCCATGAGTTCCTCGGCGGACTGCACGAGATCGTCGGGGCCGAGAGTGACCGGGTCGACGATCATGCCCGACTCGGAGCGCTTGACCTTGTCGATCTCGGCGCGCTGGTCCTCGATCGACAGGTTGCGGTGCACGACGCCGATCGCGCCCTCGCGTGCCATGGCGATCGCGAGGCGGGACTCGGTGACTGTGTCCATGGCCGCCGACACGAGCGGCACCGCGAGGTGCACTCCGTCCGCAAGGCTCGAGGACGTGTCGACCTCGGCGGGGATCACATCGGATGCAGACGGGACCAGACAGACGTCGTCGAAGGTGAGGCCGACGGTTCCGAAGCGAGCCGCCGGATCGAGTCGTGTGTCCTGATCGTCGGGGAGCGTCGCCATCACCCGATCGTAGTTGGGCAGGCGCACCCTTGCGTACAGAAGGCATCCTGTGGGCGTGTACGTCAGGCCCTACGCCAGCGCCGACATCGAGGCGGTTCGCGACGTCTGCTTCGCGACCGGACTGATGGGTGATCCGGTCGCGGCCCAGTTCGGTGACCGCGACACCTTCGCCCACCTGTTCTGCGATTGGTACCTGCTCAACCGGCCCGACACCTGCTGGGTGGTCGACGACGCCGATGGTGGCGTGGCCGGGTACATCATCGCCTCACCCGACCGGCCCGACGAGGGACGGCACCAGCGCGAGGTGTTGACCCGCCACCTGTTGGGCCGTCGGGTCATCCTGCGCCGCGACACTGCCGGGTTTTTCGCCCGTGCAGTCGCCGACCTGGCGCGCGACCGCCGGGCACTCGGCTCACCGGTCGACCACGCGAGGTATCCGGCCGAACTGCACGTCAACCTCATGCCCGCCGCACGCGGCCGCGGCCTGGGAGGTGAGCTGATGCGCCACCTCCTCGATCGCCTGGCACATCTCGGTGTTCCGGGAGTTCACCTGGGCACCTTCGGCGAGAACGAGGGTGCGATCGCCTTCTTCGAGTCACAGGGCTTCCAGCCGGTCGGTGACCCGGTGCCGAACCCCGGATTCCGCCTGCAGGACGGCTCGCGGGCGACTGTCCGACGCTTCTGCCGTGTTGTCGCGTAGCGTTTCGGTATGCCCACGTTGAGTTTCGACGGCGAGACACACGCCGAGATCGTTGTGAAGGTCCGCCGCTGGCTGGCCTCCCAGGATGGCCAGGAAGAGGCCTCGCCCACCGTTGCCGACACGGTCAGCCAGGGTGCCGAGGTGACCAAGGACGCGCTGAAGATCATTGCCTCGGCGGCGCCCGACCCGGTTGCACAGTCAGATGTGGTGAAGGGACTGACGAACATGGGATACAAGGCCACCGACGCAACAAAGGATGCGGTGATCACCGGGCTCGACTCGATCGAGGAGGCCACGGGCGGCAGCGTCGTGCGCCAGGTCACCGATGCCGGGCGCAAGGCCGTCTACGAGATGAACTCCCAGATCGCCAAGCAGCTGCTGAAGAACATCGTGCCCTGACGGGTCGCCCGTTCGAACGGCAGCACGACCGGGTCAGGGCAGGTCCGCCAGTCCGCCCAACCGGCGCGTGAGGTCATCGACCGACGTGAGCACCGGCCGTCCGGTCAGCTCCTCGAGCCACGCCCGGTTGCGCCGGTGCAGCTCGTCTGATTCGTCCCACCGGTTGAGGTAGGGCGTGATGTCGCCATCTGCGACATCCTCGGACTCGAGCGAATCGATCGCAGACCGCACGGCGCTGATGGTCCCGAGTCCCGCGTCGGCCACCAGCACGACTTCGTCGACCTCCAGTTCGGAGACGAACCGGGCGCAGTCGCCGTCGTGCGCAATCGGCGAGCGAACGCCACCGGCGGTCTCCACCAGCGCAAGGTCGACCTGTCGGTCCGGCCAGGAGGTCCTGGTCTCGCCGACCAGCTGTTCGAGGCGGACAGGAGGCAGGTCGAGTGCATCGGCAGCCATGGGAGGCGCCATCGCCACCGGGTAGTAGCGGTTCCGGGGGCACACGGCCTCGATGGCCTCGCCGGTCGCGGCCGCCAGCACGTCGGCGTCGGTGGGCACGCCGGAGCTGGCGTCCGCCGGGTCGAATGACTGGGCGGGCTTGCGGGCGCACACGGTGAGCCCTCGCTCGGCGAGGCCACGCAGCACCGCGGCCGAGACCCAGGTCTTGCCCACCTCGGTGCCGGTTCCGGCGATGGCGACCACGGCACGCGGGCGCTGTGGCGACTCACCCATCGCGGTCATCCTCTCCGGAGAGCGGGTGACCCAGCTCTGTGCAGGCAGCCGTGAGCAGGTCGAGCTGGCTGCGCGTGTGCAACGAGGACAGCGCGACGCGCAGCCGACTGGTGCCCTGGGGGACTGTGGGAGGGCGGATGGCCGGCACCAGTAGCTGGCGTTCGAGCAGCGCCGCTGACACGGCCATCGCCTCTCTGTCATCGCCGATGACGAGCGGAATGATCGGCGAGGCGTGGCCGTGGCGAAGCCGATCGATGTTGTTGCGCAGCCTCGAGCGCAGGCGCTCACCCTCAGCGGAGGTTTCGATCCGCAGCGCCTCCAGGGCAGCGGCGGCGGCCGGCGGGGGAGGGGCGGTGCTGAAGATGAACGACCTCGCGGTGCTGACCGCGAGGTCGACCACGTGTCGGCTCGCCACGATGTACCCGCCGAGTGATCCCAGGGACTTCGACAGCGTGCCCACCAGTACCACGGATGCCTCGGGTGTGGCCGCCGCCGCAGCGTCGAACACGTCGTGAGCCACGTCGAGCACCAGCACGGCGTCGTACTGCGCGCAGAGGCGCGACAGCCGTGCCACGTCGACGACGTCGCCGTCCATCGAGAACACGACGTCGGAGACCACCACGGCGTGGCGCGCATCGCGCGAGGCGAGCCGGCTCTCGAGGTCCACCAGGTCGAGGTGTGCGTAGACCTCGGTGGGTATCCGCGAAAGCCGGGTGCCGTCGATGATCGATGCGTGGTTGAGCTCGTCGGAATAGACCACTGAGTCGCCATGTGGAGCCGCTGCGGCGATGGCGCCGAGCGTGCCCAGGTTGGCTGCGTAGCCGGTGGGGAACAGGAGCGCCGCGGCATCGTCGAGGTCGGGCCGCTTCCACGCGGCGAGTGCGTCCTCCAACTCGTCGTGGACGGGCCGGCTGCCCACGACCAGCCGGCTTGCACCGCTGCCGGAGCCGAATTCGTGTGCCGCATCCGCGGCGGCGGTGGCGACGGCCGGATGAGTTGCCAGGCCGAGGTAGTCGTTGGAGGCGAACTGCACCACCGGTTCACCCGTCGCGGTGACTGTGGTGGTGGTCCCCCCTGCACGAAGGGAGCGGATGGTGCGGCGCCGGCCACTGCGCTCGATCCCGTCGTTTGCGCGCTTGGCGGCCTCGTCGAACCAGCCCATGTTCAGCCGCCCGGGCCGGATCCGGCGTTGGAGCGCCTGCTGTCGTGGTGAACCTCGGAGCCTGCGCCAGGCTGGAGCTGTGGCTCGTCGGTGGCCGCCTCGGCAATGGCCTCCGCGAGCGTGCGCACGATCAGGTCGACCTCCTCAGCGGTGGTGGTCAGGTGCGGCACAACCACCACGACGTCACCCAGCGGTCGGATGAGCACCCCGCGGCTGGTGCAGGCCGCGCTGACGCGCCGACCCCAGCGGAGCTTGTAGCCGCCCTCGGATCCGTCCGCTGCCTGTGCGGGCGGCGCCATCTCGATTCCGATCATCAGGCCCTGTTGGCGCACTTCAGCGACCTGTGGGAGACCGGCTATGTGTTCCTCGAGAAGCGGGGCGAACTGCTCGGCGCGGGCCCGCACGTTGGCCAGCACGTCATCGCGCTCGATCAACTCGAGGTGCTCCAGCGCCACCGCGGCCGCTAGGGCGTTACCGCCATAGGAATGCCCGTGGTAGAAGGTGCGCTCGCCCAGGTCGGCCCCGAGGAACGCCTGCCACACGTTGCCGGCAGCAGCGGTGGCGGCCATGGGCAGGTAGCCGCCGGTGATGCCCTTGCCGAGCGACATCAGGTCCGGCTGGATGCCACACAGCTCGGAGGCGAACAGCCGGCCTGTGCGCCCGAAGCCCACCGCCACCTCGTCACACACGAGAAGCACATCGTGTTCGCGGCAGGCCTCTGCCAGCGGCCCGAATGCTCCGGGTGGCATCGTGCGGATGCCGGCGGCTCCCTGCACGATCGGCTCCACGACGACCGCCGCGAGTTCGTGGGCGTGATCGCCGAGCATCTCGATGGCAACGTCGATCGCGTCGGCGCGGTCGTAGCCGGGCGCACGCAGGGGCGAGAAGGTGAGCGGGTCGAACTGGTCGGTGCCGAAGCCCCCGTCGCCGACCGAAAGCGACCCCACGGTGTCACCGTGGTAGGCGCCGCCGAGCGCCAGGTAGCGGGTGCGCCCTTCGACGCCGAGGTTCTTCCAGTACTGGAAGGCGATCTTGATGGCCTGTTCGACCGCTGCGGCCCCATCGGAAGCGAAGAGGAGCCGGGGGTCGTCCATCGGAAGCAGAGCCTTGAGCCGCTCGGCGAACCGGATCGCCGTCGAGTTGCCGTTGCCGAGCATCGTGGTGTGCGCCACCTTGGCGGCCTGCTGGGCGAGAGCCGCATCGAGCTCCGGCACCCTGTGCCCGAGGGTCGTGACCCACAGCGACGAGATCGCGTCGAGGTAGCGGTTGCCGTCGACGTCGGTGATCCAGTGGCCCTCGGCCGAGTCGGCGATGAGCGGCGAGTTCTCCTCGTACGCGGCCATCTGGGTGAATCCGTGCCACACCGTGGCCTTGTCGCGTTGGATCCAGTCTCCGTCCATGTGCGATCGAGGCTACGGCGTTGGGTGTCGGCGGACCGAATAGACTCGGACCTTCCCCAAAGGGACTGGAGCGTTCGTTGGCAGACATCGACATTGGTATGGGCAAGCAGGCGAGGGCGGGCTACAACCTCGACGAGCTTCGGATCCTGCCCAGCCGCCGCACCCGCAACGCGGACGACGTCGACGTGAGCTGGCAGGTCGACGCCTACCAGCTCGACATCCCGATCCTGTCCGCACCGCTCGATGGCGTCACGAGCCCTGCCACCGTCATCGAGATGGACCGCCTCGGCGGCCTCGGCGTGCTGCACGCCGAGGGTCTATGGACACGCCACCGCGATCCGGCACCTGTGCTGGCCAAGCTCGCTGCGGCCGACCCGGCCGACTCGGTGGACCTGCTGCGCGAGGCATACGCACCTCCGGTGGATCCGGAGCTCATCGGTCAGCGCGTCTCGGAAGTGAAGGACGCCGGCGCCATGGCGGCGGTCGCGGTCAGCCCTGCGCACACCGAGGCTCTCCTGCCCCATATCACCGCGGCAGAGCCGCACATGCTGGTGATCCACGGCACCGTCACCTCTGCCGAGCACGTCGGCGGGGGCGAGGGTGAACCACTCGACCTGAAGTACCTGGTCCGTCGCCTCGACGTGCCGGTGCTCGTGGGCGGCTGCGCCAGCTACCAGGCGGCCCTGCACCTGATGCGCACCGGCGCCGCAGGAGTGCTCGTGGGCGTGGGCGCAGGCGTCAGCTCCAGGACCACGCCCGTGCTAGGCGTCGGCAATCCGCAGGCGACCGCCGTGGCCGATGCCCGCGCCGCGCGCATGCGCCACCTCGACGAGACCGGCGTCTACTGCCAGGTGATCGCCGACGGAGGCATGGCGACCAGTGGCGACATCGCGCGGGCGATCGTGTGCGGTGCCGATGCCGTGATGCTCGGCGGTCCGCTGGCGGCAGCGTCGGACGCACCTGCGGGCGGTGCGCTGTGGTCGATGGCGGCGTTCCACTCCGAGCTGCCGCGCGGAGAGCTCGTGCGCATCGAACAGCGCGGCACCCTCGAGATGGTCCTGGGTGGCCCGGCGGACCGTGCCGATGGCCAGACCAACCTGGTGGGCGGCCTCCGCAAGGCGATGGCGGTGGCCGGCCACGAGACCCTCAAGGAACTGCAGAAGGCCGACCTCGTGGTGAGCCATCGACGGGCGACGCCATGAACGATGAGCACGTGCTCTCGGTGCACACTCCCGACGAGAAGGTGCTCGTCGTGGACTTCGGCGCCCAGTACGCGCAGCTGATCGCCCGCCGGGTGCGCGAGGCCAACGTCTACTCCGAGATCGTGCCCCACACGATCACTGCAGAGGAGCTGGCGGATCGCAAGCCGGCCGCGATCGTGTTCTCCGGCGGCCCCAAGTCGGTGCACGTCGAGGGCGCACCGGCCATCGATCCCGGCGTGTACGACCTCGGGGTACCGATCCTCGGCATCTGCTACGGCGCGCAGCTGATCGCCCAGCAGCTGGGCGGCACCGTGGCCCGCGGGGGTTCGGGTGAGTACGGCCGCACGGTGATGCACCTCGACACCGATTCGGCGCCCGAGGGCCTGCTGGCCGGCCTACCGTCCAACCAGACGGTGTGGATGAGCCACTTCGACGCGGTCACCGAACCGCCCGAGGGCTTCGTGGCGACCGCGAGCACCGATGGCGCCCCCGTGGCGACCCTGGAGAACGCGCAGCGCCGGATCTGGGGCGTGCAGTTCCACCCCGAGGTGATCCACACCCCCCATGGGCAGGACGTGATCCAGCGGTTCCTGCACGACCTCGCCGACCTCCGCGCCGACTGGACCATGGAGCACTTCATCTCTGATGCGGTGGCCGACATCCGCTCCCAGGTCGGTGACGGCCGTGCGATCTGCGGACTGTCCGGCGGGGTTGACTCGGCAGTGGCCGCCGCGCTGGTGCACAAGGCGGTCGGCGCGCAGCTCACCTGCGTGTTCGTCGACACGGGCCTGATGCGCAAGGACGAGGGCGACCAGGTCGTGGAGACCTTCCGCCGCCACCAGGGCATCGAGCTGATCCATGTGCGCGCGGCGGACCGGTTCTTCGAGCGGCTGGCCGGGATCACCGAGCCCGAGGAGAAGCGCAAGGCCATCGGCGAGCTCTTCATCCGGGTGTTCGAGGACGCGAAGGGCGGTGTCGAGGACGCCGCGTACCTGGTGCAGGGCACCCTGTACCCCGATGTGATCGAGTCGGGCACAGCTCACGCCTCCACGATCAAGAGCCACCACAACGTCGGCGGGCTTCCCGACGACCTCGACTTCGACCTGGTCGAGCCACTGCGCACGCTCTTCAAGGACGAGGTGCGTTCGGTCGGCCACGAGCTGGGGCTCCCCGACGAGATCGTGTGGCGCCAGCCGTTCCCGGGCCCTGGCCTCGGGGTGCGCATCATCGGCGAGGTGACCCCGGACAAGGTCGCCCTGTTGCAGGAGGCCGATGCAGTCGTGCGCGAGGAGCTGCACATCGCGGGGCTCGATCGCGAGATCTGGCAGGCCTTCGCGGTTCTGCCCGACATCCGCACCGTCGGCGTGCAGGGCGACGAGCGCACCTACGGCCATCCGGTGATCGTGAGGGCGGTTACCAGCGAGGACGCGATGACCGCCGACTGGGCCCGGATCCCCTACGACGTGCTGGAGACGATCGCCTCGCGCATCATCAACGAGGTTCCCGGCATCAACCGCGTGGCCTACGACATCACGTCGAAGCCTCCGGGCACCATCGAGTGGGAGTAGCAGGGCCCTGGCGGGGCGGGCGGGACGTGCGCCCATCGCCCGGGGTCCCGCACCGGCAGGGCGTGCAGTCCTAGAGTGGTCGGCAATCGTTACATGGCGAATCCAACACGGGATCGTCATGATCTTGTAACAGAGTGCTGAATCTGGAAGAATCTCCAGCGATGTCGATGGCCCTCTCCCCGCGCCGACTGCCGCGATTCATCGTGGCCGTGCTCTGTGCCGGCCTCGTCGCGTCCATGATCGGCCCCGCACCGGCACAGGCGCAGGACATCGACGACCTGCGCTCGCGTGCAGCGGCGCTGGCAGACAAGCTCGAGGACCTCGAGCGTGAAGCCTCGATAGCCGATGAGGAGTACCTCGGCACCCTCGAGCAGCTCGAGCAGCTCTACACCGAGATCAACACCACCAAGGAAGGCATCGCAGAGGCCCAGGGCCGTGTGGATGCTGCCGAGACGGAGGCCAGCACGTTCCTGGTGGCGGCCTACATGGACGCCGGCAGCTCGGCTGCGCTGGCGACCCTCAAGACCGAGGACCTCGACGACTCACTCAACCAGCAGGTTCTGCTCGATTCGCTGCGCGGTGACCGGGTCCAGCTGGCCGACGAGCTGTCGGCGAGCCGAGCCGACCTCGATGACCGCCAGGCCGATCTGGAGGCCCAGCAGAGCGATGTGAAGGCCGTGGAGGCCGAGCAGGTCGCTGCCAAGGATCGACTCGAAGCGGCAGTGGCGGAGGGTCAGGCCCTCTACGACGAGGCCAACGGCGAACTGCAGGCTGCCCTCGAAGAGGAGCGCCGCCGCCGTGAGGAGGAAGCAGCCCGCCGTGCAGCAGCAGAGGCGGCAGCACGCGAGGCGGCCCAGGCCGAAGCAGCCGCTCGAGCCGCAGCAGCCCAGCCGGCCGCTGCGGCGCCTGCAGCGGCACCGGCAGCCGACAACGGCACCCAGGCAGCGCCGGCCCCGGCACAGGGCTCGTCGGGCTCCTCCGGTGGCTCGGCTCCCGCACCGGCGCCTCCACCGGTCGCTCCGCCACCCCCGCTCAGCGGTGGTGCCGCGGGTGCGATCCAGGCGGCCAAGACCCAGCTCGGACGCATGTACCGCTACGGCGGCTCCTCTCCGGCGACCGGGTTCGACTGCTCCGGTCTCATGATGTGGTCGTGGGCGCAGGTGGGCGTCAGCCTGCCGCGGACCTCGCGTTCGCAGTACGCATCCACGCAGCGGATCCCGATGTCGCAGATCCAGCCAGGAGACCTGGTGTTCTACGGCTCACCCGTGTACCACGTCGGCATGTACGTCGGCGGCGGCATGATGATCGACTCGCCTCGCACCGGCAAGCCGGTGCAGATCCGACCGGTCGGCATCACCGGCCGGGTGAGCGGCGTCGGCCGGGTTCGCTGATCCGAACCGCCGCCTGACAGCCCGACGGGCACTGCAGCGCGGCCCTGGCGACCGCAGTGGCGCCCTGACCGCCATCCCTCGCTGCACTTCGGTGTACGTGAACGCGTCCGTTACCCCCACAGTGCTCGAGACGTTGCATCTATGTGTCGGGTAGTTTCACCTTCGTAACGCATTTGCAATAAAGGCAACGCATCCGTCACGCTTGAGTTCATGAGATGTACCAAGACGATCCGACGAGCAGCACTCGTTCCGGCGGCTGCCCTGGCCCTCGCCGGCGCCGCCACCACCTCGCCGACCCAGGTGGCCGCTGCGCCCTCCATCGCGGCCGCACCGTTCGCCCCGACGGCTCCGGCAGCCCCTGTCGCCCCCAACGCCCACCTGTACCCGGCGATGATGGCTGCGGGATCGGTGATCGGGCACCCCTATCGATGGGGCGGATCCTCTCCGGGCGGCTTCGACTGCTCCGGGCTGGTCATGTGGTCCTTCGCCCACGCAGGCAAGTCCCTGCCACACAGCTCTGCTGCCCAACGCGGCGCCACCATGGCGATATCGCGCGAAGAGGCACGAGCGGGCGACCTAGTCTTCTACGGCAGCCCCACCCACCACGTCGGCATCTACATGGGCGACGGGCTCATGGTGCACTCGCCCCGCCGGGGTGATGTCGTGAAGATCGCTCCTGTGGACCGGATGGGCGCAGCGCCGAACTTCGGCCGGGTCAAGTAGCGCCAGTCGCAAAATTCTCCGTCACGCGGTTGCAACATTCGCCGCGATCCAACAGACTTACCAACCAGATGTTGGTGAACCCCCTCCGCAAGCTGATCACCGCCTCCGTTGCCGCAGTCGCGGCCCTCGGATTCGTGATCGGCAGCCCCGTGCAGGCAGCCGCCGCGGTCCCCACCACTGCCGGCACCTACGCCTGGACGACCGCCGCTCCCGAACACGTGGCCGCCATCAACGCCGCATATTCGGTGATCGGCACCCCGTACCTCGCCGGCGGCAACACACCCGCCGGCTACGACTGCTCGGGCCTCGTCCAGTGGGCATATGGCCAGGCCGGGATCACGCTTCCGCGCGACTCGCGCGGCCAGCAGGTGATGACCACCAACGTCGGTGCCGGTGCCGCCCGCCCCGGCGACCTCGTGTTCTGGGGATCGCCGGTGTACCACGCAGCCATCTACGTCGGCGACGGCATGGTCATCCACTCGCCCTCCTCCGGCAAGACCGTCAGCGTCGTGCCGATCACGTGGATGGGCACCCCCTCCTCCTACGGTCGCATCAAGTGAGCGCCGGGGCGAAAAGCCCCGTCTCAGCCCGCCGGTAGGGTGGCCCGGTGACCGAGGATGACCTGCTGGAGGGCCTGAATCCGGCACAGCACGAGGCAGTTACCCACTCCGAGGGGCCGTTGCTGGTCGTCGCTGGAGCGGGATCGGGCAAGACGCGTGTGCTCACGCACCGCATAGCGCACCTGATCCGCGACCATCAGGTCTCGCCGTTCGAGATCCTCGCCATCACCTTCACCAACAAGGCCGCGGGCGAGATGCGCGACCGCGTCGCCAGGTTGGTCGGGCCGGTCGCCCAGAAGATGTGGGTCTCCACGTTCCACTCGGCGTGCGTGCGGATCCTGCGCCGGGATGCCCACCTGCTCGGCTACCCCTCGCAGTTCACGATCTACGACCAGGCCGACGCGGTCCGCCTCACCGGCTACGTGATCCGCGACCTCAACCTCAACCCGAAGCAGTTCCAGCCCCGATCGGTGCACGCGCGCATCTCCGCGCTGAAGAACGAGGGGATGTCGGTCGGCGAGTTCGCCGACTCGGCCTCGGTGATCACGGAGCGCAAGATCGCGGACGTGTACGAGGAGTACCAGGCGCGTCTGCGCCGGGCCGGGGCAATGGACTTCGATGACCTGCTGGGCGTGACCGTCGAGTTGTTCCGGGTCCACCCCGAGGTGCTGCACCACTACCGCCAGCGGTTCCGCCACGTGCTGGTCGACGAGTACCAGGACACCAACCCGGTGCAGAACGACCTCGTGATGCTGCTGGGCGAGGAGCACCGCAACGTCTGCATCGTGGGCGACAGCGACCAGTCGGTGTACGCCTTCCGCGGGGCTGATTTCCGCAACCTCATGGAGTTCGAGAACACCTTCGCCGACGCCACCGTGATCGTGCTGGCGCAGAACTACCGCTCGACCCAGACGATCCTCGATGCGGCCAACGCTGTGATCTCCAACAACGCCCACCGCAAGCCGAAGGACCTGTGGTCCGAGCAGGGGGCGGGCGACAGGATCGTGAGGTTCCAGGGGGAGGACGAGGGCGACGAGTCACAGTGGATCGCCCACAAGCTGGCCTCGTTGCACAGCGATGGCGACGTCCGCTGGTCGGACATGGCGGTCTTCTACCGAACCAACGCCCAGAGCCGCGTGATCGAAGAGGCGATGATGCGCGCAGGCATCCCCTATCGGGTGGTCGGCGGCCCGCGGTTCTATGACCGCAAGGAGATCAAGGACGCCGTCGCGTACCTCAAGACGGTGGTCAATCCCACAGACGAAGTTAGCGCCAAGCGCGTCATCAACGTCCCGAAGCGGGGAGTGGGCGACCAGAGCGTCGGGCGGATCGAGTCGTTCGCCCGTAGCCACAACATCACGTTCCTCGATGCGCTCCGCCGATGGGAAGACGCGGGCGTGTCCGCCCGCTCCGCGAGGGGAATCGAGTGGTTCCTCGACTTCGTGGACGACCTGTCCACCCGCGTCGGCGATGGGCCCGCCCGCCTGCTCGACGAGATCCTCGACCGCACCGGCTACCGCGCGGAGTTGGAGGCGGCCGACAACCTCGAGTCCGAGGGTCGCCTCGAGAACCTGTCCGAGCTGGTCGGCATGGCCGGCGACTTCGAGACCACCGACGAATTCCTCGAGTCGGTTTCGCTGGTGGCAGACACCGACCAGCTGCCCGACGACGAGGACCCCGCTGACACAGGTGTGGTGCTGATGACGCTTCACGCCGCGAAGGGTCTCGAGTTCCCCGTGGTGTTCATGGCCGGTTTCGAAGAGGGAGTGTTCCCGCACCAGCGGGCGCTCACCGAGCCGGCGGAGCTCGAGGAGGAACGGCGCCTCTGCTACGTGGGCATCACCCGTGCGGAGCGTCGCCTGTTCCTGTCCCATGCTTGGTGCCGCAGCCTCTACGGCGCCACGGCCTACAACCCACCCAGCCGTTTCCTGGGAGAGCTCCCGGAGGACCTCGTTGAGGACGACCCGGCGAGCCGCAGTTCCGCCAGCCGTTCCTCGATGCGCTCCGGTGGCTGGGAGTCGACCTCGTGGCGGCCCCGCGGCCGCGACACCGTCGAGGCCCGCGCCACCCGCCCCGCCGGGCCGAAGACTTCGGGCGCCCACCTGCTCGGCATCTCGATCGGCGACGATGTGCGCCATGCCAAGTGGGGTGACGGAGTGGTGCTGGACATCGAGGGCAGCGGCGACAAGGCCGAGGCTGTTGTCCGGTTCCCGGAGATGGGCGAGAAGCGGTTGCTGCTCGCCTGGGCACCGCTCGAGAAGGCCGGTGCTCCCACAGAGGCCCGGCCCGAGGGCGTTGCCGGGGTCGACGAAGAGGCCGGAGCACAAGATGGGTGACGTGTCGGTGCATCGGGCCGAGTTGGCTCGGGCACTTCGCACGGCAAGGATGTGTCCGTGACCCTTCCAGTGTTCGGACGGATGGCCCGCAAGGTCGGGGTGGGCCTGCGCGGCGGGCTCGACCTCGCCTGCGTCGCCGATGAGCTCGCGCTGATGCACGGCAGCCACATCGCGGTAACGGAGGAACGCCCCGACGGCACGTTCAGGGAACTGACCTACGAAACCCTCGCGACCACCGTTCAGCGCTGGTCAGCGGCGATAGTCGCCCGCAGCGCGCCGGGT
This sequence comes from Actinomycetes bacterium, assembly GCA_024222295.1. Taxonomy (NCBI): domain Bacteria; kingdom Bacillati; phylum Actinomycetota; class Actinomycetes; species Actinomycetes bacterium. The sequence continues at coordinate 57,572 of JAAEPF010000017.1, forward strand.
GACCCGGTGGTGGTGGCCACCGACAACGGCATCGACCAGCTCCTCGTCTCGCTGGCCGCGGCCCGTGCGGGCCGCCTTCCCGCACCCGTCAACGCCCAGATGTCACCCGCCGAGGTCGAACACGTGGTGGCCGACTGCGGCGCGTCGTTGGTGGTGCGCAGCGGCGACGAACTCTCGAAGGGCAAGGGTGCCCGCTCGAAGGTTTCGGCGGTGCACAGGCCCCAGCCGGGCGATGTGGCTGCGCTGTTCTACACCTCTGGCACGACCGGCAAGCCCAAGGGCGCAGAGCTGACCCACGAGGGGCTCGTGGGACACCTGGCAGCCGGCGCGCTGCTTCCCCGGGTGCTCGGCAACCGCGAAGTTCTGATGGGACTGCCGGTGGCCCACATCATGGGGTTCGTCGCTCTGCTCGGACCCATGGTCATGGGCGTGCCGGTCTACTTCCTCGACCGCTTCGTCCCCACCAAGGCTCTGGAGCTGATCGAGAGCCGTCGGATCGTCGGGTTCATCGGCGTGCCTGCGATGTACCGCATGATGCTCGAGGCCGGAGCCGGAGAGTTCGACCTCTCCTCGGTGCGGTTCTGGGTGTCGGGCGCCGACGTCATGCCGGCGGAGCTCGCGCGCACCTTCAAGTCGTTCGGCGCCACCGCGTCGTTGCCCGTGATCGGCGCGGTGGGCGAGGCGTCGTTCCTCGAGGGCTACGGCATGGTCGAGGTGGCGGGCGGGGTGGCGGCCAAGGTGTCGCCGCCGTTCGTGCCGATCGGCCTCGGTGACTCGCTCGGCATCAAGCTTCCGGGCTGGCACTTCCGAGTCACCGACGAACGCGGCCAGGAGGTTCGCCAGGGCCAGATCGGCGAGCTGCAGGTCAAGGGGCCCGGCGTGCTGAAGGGCTACTGGGGCGATGCCGACAACAGCGCTGCGGTCCTCACCGACGACGGCTGGGTGCGCACCGGCGATCTGGTCCGTTCGGGTCCGATGGGCACGGTCATGTTCCACGGGCGGGCCAAGAACGTCGTGATGTCCGGTGGCTACAGCGTGTACCCGGTGGAGGTCGAGGCGGACCTGGAGGAGCATCCCGACGTAGTGGAAGCGGCCGTGGTCGGAGTCCCCGATGACCGCTTCGGGGAGTCGGTCGTGGCGGCGGTGCGTCTCCGCAAGGGAGCGAAGGTCACCGAAGACGGGCTGCTGCGCTGGGCCGGTGAGCGGATGGCCCGCTACAAGGCCCCGCGGCGGATCGCCGTAGTCGACGACCTGCCGCGCACCGGCACCCGCAAGGTGCAGCGCGACAAGCTGCTCGACCTGTTCGAATCAGCCTGAGTCGTCCGCCTCGAGCCTGCCGATGCGTTTCGTTGGCGCTCAATCACGCTCGGCGTGATTGAGCCTGAACAAAGCCCGCAGCGGGACCTGCGAGCGCTGCCGAGTTCAGTCGGAGTCTTCGGACTCGTCGTCTTCGCGCAGGGTGATGATCAGGTTGTCATCCGCGTCGACCTTCCAGACCGCCTGATCGAGACCCTCGCCCGTGGCCGACCAGGTGAGGTCTCGGCAGATCTCGCCCGCTGCCTCGAAGTCGTCCTCGTTCGGCCGGCGCTCCTCGAAGAGGATCTCCTCGGAGCTCCACCACAGGAAGCAGCCCTGGGGTGCCCCCGGCGCCACCGCGTCGAACACGTACCAGCCGGCCTTGGGATCATCTCCGAAATGGGAGATCCAGATCGGGCGGTTCTGTCCCCGGCCCGATACGTCGGAATAGAGAACCGGGCCTTCCTCGGCGATCTGCGTGGCGAGGCGGTTGACCTGACCCGCGTCGAAATCCTCGTCGCCGAGCGCGATCTTCACCGGGCCGTCACCACCGCTGGCGAGGCTCAGCAGCCCCCAGGCAGCGGCCGCCGCGACGATGACTGTGATCACACCGATGCCGATGGCCACCAGCTGCGAGCTGCCGGATCGTTGTTCGACGGGCATGGCTCAACGATCGCACAGGGCCATGCCGTGCCCTGAATCGCAACAGCGGGCCGTTTCGGGCGGTTTCGTCGCCCGACCACTGCTTTGGGCCGGACACTGGGCGGCTCTTAGTATCGCTCCGGCGTGTCAGTCACGCGTCGGTGCCGTGGAAGACGCGGTGCAGCACGAAAGGCCTAGCGAGTGGATCTCTTCGAGTACCAGGGCAAGCAGTTCTTTGCCTCCTTCGACATCCCGGTGTCCAAGGGCAAGGCGGTGACCACTGTCGACGAGGCAGTGGCAGCGGCTGACGAGATCGGCCAGTTCCCGGTCGTCGTGAAGGCACAGGTGCAGGTAGGCGGCCGCGGCAAGGCCGGCGGCATCAAGTTGGCCGATTCGGCCGCCGAGGTGCGCACCCACGCGGAGAACATCCTCGGCATGGACATCAAGGGCCACACGGTCCATGTGGTGTGGGTCGAGGTCGCGAGCGACATCGCCGAGGAGTACTACGCCAGCTTCACCCTCGACCGCTCTGCCAAGAAGCACCTCGGCATGCTCTCCGCCCAGGGTGGCGTGGAGATCGAGGCAGTCGCCGAGTCCGACCCCGACGCGATCGCAAAGATCTGGATCGACCCGGTCGAAGGCCTGTCCGAGGTCACGGCCCGCAGCTGGGTGGAGGCGGCCAAGCTCAACCCCGAGGCCAACGACGGCACAGTCGACATCCTGCTCAAGCTCTACCGGGCCTACACCGACGGCGACGCCGACCTCGTGGAGATCAACCCGCTGATCCTCAAGCCCACCGGCGAGGTGCACGCCCTCGACGCGAAGGTCACCCTCGACGCCAACGCCGCCTTCCGTCACGAATGGGCTGACTACGAGGCGACCCAGGAGCGCGACGACCGTGAGCAGGCAGCGCACGAGGCCGACCTGCAGTACGTCGGACTCGAGGGCTCGGTCGGCATCATCGCCAACGGCGCCGGCCTCGCGATGAGCACGTTGGATGTCGTGAACCAGGTGGGCGGCTCGGCGGCCAACTTCCTCGACGTCGGAGGCGGCGCCGATGCCGACAAGTTCGTCAAGGCCCTCACGATCATCGACAACGACCCCCGCGTGAAGTCGATCTTCATCAACATCTTCGGTGGGATCACTCGCGGTGAAGAAGTCGCCAACGGCATCGTGACCGCGCTCGGCCAGATCGACATCACCGCCCCGATCGTGATCCGTCTCGACGGCACCAATGCCGATGAGGGCAGGGCGATCCTCGAACCGCACCTCGGCGACAAGCTGCGCATGGAGCCCACGATGCTCGACGCAGCCCGTACTGTCGTCGGTCTCGCCGGCTGACCCCGGCCACAGCCGCACAGCAACCACCAGCACAGACACGAAACCAACAGGACACAGGACCGATCAGCGATGGCAATCTTCGTCGACGAGAACACAAAGGTGATCTACCAGGGGCTGACCGGCAGCCAGGGCCGCTACTACGGCCTGCTCAACCGTGACTACGGAACCCAGGTAGTCGGTGGCACCAATCCCAAGAAGGCCGGCACCGACGTGGACGGCGTGCCCGTGTTCGGCTCGGTTGCGGACGCGGTTGCCGAAACCGGTGCCGACGCCAGCTGCATCTTCATCCCCGCAGCCGGCGTGCGAAGCGCCGTGATGGAAGCCGCCGAGGGCGGCATCAAGTTCATCGTCTGCATCACCGAGGGCGTGCCCGCTCAGGACGAGGCACGGTTCTTCAACGAGCTGAAGGCCAACCACCCCGACGTGCAGCTCCTCGGCCCCAACTGCCCCGGCATCATCAGCCCCGGACGCTGCAACATCGGCATCACCGCGGGCCACATCGCCCAGTCGCCCGAGAACGGCAAGCCCAACGTGGGGATCGTGAGTCGTTCGGGCACCCTTACCTACCAGGCGCTCTACGAGCTGAAGCTCCAGGGCATCGGTGTGACCACCTGTGTCGGCATCGGCGGCGACCCCGTGCCCGGCACGAGCTTCATCGACTGCCTCGACCGGTTCGAGGCCGACGACGAGACGTCAGCAGTGATGATGATCGGTGAGATCGGTGGTTCGGCTGAGGAAGAGGCCGCGGAGTTCATCAAGGCGGAGATGTCGAAGCCGGTCACTGCCTACATCGCGGGCCAGACCGCGCCGGCCGGCAAGAAGATGGGCCACGCCGGCGCCATCGTGTCGGGTGGCAAGGGAACTGCCGCGGCGAAGATGGAAGCGCTCAACGACGCAGGCGTGAAGGTCGGGGCCAACCCCACCGAGGCCGGCGAGTTGATGGTGGAGATCGTCAAGTCCCTCTGAGGCCGGCCGGGGCCTGGCTGGTTCAGCCGGCCCGGGTGACCGTCAGCTTCTCGCCCGGCGCCACATCGGTGAGCGTCTGTGTCTCCGCGCCGCCGGGCCAGTGGACCTCCACCAACTCGATCGGACCGTCCAGCTCACCGAGGCCGAGGTGCAGCACGGGCGGTCGCTGGGACTCATAGGAACCGCTGGTGCCCACCCAGCCGACGACCGGGTCGGACCCGGCGGTGGGAGTGACTTCGACACGGGCCGCGTCTCCCCAGCGGTTGCCCGCGCTGGTCGGGTCGACGAGTTCCACGACGAGCGTGGCGTTGTCGCCGCGGTCTGAGTCGTTGCGGTAGAGCAACGGCGTGTCATTCGAGCGGGCTATGAGGAGGTCGAGGTCTCCGTCGCCGTCCATGTCGAAGGGCACCACTGCGTGGCTGATGCCGTCGTCTTCGATCCCGACCGCGTCCGCGACGTCGTGGTAGGCGCCGTCGGCCATGACCCAGAACCTCGTGCGGTCGTCCTCGAAGGCACCCGTGAAACGGAACTCGACCTCGCTGTTCGATCCCGGTTCGCGGATCTGCATCCCGTTGGCCTGCACTACCTCCCTGGTGCCGTCGCCATCGAAGTCCTCGATCGCGGCGCCCCAACCCCAGTCACCCTCGCGCAGGCCGAACTCGTCGGTGGCGTCGGTGAACGTGGCGTTGCCGTCGTTGAGGTAGAGCCGGTTGCCCGAGCAGCCGTTGAAGCCGGTCACCGGGCACTCCTCGCCTTCGTCCAGCGCATACGAGATGGAGGTGACGAACAGGTCCGCGAAGCCGTCGCCGTTGACATCGGCGGCGACGGCACCCATGCCGTTCTCGTCGGTGCCGACCCCGGCGCTGAACGTGACGTCCTCGAAACGGCTGCCCTCTACGTTGCGCAGCAGCATGCTCGTGCAGCCATCGCCCGCAATGGCCAGGTCCGGCCAGCCGTCGCCGTCGAAGTCGTTGAACACACCCGTGAAGGCGACCGTGCCGCCGAGCGGGAGCCCGAAGTCGGCTGTGGCGTCGGTGAAGGACCCCGTGCCGTCGTTGAGCAACAACGCCGAGCGGGTGGGAGCGGCATTCGGTTCGACCGGGAAGCCTGCGGCACGAAAGGCGATCGCCGACTCGCATGAGCTCGGGGCGTAGCCCTGCTGCCAGCCGTTCTGTGCCGACGCGATCTCGAAGGCACGGCCGTTGTACACGTCGGAGTACCACTGCAGGACCAGCAGGTCGAGGAAGCCATCACCGTTGACGTCGGCCACGCTCGCGCCGTGGTGCCGCGAGCCGAGTTCCTCGTTGGCCACGGCCGGCCATTCGAGGCCCCGCTGAGCGGACTCCTCTGTGAAGCCGCCGTTGCCGTCGTTGACGTAGAGGGCGTTGGCGCGCATCGCGGTGCCGGTGACGAACAGGTCCATGTCGCCATCGCCCTCGATATCGAAGAACGCGCCCGCCGATGCCCCCTGGCCGTCATCAGGCCCACCGACGCCGGCGGACTCGCCCACGTCGGTGAACTGGCCCGACCCGTCGTTGATGTACAGGCCATTGGGCTTGCCGACCCGCGGCAGGAACACATCCAGATCGCCGTCGGAGTCCACGTCGGCCACGCTGGCACCCGCGGTCATGGCGGCCTCCCCGTAGAGGCCGAGGTCGGAATGGGTCTGGGTGAGCCCCGCCTCGGCGGACACGTCGGTGAACCGCATGCCCTTGATGGCCTCCTCGACGGCGGCGGGCAGGGCTGAATCGGCTTCGGGTGCATCCTCGCTGGCCTGGTTCTCGGCCCCGTCGGCGCGGGCCTCGGGGTCGGGTGAGGAGCAGGCCGCGAAGAGCACCGCGACAGCGCCGATGGCGGCCGCCGCGGCCCGCAGCACGGGGCGCGGGACGCCGCGGTCGCCAGTGCCCCGCTCAGCCATCGCCATGACGACCACGGTAGGCGTGCCGCGGGGCCTGCGCACAGCCCCATGAGCGGTCACACAGCGCCGGGAGGGGCTGCGGCGGGCTGGTAGGTTCGGCGGCTGTGCGACTCGCGGTGCTGGCCTCAGGAAGCGGAACCCTTCTCGACGCCATGGCCACCTCCGGGCTGTCGATCAGCCTGGTGATGGTCGACCGCCCCTGCGCAGTGCAGGACGTGGCGGCGCGCCATGGCATTGCGTGTGAGGTGGTGGAGCGCACCGACTTCGGTGACAGCTTCGACCGCGACGCCTTCACCAAGGACGTGGTGGCGACACTCGAACGCCACGAGATCGACCTGGTGGCCATGGCCGGTTGGGGAACGATTCTCGGCCCGGGGGCCTTCGATGCGTTCGGAGGGCGGATCATCAACACCCACCCGGCGCTGCTTCCCAGCTTCCCGGGATGGCACGCTGTGCGTGATGCGCTCGAAGCGGGTGTGAAGGTGACCGGCTGCACGGTGCACGTGGCGACCGCCAAGGTTGACGACGGCCCGATCCTCGCCCAGGAGGCGGTCGAGGTGCTGGCCGATGACGACGAGGCGAGCCTGCACGAACGCATCAAGGAAGTGGAGCGCCGCCTCTACACCCAGACAATCGCAGACATCCTCGAACGCGGGAGCGTTACCTGACATGACACCGCCAGATGACACCGTCGGCAACGGCGGCCGGCCCCGCAGGGCACTCCTGTCGGCCTACGACAAGACCGGCATGGTGGAGCTCGGCTCGGCGCTGGTCGAGCTGGGTTGGGAGCTGGTCAGCTCCGGCGGCACCGCCAAGGTGCTAGCCGAGGCGGGCCTGCCGGTGATTCCCACCGCGGAGGCCACGGGCTTTCCCGAGATGCTCGGACACAGGGTGGTCACCCTGCACCCTGCGATTCACGGCGGAATCCTCGCTGACCGCAACGATGCGGAGCACCGCGCCGACATGGACACCCACGGCATCGTGCCGATCGACCTCGTCGCGGTCAACCTGTATCCGTTCACGTCCGACCCATCGGTGGAGCTCACCGACATCGGTGGCCCCACCATGGTGCGTGCCGCCGCCAAGAACCACGAGTTCGTGACCGTGCTGGTCGATCCGGCCGACTACGGGCCGGTCCTCTCCGAGCTGCGTGACTCCGGTGACGTCTCCGCTGTGACCCGCCGAAGGCTGGCCCGTGACGCGTTCGCCCACACCGCCGCCTATGACAGCGCGATTGTCGAGTGGTTCGACCGCGGTGCCGAAGGTGGAGCGGGCGAGCTGCCCGACCGCGGTGAGTTGCCGCCCACGATCCACCTGTCCGCCACGCGTGAGCAGGTGTTGCGCTACGGCGAGAACCCGCACCAGCACGGTGCCCGCTACAGCTTCTCCGGCGCCGGCTGCTGGGACACCGCCGTGCAGCACGGTGGCAAGGAGATGAGCTACCTCAACGTCTACGACGCCGATGCGGCGTGGAGGCTGGTGTGGTCCCTGGGTGACGACCCGGCCGCGGTGGTCATCAAGCACGCCAACCCCTGTGGCGCGGCGGTGGCCGATGACATCACCACGGCGTACCAGCGGGCGCACGAGTGCGACCCTGTGAGCGCGTTCGGCGGCATCGTGGCGGTCAACCGCAATGTGACCCACGCCATGGCCGAGGCGTTGTCTCCCGTGTTCACCGAGGTGCTGATTGCCCCGGGCTTCGACGAAGATGCCTTGTTGTTGCTGTTGGAGAAGCGCAACCTGCGAGTGCTCACCGCCGAGGCACCCAACGTGCCGGAGCTGGATGTGCGAAGCATCGAGGGCGGGCTGTTGGTGCAGACCCGTGACTCTGTGTCGATGGACCGATCCAACTGGCAGGTCGCGACCGAGAGGGCCCCGACCGACGAGGAGTGGACCGATCTGGAGCTCGCCTGGAAGGTGGCTGCGCGCGTCACGTCCAACACGATCGTGCTGGCCAAGGATGGTCAGGCGGTAGGCATCGGTGCGGGCCAGCAGAACCGGCGCGACGCCGGGCGGATCGCGGCGGAGAAGGCCGACGGACGCGCGGAGGGCGGGGCATGCGCGAGCGACGCGTTCTTCCCGTTCCGCGACGGGCTCGACGCCGCGGCGGAAGCGGGGGCCACAGCCGTGATCCAGCCCGGTGGATCAGTGCGTGACGAGGAAGTCATCGACGCGGCCAACGAGGCCGGCATGGCGATGGTCTTCACCGGCGAACGCCACTTCAAGCACTGACCCACCCCGGTGCGCTCGCCCCGGCGCCTACACCCTCGCTTCGTTGGTGCTGGATCACGCCAGGCGTGATCCAGCACCAGCAGAACCGGAGATGGGGACCGGCCGGAGGTCGGAGAACCGGTGGGGGAGCCCGACCGGGCCGGCACTACGATCGAGGCGTAATGACTGCGATCAAGATGGATGGCGAAGCCCTCGCCGCGAAGGTCAAGGCCGACCTGTCGGCGCGGATGAAGGTGCTAGCCGACGACGGGATCACCCCCGGCCTGGGCACCATCCTCGTGGGCGACGACGGCCCGTCACAGAAGTACGTGTCGATGAAACACGACGACTGTGCCCAGATCGGCATGCACTCAACCGACGTGCGCCTGCCGGCCGACGCAACACAGGCCCAGGTCGATGCAGCGGTCGACGAGCTCAACTCCAGCGACGAAGTCCACGCCTTCATCGTGCAGTACCCGTTCCCGAAGGGACTCGACTACGAGGCCGCGATCCTGCGGGTCGACCCGGCCAAGGACGCGGACGGCCTGCACCCGACCAACCTCGGCCACCTGGTGATGGGCGTCGACGCTCCGCTGGCCTGTACCCCGGCCGGCATCCTCGAGATGCTCGGCGAGTACGAAGTGCCCGTGAAGGGCAGACATGTGGTGATCGTGGGCCGCGGACTCACGATCGGGCGGCCGCTCGCCAACCTGCTGGCTCTGAAGCGCCCCGAGGCCAACGCGGCGGTCACCGTCGTGCACACAGGCGTCGACGACATCGGTGCCTACACCCGCGAGGCCGACATCATCGTGGCCGCAGCGGGCGCCCCGGGGATCATCACGGCCGACATGGTGCGCCCCGGTGCTGCAGTGGTCGCCGCAGGCGTGAGCTTCCACGACGGCAAGCTGCTGTCGGATGTGGCCGACGGCGTGGAGGAAGTCGCCGGTTGGCTGTCGCCCAAGGCAGGTGGCGTGGGTCCGATGACCCGGGCGATGTTGTTGGCCAACACGGTGGCGGCGGCAGAACGCTCCGCGGCACGTTGAGCCGGTACGCGGGAGTGCACCGATGACCGAACGAATCGTGGACGCGCTGGCGGCGGGGCCGACCCTGAGCGTCGAGTTCTTCCCCCCGAAGACCGACAAGGGCCTCGAGAACCTCGAGGCCACCATCGACGACCTGGTGCAGTTGACAGGCCCGGACGGCGACGCCCCGGAGCTGTCGTTCGTATCGATCACCTACGGGGCGGGTGGCAGCACCCGTGACCGCACCCGCGACCTGGTCGTGAAGGTCAACGAGGAACGCGCTTTTCCGGCGATGCCCCACCTGACCTGCATGGGCCACACCCACGCCGAGATCGACGATCTCCTGGCCGACTACGCGGCCAACGGTGTGCACAACGTGTTGGCCCTGGCGGGCGATCCGCCTGCCGACGGCTCCGAGCCGACCGGTGATTTCAACTACGCCACCGAGCTGATCGAGGCGGTGCATGCCGCCGGCGACTTCTCTGTGGGCGTGGCCGCCCACCCGGAGCTCCACCCCCGCTCACCCGACCGCCAGTCCGACCGCGAACACCTGGCTGCGAAGCTCAACGCGGCCGACTTCGGCATCACCCAGTTCTTCTTCGACGCCGACGACTACTTCACGATGGTCGACGAGCTGGCCGACCTCGGCTGCACCAAGCCGGTGTTGCCGGGGGTCATGCCGATGCTCAACCCGGCCACCGTGAAGCGGTTCGCCGGGATGGCAAAGGCGAAGTTCCCCGAGGACCTGGCCGCCCGCGTCGAGGCCACCGATTCCGACGAGGAGCGCATGGACGTGGTGGCCACCGCTGCCGCCGACCTGGCGGGCAAGCTGCTGGATGGGGGTGTGCCCGGCCTGCACCTCTACTGCCTCAACCGCTCCGACGTGGTGCGGGCCGTGCTGGAGCGCCTGCCGCAGCTCTGACCCAGCCGCTCGCCCGCCAAGGGCACGCAATGGCGTGCCCTTGACCCCCTCAACCGGCGCTGACCAGACTGTGTGGCAGCCGCGAGCCCCCTGTTGCGTCGATTTCGTGTCGGGATGGGTCGACTCGTCGGCTGCCTGTACTCTCCGGTCCAACGGGAAGAGGGGAGGCGCGCACCCGTGTTGCGCCGAAACAAGTCCGATGACCCAGCGCGTGCCCGCGGTACGCGCGCCATCGCGAAGGGTGCCATCCGGTTCGACAGTTCGGACCACGCGGTTCTCAACGACCAGATCCAACGCTGGCTGCATTCCGAGCGTCCCCGGCTCGGTGAGGTGCTGCTCGAGTTGGGCATCATCGAGCCCGACGCACTCCTCGACGCGCTGGAAGCACAGGCGCAGGCCGATCCCGCACAGAGGCTGCGGCTCGGCCAGGTACTCGTGCAACGCGGCGCTCTCGACGACGTAGCGCTGGCCGCGGCGCTCTCCCGCCAGTTCGGCGTGCCACTCGCGGACCTGCGCGCCGAGACCCCCGATCCCCACGCGGTGGAACTCATCCCCGAGGACCTGGCACGGGCCCACAAGGTCCTGCCGCTGAGCGTGGAGGGTGACCGGGTGCACCTCGCCTCGGCCGACCCTTACGACGTCGACGCGATCCGGGCGCTGGCGGAGCGTTGCGGCAAGGTCGCCATGCACATCGGCGCCGCGTCCGACATCGAGCGCCAGCTCGACCAGGCTTACAACGCACTGCGCGCGACCGACGAGATGATCCAGGCGTTCGAGCTGACCTACGACGAGTCGCTCTTCGCCACCGACTCCGCAGGCCACCTGAGCGTGGACGAGGACGCGCCCATCGTTCAGGTCGTCAACAGTGTGGTCACACAAGGTGTGAGGTCGCGGGCTTCCGACATCCACGTGGAACCAACCGTCGGGTCGCTGCGTGTTCGATACCGCATCGACGGTGCGATGACAGAGGCCATCACCCTGCCGCGTGCGATGGGTCCTGGCGTCGCCAGCCGCATCAAGGTGATGGCAGAACTCAACATCGTGGAGCGCCGACGGCCACAGGACGGCCAGTTCGGCCTGCAGGTGGACGGCCGGCCGATCGACGTGCGCTGCTCGGTGGTGCCCACCGTGAACGGCGAGAAGATCGTGTTGCGCCTGCTCGACAAGACCAGGTCGCTGATCTCGCTGCCCGACCTCGGCATGAGCGCCGAGGTGGCTGCTGCCTACCGCAAGATCGCGATCGCTCCGCTGGGGATGATCCTCTGCACCGGGCCCACCGGGTCGGGCAAGACCACCACGCTCTACGCCACGCTCAACGAGGTCAACGACCCCACCAAGAACGTGGTCACGATCGAGGACCCGGTCGAGTACCAGTTCGACGGCATCACCCAGATGCCCGTCACCGGCACCGGTATCAGCTTCGCCGAGGGCCTGCGCGGCATCCTGCGCCAGGACCCGGATGTGATCCTCGTCGGTGAGATCCGCGACGAGGAGACGGCGCGGATCGGCATGCAGGCTTCGCTGACCGGCCACCTCGTGCTCAGCTCGCTGCACGCGGTCGACTCGGTTGCGGCGATCCACCGTTTCACCGACATGGGAATCGAGCCGTTCCTGGTGGCCTCCGCCATCAGCGGTGTGGTCGGACAGCGTCTGCTGCGTCGCATCTGCACCGGCTGCGCCACCGACGTGCAGCCCACCGAGGCAGAGATGCGCATGGTCCACAACCACACGGGTTCGACACCGGCGCGGTGGCTGCGCGGCGCGGGCTGCAACCTGTGCGCCGGCACCGGCTACCGCGGCCGCATCGGCGTGTACGAACTGCTCGAGGTCAATGACTCGATCCGCGACCTGATCGTGGCACGGGCCACACACCATGAGATCCGCGCCGCTGCCATCGCTGCGGGGATGCGCACGATGCAGTCCCAGGCGTTTGCCCTCGTGGCGGCCGGCTACACGACGGTCGACGACGTGGTTCGCAACGTCTACGCACCGGGCATGGAGATGGAAGTTCCCGAGGGCGGATCTGCCCCGGCTCCGGGTGGTGTCGGTGCGCCGGTGCCACCGGCGGCCGACCCGTTCGCTCCGACCGGCCCGACAGCGGTGCCCGACCCACCCCGTGAGGCGGGCTGATGACCACTACTGATCCGACACGTCCCCCCGATCCGGGCGGCACTGGAGCGGCGCAGGCCGCCGATGCGGCGACGCTCGAGCAGGGCGGGCCCCACGGTGGCAGCGCAGGGGATCCTGGCGGGAAGGGTCGCAAGCCACGCAGGTCTGCCCAGGCGAAGAAGCTGTCGAAGTTCCGCTACGAAGCGGTCGACCTCGAAGGCAACACGGTCAAGGGTGATACCCGGGCAGCGTCGGTCAACCAGGCCCGCAACGAGCTCGCCGTGCAGGGCTTGCGGGTGCGCAAGATCAGCGAACGCAAGGGCCTGCAAACCGAGATCACCCCGGCCAAGGTGCCCCTCGAAGAGGTGATGCACTTCAGTCGGCAGATGGCCACGTTCCTTCGCAGCGGCGTGCCCATGACCGAGGCGCTCGGCAACCTGGCCATCGACGCTGAGAACAAGCGGTTCCGCGAGGTGCTCAACGACGTGCTCGAACAGGTCGGCACGGGTGCCCGCATCACCGACGCGCTGGCGCAGCACTCCGACGTGTTCCCCAGCTACTTCATGGCGATGCTCGGCGCCGCCGAACTGACCGGCCGCATGGACGTGGCCTTCCAGCGGCTGCACACATATGTGAAGCGCGACATCGAGCTGCGCCGGGCGGTGCGCCGGGCGCTCGTGTACCCGATGATCCTGCTGGGTCTGTCGATCGTGGTGGTCGGCGTGATCGTGGTATTCGCGATCCCGCGGTTCGCGACGTTCTTCGAGGAGTTCGACGCCGAGCTGCCCCTGCCCACCCGGATGCTGATGTCGGTGGCCGATTTCGTCACCTCGCCATACGGGATTATCACCGGCATCGTGCTGGCGTTGCTGCTCATCTTCGGGCTGATCTGGGCTTGCACACCCACCGGCCGACGGGCGATCGACGGAGCACTGCTACGCCTGCCGCTCACCCGCAAGGTGGTCCAGTACTCCTCGACCGAGCGGTTCACCCGGGTGCTGGGGGCGTTGCTCGAGTCGGGTGTGGCGTTGCCACAGGCGCTGCCGAGCGCCGTGGATGCCTCCAACAACCTGGTGTTCAAGGAACGGCTCACCACTGCGATGGAAGCGGTGCTTCAGGGTGCCGGGTTCGCGGGCCCCCTGGCAGACACGGACCTGTTCCCGGCGACGGTGATCCAGATGATCCGGGTGGGGGAGCGCTCCGGTGAGCTGTCGGGCCAGCTCGAGAACGCGGCCGGCTTCTACGAGGAGGAGCTCGAGTACGCGATCGAGAAGATGACCGCCTGGTTCGAGCCGCTCACCGTGATCTTCATCGGTGTGGTCGTGGGTTTCGTGGCGGTCGCGATGGTGAGCGCCATGTACGGCATCTACAACCAGGTCGACTTTTAGGGCCGTGGATGTTGGACCGTGCGCTGGAGCGGTTCTGTTGGGGAGATGTGCCCGGGCCGTCGATCGGTAGTTGACAGCAGGCTGGCCCAGCTAGTGACATTGTCAGATCGGCTAGGGGGGTTGGGGTATCTCCTGGCGGGCCCGGGGCGGGCACGTCCGGGAACCAGAACCCCCAAGGGAGAGTTCATGAACATGATCAACGAACGCAAGCGCAACCGTGGCCAGAGCGGCTTCACCCTGATCGAACTGCTGGTTGTGATCGCCATCCTCGCCGTGCTGGGCGGTGTAGCTGTGTTCGCTGTCGGGAACCTCACCGACAATGCCGACGACAGTGCCTGTCAGGTTGAGAAGAACACAATGATTACAGCCAATCAGGCGGCCATCGCCGAGGGCGGGCAACCTCCGGCTGTTGTTCTCGATTTCTTGGATGCATCAAGTGTCATCGACAACGCGGGAACCCTTGAAGGCAAGTACTGGTCCATCTCCAACACGGCCGGAAGCGCCAATGCCCCCGTCGGCTTCGGGTCCAACGCTGATGGCGACTGCGACTCGTAGACGGAATGCTCACGAACTGACGAACAGGCGGGGCTTCGGCCCCGCCTGTTCTAGTTTTGCGGCGATGAAGGGATCTTCGTGACCGCCACTGCGCCGCTCGACCCGTACCTCTCCTATCTGATGGCCACCGAGGCCACCGACCTGCACCTGTCGGTCGGTTCGGCCCCCCGGGTTCGCATCGACGGCCAGCTCGTGACTATCCCCGACGCGCCCATGTGCACCGCAGAGTTCCTCGACTCGGTCACCGACGGCCTGCTCTCGTCGACTGACCGGGCCAGGCTCGACACGGAGCGCCAGGTCGACATGTCCTTCGCCTGGCAGTCAGCGGAACACTCCGCCCGGTTCAGGGCCAACGCCTTCTTCCAGAGCGACCGCCCCGCGCTCGCCCTCCGCCTCATCCCGTCGGAGATCCCGACACCTGAGTCGATCGGCCTGCCCGAGAGCACCGCAGCGCTGGTCAACCGACCCTACGGCCTCGTGCTGATGACCGGCCCCACCGGGTCGGGCAAGTCCACCACGTTGGCGGCGATGATCGGCTGGATCAACCAGCACCGCCCGGTGCACGTGCTCACGATCGAAGACCCGATCGAATACGTGCACTCCTCGGCCACGGCGTTGGTCAACCAGCGCGAGGTGGGCAGCGACTGTACGAGCTTTGCCGAGGCGCTGCGTTCGGCGTTGCGTGAGGACCCCGACGTGATCCTCGTGGGCGAGATGCGCGATCTGGAAACGATCCGCCTCGCGCTCACGCTCGCGGAGACCGGCCACCTGGTGTTCGGCACGGTGCACACCAACGATGCCGCCCAGACGGTCGACCGCATCGTCGATGCGTACCCGGCCGACCAGCAGCCCCAGATCCGCACCCAGTTCTCCATGACCCTCGCAGCGGTGATCTCCCAGCGCCTGATCCCGCGCATCGGCCGCGGCCGCGTGGCGGCGTACGAGGTGATGATGGGCACCACAGCGATCACCAACCTGATCCGCGAGGGCCAGACCCGCCAGATCCGCAACGCCATCGCGACCGGATCCAAGGACGGGATGATGCTGCTCGAGCACTCCCTCAACCAGCTGGTGAAGGCCGGGGTGGTCACCTACGACGCAGCTGTTGCGAATTCGGTCTACTCCGACGAGATCGAGCTGCCACCCGGCGCAGTTCTCGATCCGGTCACCGGCCGCGCGACCCAGCCCGGTCAGTCCGCCGGTGCGGCACCACACCCCACCGCCCCCGGTTCCCAGCCGCTCGGCACGGACCCTCTCACCGGCCAGCCTCTCGGCGGAACGGGCAACTGACCATCCCCGGCCCTCGGATTCGGCAGCCCGCACATGGGGCTGACAGGGTGACGCCGTGACCACGACGATCCTGCTCGTAGTCGGGTGCTTCGTGTTCCTGGCGATCGGCTCGTTCGTGTGCGTCATCATCGACCGGTTGCCCCACAAGCTCGACGAGCCCGACGAGTTCGGCGACGTCTGGGGATCGCGCCCATGGCGCGAGGTGATCCACGGCAAGAGCCGGTGCAGTTCCTGCTCGGCGGTCATCAAGGCATACGACAACGTGCCGGTTGCGTCGTATGTGGCGCTACGCGGCAAGTGCCGTAGCTGCGGCGCGCGCATCCCCGGATACCACCCTCTGGTGGAGTTGGCTGCTCCCGTTGCCTTCGTGCTGGCGCTGTGGGTGCTCGGCACGACCTGGCTGCTCGCACCGGTGTTGTGGTTCATCCCGGTGGCGCTGGCGGTTGCCGTGATCGACCTGCGGACCCTGATCGTGCCAACCGCGATCGTGTGGCCGGCCACAGGTGTGCTGGTGGCGGTGTCTGTCGGAGCCGCCGGCCTGACAGGGGAGTGGGGCCGCCTGCTTGTGGCGCTGATCGGGGTGGCAGTGGTGGCAGGGCCGTTGTTCCTGCTGTGGTTCGCGATCCCCGCCGGCATGGGCTTCGGCGACGTGCGCCTGGCGGTGTCGGTCGGCTTGCTGGTCGGCTTCTACGGCGGAACGCGCCCGATGGCCGGTGTCGCACTTGGGGTGATCACCCTGCTGGCGGCCTCGGCGCTGGGCCTGCTGATCGGATTCGTGGCTCTGGGGGTGCGCGGCCGCAAGGCACAGGTGCCTTTCGGCCCCGGGTTCGTGCTCGGCGGATTCGGCGTTGCGCTGATGGCGGAGCCGATCCTCGAGTCGTGGGGGCTGTATGCAACCTGAGCCGATGCTTGGATTCCGGGTCAATCACCCATGCACCTGAAGGCCCCCTACCTTGACGGTGCCTTTGACGCCGACAAGCCTTGTGGGATCCCCGAAGTGGCTGTTGATCGGCCACAGATGGGGTAATGGGCCAGGGAAGGGGAGTTGTGACCAGCAGCGGCCGCAGCCCGCAGGGCGGATTCATGCACACCCGCCTCTCCCGCCGCGGCCAGGCAGGCTTCACGCTGTTGGAAGCGATCGTGAGCCTCGCCCTGGTGTCAGGTGTCGTGCTCTCCCTGGCGGCCGGTCTACTCACCACCGTTCGGTCGTCCACGAGTGCGAAGGACACCCAGTTGGCCGATGCCGCACTGTCGGCATACGCGGAGAGCTTCAAGGGTGAGACGCTCGGTTCTTGTTCGCCGGGGGACGGCACCTTCCCGGAGCCGGAGCCGGCCTGGTTCGCGGCGAGTGCCAGCGTTGACTCCTGGGCCGTTACGAAGGTCGAGGAATGGAACGGTTCGGGGTGGGGACCCTGCACGGGGAGTTCTGACGCTCACCGCCTTACGGTCGAAGTGAAGGTCGAGGCCTCTGACGGCCAGCAGACCGCGACCGGGCAGGTCGTTGTCAGGAACGAATCCTGATGGGTTCGCGCGCTCGCCCCGACGCCCGACGGACGGCCGACCGGCGGTTGCGGTCCCAGGCAGGCTTCACGCTCGTCGAGATGCTCGTGGGCATCGCCCTGTCCGTGATCCTGATCGGACCGGTGGGAGCCTGGCTGGTGCTGATCTTCACCAGCCAGGCACCAGCGGCAGCAGGGTTCACCGATGCAGGGCAGTCGAGGCTGCTCAACACCTACGTGACCCGTGACGTCTCGTCCGCAGAGCTGATAACCGACGAGTCGGATGACCTGAAAGCCTGCACGGGAGCGGAGGTCGACCAGGTGCTACTCAACATCTACGACCTCGGGGACTCGAAGCAGTTCGTCGTGTACGGAACCGGCTCAGGCGGATCGAGCCTGATGCGGTGGACCTGTGATCTCACTGCGGCGCACAACGTGATCGACCAGACAGAGATCATCCGGGGCGCAACGACGATCACGGCCGGTTGCGACAGCGATTGCGGTCGCGTGACGGTCGAGGCAACGCTCGAAAGCGGCCACGAAACCTCGGTAACCGCAAGCCGGAGGGCCTCTGCAGCCGCCTTGCTCGGATTCGGGGGCACGCAGCGCCCGGTCGCGATCATCTCGCAGGAGTCCAGGACCGAGCGGTCCAAGGACGGGCCACTGACCGTGGAACTCAGCGCCGCGCAGTCGTGGGACCCCGACTCGACCGACCCTCTCTTGTTCGCATGGTCGATCGACGGCCCTGCCAACGCCGGCCTGTCCGCAACGACCGGAGAGACCACGACCGCATCGTTCGCGACCGCGAGCGACGCCGAGTACGTGGTCACCCTTCGCGCAACCGATGAATCGGGAAACGTCGGCACCGCTTCGCAACGCGTGCTCCTGACGAACCAGGACCCGGTGATCGACACACGTGAATGCACAGCAGTTGGTCGCACCGTCTCCTGCACGGCCACGGCACACGACCCCGACGCCAGTGCGACACCGCAGCTGCTCTGGTCCTACCCGGTTGACGACGCAGGCGGAGTGGGCACGCAAGGGGGCGGCAACGCGTCTTTCGACATCCCCGTGGACGTCACGGCCGCCACGGTGTCCGTCACCGTCACGGCGACCGACGTCGAGGGCGGGGCCGATGTCAGCTCGGTGGACGTGGCCATTGGCACACCGGCGTCCGGGCCCATAGCGATCTCACCCGCGCCGAAGGCCTCCGGGAACGGGCTTCTCCAACTGGTGGCAAGCACGGAGTCCGACGTCTCCGTCACCTTCAGTACCGATGCCGACAACTTCGCGGGGTGGGAGTTGCGGCCATTGGGTTCCACCGTCGTGCTGGCGGAGTCCGACCAGTCGGTGTGGGCGCACGAGTTTCTCGCGGGCGACTCCGGCAGGTTCACAATCGCGAGGATTCCCGTGAACGCCGCCAGCCCCGTGGAGACAACCGACTTCCGGATCAACGCCCCGCCAACAGCGTCCTTTGACGACCCATCGACCACAAGCCCTGCACCCCAGACGCTCACGTTCGTGGACACGTCAGGGGACGACTTCGGGATCCAGTCCCGCAGGTGGGCGTTCGACGCCGCATCGCCCGCCGGTGCCGGGTTCTCGGGATCCGGCACGCCCGCGCCGGCCACGTTCACCAATCCGGGGAGCTACCTGGTGGTGTTGACCGTGACGGATGCCGACGGCCTCGAGTCCACCGCCAGCCGTTTCGTCCGGGTTGGTGGAACTCCGGCACAGCCGGCCCCGCCGACGTGGGTCGGCGACACGGTGTTCTTCGAGCCGCTTGCCGGGGCCACCGGCTATCGCGTCACGTTCGCCTACGAAGGGTTCGAAGAAGACGGAACCACTCCGTGCGTGCGCCCGATCGATCGCTGGGTCGCGGCGACCGGCCCGTTCGAGGTCCGCGACGTCGGCAACCCCTGTCCGGTGCCGTCCAGAACGACCGCGTCACTTGCCGTTCGGGCCAACGCGGCCATCGGCCCCGCGTCAATCGGAGTCGAACGCCCATGAGCGTTGCCAACAGCCCTTCACCAGTTGGTCCGGCCGGGTTCGGCGTCCGCCGGGCGCGCAATCAGTCGGGCTATGTGCTTGGTGTCGTACTGGCCGCAATGGGTGTGGGCCTGACCGTCATCACCGCGCTTCTGGGGCTCTCCTTCGCCACCCACTCGAGCGCCATCTCCCAGCAGAGCCTGGCCCGTGAGGCTCGTGCCGCTGACGGTGCGCTGGAGGTCGGCGTGGTCGAGCTGCGGGCCTCCGACAGTCCTGTGACGGACTGCCCGACCATCCCCGGCACCGTGAGCATGCAGCTGCTGGGCGACGCGTCCGACCCCACGGACCCGGAAGAGGATGTGTTGCTCTCGTGCACCGCTGCACTCGACCCCAACCCCAATGTGAACGGCGACCTGAAGGTCCTGGGTGACGAGTACCGCGGTCAGGCCCTGGCTTCTCCGTTGGACTTGGTGGACTCCTCGGTGACGCTCAGGCACCAGGGTGAATCACCGCTGACGTTCGTGGGTGATGTGAGGGTGAGCGGCGCGGGGGCCGTGGCCGGACCCGGGCCCGGGCCCGGAGCGTGGGTTTCGGGAAGGTATGTGCAGGGAGCCGGCTCCGACTGTCCGAGCAGTTCAGACCACCCGGCTGACCCCGGCAGGGTGTTGGTGGATGCCGATGACGGCGGCAGCCCGACCTGTGGCGATCCCGGGGTGGCAGCACAGACCGTCCCGCTCAACCTGCCCCCCAAGCCAGGGAACGAGCCTGCCGTGCCGGAGTGCTCGCCGCCGGGAGTGGCCAGTGTGGATCCTGGCCTGTACGGGCCGGTCGCGGTCAGCCAGCTCAATTCGTTGCTCGACTCCGGCTGCGATGTGCGATTCGCACCGACCGGCTCGCTTGACGTGTTCTGGTTCGATGCTGGCGAGAAGGGCTCGATCGACTTCACCTCCGAGGTGAACTACGTGTTCGGCAGCGATCCGGGCGGGGCAGGCAGCTGTGACCCCGCGCAGCCGGGGGTGACAGTGGTCCTGGGGGCCGGGACCAGCGTCGACCACCAGGCCGGCAACGTATCGATGTGCGCGGTAGACGGATGGCCTGCCCTCGCGCAGGCCGCCGATGCGCACACCCAACCTGAGCTGACGATGTTGGCCTCCGGCCTCGGACCGGGAGATCCGACCGGTTCGGCCGCAGCTGACCCTGAAGCCTGGCCAAGCGGGCTACTCCCTGTTCTGGGCCAGCCATCCAACCTCCTCGTGGAAGCTGAGATCGGGTTTCCGGGTGGTGGCGATGTCGACTCACTCGCGCTGCGGTTCAAGAGCTTCGAGGATCCTCGGTCGTTCCCCGCGAATCGGAAGTTGAACGTGCTGATCGATGACGGGCCCGGAACCCCGGTGATCTGCCAGATGAACAGCCTCGACCGAGGCCGGGTGGACGACCACATGGAGACGATCGTCGACCTCGGCAGCTGCCCGAACGCGCTGAAGGCCGGAAACCACGTGCTTCATGGCAAGCGAATCCGCGTCCTGTTCCACGGAGATGGCGTGGTCGGCAGCGAGTTGCACGTTGCTGAACTGGGTCTCCTGGTCAACGGTGTGGTCATTCGACCGGAGTTGGCCACCGGCACCTATACCGATCCCGGTCTGGCAGTGGACGATCCGGATAGCGGGTATGCCCACGGCGGCGAGCAGAACTGCTCCGTGCTCTGGAGCGGGATCGACTTCCCCCACGTCTGTAGCCGGTCCGGGGGTGTCCCTGAGCACGATCTGCACTTCCGTATTCCCGACCTGTCCGGGACCGAGCGGGTTCAGGAGGTGCGCTTGCTCCTCGACATCGCCGACCAAGCGATGGGTCTTCCTGCGGCGGTGTCGAAGAACGTGACGGCGTCGCGCGGCTCTCCGGGGCCCGGCAAGACCACTGTTGCTGTCGCCGAGTGCGACGCGGAGTCGGTCTATGACACCTACGCCCGTTCGGAACAGACGGTTTCCCTGGCAGTGCCGTTGTGCGGTGTAGCGACCATCGATGACCTCTCGGACCGCACGGTTTCCATGACCGTTCTGGCGGAGTCGACGATGGACGCCGAATGGGAATGCCTCGGTTGCACGATGCCGGCAGGGGTCGAGCTGCCGTGGATCCAGGACGCACGTCTACTCGTGATCACAGGCGAGCCGACTGATCCACCGAGCATCAAGTTGACGATCGATGAAGAGAACGGGTCCATCTTCCGGGTGGTTGGAGACACCGTGCTACCCGAAACGAACCTGGACGTCGTGTGGGCAGGAAGCGCTTCCAGCGAACCGTTGTTCGGGGGCCAACTCTCGGTGTGGAGCCTCGGTTCGAAGGGGGAACCGGGCAGTTCGGTGGGTGTCCTATGTTGTGGAACGGACGAACCGACCCTGGTGCTCGAGGCCGAACTCGACCACGACGAAGATGGTGAGTACGAAACCCGCGGGGTGGCTCGAATCCGCGTAAAGGACGATCCGGCTCCGGGCACGGTGACCGTCAGCGACTGGCAGCTGTGCGACCGGTCGGGTTGTGACGCCGAAGTGGTGAGTCGGGTGCCCGCCCAGGGCTAGGTTCGCTTGTGATGAAGATCGGTGTGGCGTTGCCGACTATGGCGGAGGGGTACTCGAGGGCCACCACCCTCGAATGGTCTGCTGGGATTGACGCGGGGCCTTACTCGTCGATCAGCTGTGGCGAGCGGATCACATTCCGCAATGTCGAGATGATGGTCACGCTGTCAGCCGCGGCTGCGCTCACCGAGCGGGTGAAGGTGTTCGCCAACCTCGTGGTCGCGCCGTTCCACCCAGCGGCGCTGGCCGCAAAGGAGCTCGCCACGCTCGATGTGCTCTGCGATGGCAGGCTCGTCGTCGGCGTGGGAGTCGGTGGCCGCGAGCACGACTACCGGGCGGCCGACTCCAGCTTCGACAACCGCCACGAACGCCTCGACCAGGCCGTGGCGGAGATGCGCTCGATCTGGGCAGGCAACGCCCCGTTTGAGGGGGCCGACCCTGTCGGCCCCACCCCGGTGCAGGGAGATGGCATCGAGATCCTCGCCGGGGCGATGGGCCCCAAGGGACTCGGTCGGGCGGCCAAGTGGGCCGACGGCGTATCGGGCTTCGCCCTCACCGCGGACGGCCACGAGATCCGCGAGTCCGCCGAGGCGGCCAAGGCGCAGTGGCACCGTGCCGGGCGCGACGCCGGGCCCCGGTTCATCACCGGCTGCTTCTACTTACTCGGTACCCCGGACCCGCAGGCCGAGCTGCGGCAGTTCACCTACGACTACCTGGAGATCTTCGGCAAGACGATCGCGCGGTCGCTTGCCGATGATGCACCCGTGTGGAACCCGGCCCGCCTCGAACGGGTTCTCGACGATGCAGCTGCCGCTGGCGCGGATGAGTTCATACTCGTGCCCGGCACCGTCGACCCGGCTTGTCTCGCCGCCACCACCGAAGTGGTCGGCAACTGGCTTGCCTCTCGCTGAGTTCCCGGGTCCCACCGACCCGTCACGCCTATTGCTGTCGTTGGGCGACGGCCATCCGTTCTCGCTTTGTCGGTGCTGAATCACGCCAGGCGTGATTCAGCACCAACAGAAGCCCCGGCGATGCGGGTCTCCGGACGTCCGGTGCGGTCCTAGCAGACCGGTGGTGACTTGTGACCGGGTCGCGCGACCCGTTGTCAGGGTCCCCGTGCGCGGCGATGGTCGGGTCATGGGAGATCAACGAGCAATCACACTCGCCGCCGACCAGCACGGACTGGTCACCACCCGCCAGCTTCTGGCCCGGGGCATGAGTCCACAGCAGGTCAACCGGATGCAGCACGGGTCCGACTGGGAGCTCACCAATCCGACCGTGCTGCGGCACCGGGCGGCTCCGCACACGCCAGCACAACGGGTGGCCGGCTACGTGATGACCGTGGCCGAAGAGGCGATCCTGTCGCACGAGTCGGCCGGCGCCTGGTGGGGGTTGCGCGGGTGCAGGCTGGAAGACCCGGTGCAGGTCACCACGGCGATCAGGCGCCACCGCCACCTCGACGGTCTGGAGCTGCGCACGGTCCGCAGTCTCGATGAGCGCTGGGTAACCCGCCACGACGGAGTACGGGTGGCCCGCCCCGAACTGGTCGCCATGCAGCTGATGGGCACGATGCAGTACGAGCGTGCAGAGCGGTTCGTCGACCAGCTGTGGTCGATGAAGCTGTTGAGCGGGCGTTCGCTGGCGATGATGCTGGCCGACCTGTCCGCCTCGGGCCGCAACGGGATCGCCAACCTGCGCCGCTTCTACCTCGCCCGCGGAGATGGCTACACGCCGCCGGATTCGATGCTCGAGGCCCGCGTCGAGAGGATCCTGGCCCGAGCCGGAATAGCGGTCCGCCGACAGGTCGACCTGGGCGACGGCCACTGGTCGGCGCGCGTGGACTTCCTGCATGAGCACCTGCCCGTCGTGGTCGAGGTGCAAAGCGAGCTGCACCATTCGAGCCTCACCGACACCGAGCACGACCGCCGTCGGCTTGCCCAGCTCGAGGCCGACGGATTCGCGGTTGTAGCTGTGACCGATAGGGAGGTGTGGGCCAACCCGCTCTCTGTGGTGTCGAGGGTCCGCAAGGGGATCCGTATCGCCCAGGCCGGTTTCGTTGGCGCTGAATCACCCGTGGCGTGATCCAGCGCCAGCAAAGGGGGAGGGTGTGGCAGAGAACGTCAGGAATTGGGCAGGGCTGCCGTTGCATCCGACGAGCACGCGGAATCAGGTGTCGGTACGATCGCGGGACCGCAGTCACGCGGGCCGGCTGCTGACGACGGGAAACCCCCGCAAGGACGGCCCGGCGACCAAAAGGGGACACAGTGAAGGTCTACGAGAACCACTACATCAACGGCACGTGGGCTCCCGGCACCGGGAGCAACACGATCGACGTGATCGACTCCGCCACCGAAGAGGTCATCGGGCGCGTACCCGAAGGCACAGCGGCCGATGTCGACGCCGCCGTCGCAGCCGCCAAGGAGGCCTTCGACTCCTGGTCGAACACCCCCACCGACATCCGCGCCAAGTACCTGCGTGACATCGGTGCCAACCTTGCCGCCCGCTACGACGACATCGTCGACACGATCTCCGCCGAGGTCGGCTCTCCCAAGGCCTTCGCCCAGATGGTCCAGGCCGGGCTGTCGCTCGGTGAGTGGGACTCGTTCGCCAACCTCGTCGAGAACTACGAGTTCGAGGAAACGGTCGGCAACTCGCTGGTGGTCCGCGAGCCGATCGGTGTCGTCGGCGCCATCACGCCGTGGAACTACCCCCTCTACCTGATCATCTGCAAGGTCACCCCGGCGCTCGCAGCCGGCTGCACCGTGGTGCTCAAGCCGTCTGAGATCACCCCGCTCAACGCGTACATCCTCGCCGAGGTTCTCGACGAGGTCGGCCTGCCCGCAGGCGTGTTCAACATGGTCGTCGGCACCGGCCCCGAGGTGGGCGCGGCGCTCAGCTCGCATGCCGACGTGGACATGGTCAGCTTCACCGGCTCCGGCCGCGCCGGCGCCGAGGTGCAGCGCGCCGCTGCCGCCACCGCCAAGCGTGTCGGCCTCGAGCTCGGCGGCAAGTCCGCCAACATCGTGCTCGACGACGCCGATCCGGCCGCCATCGGCCTCGCCTCGGTATTCGGCTGCATGCTCAACTCCGGCCAGACCTGCTCGGCGCTCACCCGCCTGCTGGTGCCCGAGTCCCGCAAGGACGAGTACACCGACGCGATCCTCGCCGAGGCCTCGCAGATCCGTCTCGTCGACCCCAAGGCCGACGAGCCCGACATGTTCCACGCCCTCGGCCCGCTCAGCTCCAAGGCCCACCAGGAGCGTGTGCGCTCCTTCATCCAGAAGGGCATCGACGAGGGTGCCACAGTCGCCCTGGGCGGCCCCGAGCAGCCGGAGGACATGGAGAAGGGCTACTACGTGAAGCCCACCGTGTTCACCGACGTGACTCCCGACATGACAATCGCCCAGGAGGAGATCTTCGGCCCGGTGCTGTCGATCATCACCTACTCCGATGACGACGAGGCCGTCGAGATCGCGAACGACACCGTCTACGGCCTGGCCGGAGCGGTGCAGTCGGCTGACCAGGACCGTGCCCTGTCGGTCGCACGCCGGATGCGGACCGGCCAGATCGACGTGAACGGTGGCTCGTTCAACCCGGCAGCCCCGTTCGGTGGCTACAAGCAGTCCGGCAATACCCGTGAGCGTGGTCGCTGGGGTCTCGAGGAGTTCCTCGAGACCAAGTCGATCCAGCTCCCCGGCTGACCCACCCGATCCCGGTTGGCGCCCCGGTCCCCGGGGCGGCTCATTCTCAGTGCTCCGTTCGAGCTGGATCACGGTTTCGG
Source organism: Actinomycetes bacterium (assembly GCA_024222295.1). NCBI lineage: Bacteria > Bacillati > Actinomycetota > Actinomycetes > Actinomycetes bacterium. The sequence goes on from JAAEPF010000017.1 coordinate 83,071, forward strand.
TGATCCAGCTCGAACATTTCAGGGCTAACCCGGTGGGCGTCCACAGCCCTGCAGGGCGTAGCGTGGAACGTCTCACCCCACCCTTAGGTTGCATTCCGTCGTGACCGCGCACACCCCCACAGACGAAGAGGTACCCGACGACGAGTCGCCCTCGGGCGGTGGCGTCTTCGGCGACCCTCCGGTCGGGACTACCGACGAAGACCGGGAGACCGTGGCGGAGGGCGCCGGCGCAACGATGGGCGACGGCGAAGAGGCGGCCCTGTCGATCTCGATGGGCTTCAAGCTCGTGTGGCGCTTCGTGAAGCTCCATCCGGGGCCGTTCGTGTTGTCGATTTTCGGCGGTGTCGGCTGGGCGGTGATGCTCGTGGCGGCCGCGGTGATCCTCGGCCGGGTGACCGACGAAGTGATCGAGCCGGCCTTCACCACGGGAGTCGAGAGCTCCACGGTGTGGTGGGCGGTCATCGCCCTCATGGCCGTTGGAGCACTTCGCGGACTGACGGTCGTGGTGCGCCGTTGGTTCGGGTCGGTGACCGAGGCTCGCATGCAGCGCTCGTTGCGCACGGCAGTCGCTGACCGGCTGCTCGAGATGCCGTCGTCGTCCTACCGCCGGCGACCGACCGGCCAGCTGCTGGCCACATCCGACGTCGACGTCCTCACGGCCACCCAGATGCTGATGCCGTTGCCGTTCTCCCTCGGAGTGGCCGCCCTGTCGATCGTTTCGCTGGTCAGCCTGTGGCTGGCGGACCCGGTGTTCGCCCTGGTCGCACTGCTGCTGTTCCCGGCGCTGGCCTGGCTGTCGAAGTACTACACCAACAGGATCCACGAACCGGCTGCGCGGGTGCAGGCCAAGCTCGGCGTCGTGTCCTCGATCGCCCACGAGAGCTTCGACGGCGTGATGGTCGTCAAGACCCTCGCCCGCGAGGGCCCGGAACGAGAGCGATTCAACGAGGCATCCGACAGCCTCGCCCAGGAGCGCATCGGGCTCGCCCGGCTCCATTCGATCTTCGAGCCGATGATCACCATGCTGCCGAATCTGGGCATGGTCACCCTGCTTCTCGCCGGCGCATGGCGCATCGAACAGGGAGGCGCCACCGCGGGTGACCTCGTGCAGGCGATCGCGCTGTTCGGCTGGCTGGCGTTCCCGATGCGGGTGGTCGGCTTCCTGTTCCAGGCGATGCCCCGGGCGGTCGTGTCGATCGCACGCGTCGATGACCTGCTCACCGAGCCCACCGACCCCGCCTACGCACCTGAGCAGGACGAGATCACCCCGGCACAGTGGAAGGTCGTGGAGCCCAGCGCCGCCGGAAGCACCGAGGTGCCGGCGACCGTTGCCCGGAAGGGCACCGCCACCGCCACCTTGCCTGCCGGCCCGCTGTCGCTGCAGCTGGATGGCGTCGGTTTCGCCTACGGCGAATCGCCGGTGCTGCACGACCTGAGCTTCACCGCCCAGCCGGGTGAGGTGATGGCCCTCGTGGGCTCCACGGGCTCGGGCAAGTCGACCCTCGTGAACCTGCTGGCACACCTCGATGCCCCCAATGACGGCCGGATCTGCATCGGCGGGGTCGACACATCCGAACTCGACGCCGACGAGCTGCGGCGAAACGTGTCCATCGCCTTCCAGGAGAGCTACCTGTTCGCCGAGTCGATCGCCGACAACGTCCGACTGGGACGCGAAGTCGACGACGTCGAGGTTGCCAGATCCCTTCAGAGGTCCATGGCGGCCGGCTTCGTCGACGAACTCCCGGACGGCGTCGACACGGTCGTGGGCGAGCGCGGCATCACGCTCTCGGGAGGCCAGCGCCAGCGGGTCGCGCTGGCCCGGGCCCTGGCCGGCGGGCCTCGTGTGGTGGTGCTCGACGACTCGACGTCGGCGGTCGACCCCGTGGTGGAGTCAGCGATCCTCGAAGGCCTGCGCCAGGGGGACACGACCATGCTGGTGATAGCCCACCGGCTCTCCACCATCCAGCTCGCGGACCGGATCGTGCACCTCGACGAGGGCACAGTGCGGTCGGTCGGCACCCATGAGGAACTGCTCGAGGACCCCGAATACGTCGCACTGGTGACCGCCTACGAAGACGAGCCGTTCGAGGAAGAGCCCTCCGCAGCGCCATCGCCAGTAGATGGGGGAGGCCGGCTGTGAGCATCATCGACCCGGCTCCCAAGACCGACGACGAGCCGTCGGAGGCCAAGGCACTCGAGGTGCTGCGGGCCGGTGTGGCGGCCAGCCCCGAGCTGCGCAAGGGCTTCTTCGCCTCGGTCAGCTTCGCGATGGTGGTGTCCGCCGGTCGACTCGTTGTGCCCGTGTCGATCCAGCAGATCCTCGACAAGGGCTTCAGCGACTCCGGGCCCGACTGGACCTTCATCGTCACGGCGTGCCTTGTCGCATACGTGGCGATCCTCGCCCTGGCGGTGCTTGACCGGTTCACCCTCCTGCGCCTCATGACGACCGCCGAGCGGGTGCTCTATGGCCTGCGCACCCGCGCCTTCGGCCATGTGCACGACCTGAGCCTCGCCCACCATGGCGACTCCAAGCGGGGCGTGTTGGTGGCACGCGTAACCTCCGACATCGAGGTGCTCGCACAGTTCGCGTCCTGGGGAGCCATCTCCTGGGTGGTCAACCTCACGATGATCGTGGTCGCGCTGATAGCGCTGGCCGCCTACCAGTGGCAGCTCGCGGTGGTCGTGTTCGTGTTGCTGGTCCCGGTTGTGCCGATCATGCGCACCGTCCAGAAGCGCCAACTGCGCGCCTACGACAACCTGCGCACCAGCGTGTCCGACACCCTTTCCACGATCTCGGAGACCATCGGCGGGGTTCGGGTCCTCCGCTCCTACGGCGCCGTGCGGCGTGCCCGGCGCGAGCTCCACGAATCGATCGAGAAGCAGTACCGCAACCAGCTCGTCGCCCGGTTCTACTTCGCCATTATGTTCCCCGTTTCCGACCTGTTCAGCGGGCTCACCCTCGCAGGTGTCGTCGGTGTCGGGGTGTGGTGGGGGCCGGGTTGGGGCATGGCCGCGGGCACCCTCGTGGCCTGCTTGTTCATAACCAACCTGATCGTGCAGCCCGTCGCCGAGATCGGCGAGATCCTCGACCAGACACAGACCGCGCTCGCCGGTTGGCGCAAGGTGCTCGACCTGATCGAGGAACCGGTGGACGTGCCCGAGCCGGACCACTCCGATGTGCTTCCACCCGGGGAACTGTCGATCGATGCCCAGGGTGTGTGCTTCGAGTACGAGCCCGGCAGGCCGGTGCTCCGCGATGTCGACCTGCACCTGCCCGCCGGGATCAACGTGGCGATAGTGGGCGAGACCGGTTCCGGAAAGACGACGTTCGCGAAGCTGCTCTGCCGACTGGCTGACCCGACCGCGGGCACCGTGTCGGTAGGCGGTGTGGATCTTCGGGGTGTCGGTCGGGTGCAGCGAGCCGCCGGTGTGCGGCTGGTGCCCCAGGACGGCTTCCTGTTCGACACGACGATGCTGGACAATGTCCGCTACGGCCGTCCCGACGCCACAGACGACGAGGTCATGGCGTCCTTCGAGCAGCTCGGTCTCAAGGAATGGCTTGCCGGCATGCCCGACGGACTCGAAACCGAGGTCGGGGAGCGCGGCGACGCGCTGTCGGTCGGCGAGCGCCAACTCGTCGCATTGGCCCGGGCCCAGCTCGCCGATCCCGGCCTGTTGATCCTCGACGAGGCAACCTCCAACATCGACCCCGAAACCGAACGGAAGCTGGGCGAAGCCCTGGCCACGCTCGCGGAGGGGCGCACCACGGTCAGCATCGCTCACAGGCTCTCCACCGCAGAGGCTGCCGACCTGGTCGTCGTGTTCGACGCCGGCGAGATCGTGCAGAAGGGCACGCACGCCGAGCTCGTCTCCGAGGGCGGCGTCTACGGCGACCTGTACCAGTCCTGGATCGGCAACACCCGCAAGGGCTGAGTGCCCCCTTTTCCGGCTGCACGGGCAAGGCAGTAGATTTGCCGCTGCAAGAATCGCCCGAAACACCACCTCCTGAGGAGTCCCCCGTGCCCAAAGCCCCACTTCGCGTCGCCGTCACCGGAGCGGCCGGCCAGATCGGCTATTCGCTGCTGTTCCGCATCGCCAGCGGCGAGATGCTCGGTGAGGACCAGCCGGTCATCCTCCAGATGCTCGAGATCACCCCGGCCCTCGATGCCCTGCGTGGGGTCGCCATGGAGCTGGATGACTGCGCGTTCCCCCTGGTGGCCGACATCGTGCAGACCGACGACGCCAACACCGCATTCGGCGACGCCGACGTGGCCCTGCTCGTGGGTGCCATGCCCCGCAAGGCCGGCATGGAGCGTTCCGACCTGCTCTCCGCCAACGGTGGCATCTTCAAGCCACAGGGCGAGGCGCTCGGAGCTTCGGCCAAGAAGGACGTCAAGATCCTCGTCGTGGGCAACCCCGCCAACACCAACGCCCTCATCGCGATGAACAACGCCGAGGGTCTCGATCAGGGTCGTTTCACGGCCATGACCCGCCTCGACCACAACCGTGCGATGGCCCAGCTGGGCCAGAAGCTCGGCGCCCCGGTCTCCGAGATCACCAACATGACGATCTGGGGCAACCACTCCACCACCCAGTACCCCGACCTGTTCAACTGCCACGTGGCCGGCCGCAACGCCGCCCAGGCGGTCGGCGACCAGGCCTGGCTGGAGGACACCTTCATCCCCACCGTCGCCAAGCGCGGCGCCGCCATCATCGACGCCCGCGGCGCCAGCTCAGCCGCTTCTGCTGCCAACGCTGCCATCGACCACATCCGCAGCTGGCATCTCGGCACTCCGGAAGGCGACTGGGTGTCGATGGCGGTTCCGTCCGATGGCTCCTACGGCGTGCCCGAAGGCATCATCTCGTCGTTCCCGTGCACCTGCGCCGACGGCGAGTACTCGATCGTGCAGGATGTCGAGATCAACGACTTCTCCCGCGCACGCATCGATGCCTCCGTCGCAGAGCTGGTTGAGGAGCGCGACGCCGTGGCCGAACTCGGCCTGATCTGACCAACCGCCAGCAACTGAAACCACCGCCCAGCGTCACCATCTGGAGGCACTGGGCGGTGACTTCGTTTTGGACCACCGTTCTGCTGGCGCTGGATCACGCCTGGCGTGATCCAGCTCGACCAGAACGCCGTTGCAGGCGCTGGAGAACCGGTAGGCGCTCGGTTCGGGACCTGGCCAGAATGGGGCGATGGCGCATGCCGTTCCACAGCCGGTCGTCGAGCCGATCGAGATCCGTGGTGACCTGCTGAGCCTCGTCACCACGGTCGAGGCCGACCGGGCCGAGATCAACCGGATCCGGGCCACGCCCGAGGTGTGGCTCCGCTGGCGCGGTGACGATCTGGACGCCAAGTTCGACGAGAACCTCGCGGATGCAGAGACCCACCAGCTCACGATCCGGGATCGGCAGGAGACGATCGTCGGAATGGTCCAGTTCTGGGAGGAGGACGACCCGGAGTACCGCCATGCCGGAATCGACATCTTCATCGACCCCTCGGCACACAGGAGCGGCCTCGGCGCCGGCACGCTTCGTACCCTCATCTCGTGGCTGATCGACGAGCGGGGCTACCATCGCGTGACCATCGACCCCGCGGCCGACAACGATGCCGCGATCGCCTGCTACGCGAGCGTCGGCTTCAGGTCGGTCGGCCTGCTGCGGCAGTACGAGCGACAGCCCGACGGCACCTGGGCCGACGGCCTGTTGATGGACCTGCTGGCGGCCGATTTCCTCCGATCCTGAGCAGGCCGGTGCTCCGCTGGCGCGGGCCCTGCTGCTGGTGCCCTGTCCCTGCCGCTTTGTTGGTGCTGGATCACGCCTGGCGTGATCCAGCACCAACAGAACCGGTCGGGCTACTTGAGGAACTTCGAGGTCGTGTTGTCGGCCAGGACCTTGCCGTCGGTCTGGCAGGTCGGGCAGTAGTCGACTTCGTAGCGGCTGTACTCGACGGCTCGCACGGTGTCGCCACACACCGGGCAGGTTTCACCCTTGCGGCGGTGGACCGCGCCCGGCCGGTCGGCCGACTTCGACATCGCTGACAGGGTGCGCTCGTGCTCCAGGGCGTCGCCTATGCAGTCGTTCATCGCCGTGAACAGCGCCGAGCGTTGCTCGTCGGTCAGCTTTGCGCTCATGGCGAAAGGCGACAGCTTGGCGCGGTGACAAGTCTCATTGGCCAGCATCCGCCCCAGCCCGGTCACCCCGTGCTGGTCGCGCAGGAATCCATGCACACGCTGGTTCTTCGCCGCCAGCGCCTCTGAGAAGGCGGCCTCGTCGACCTCGTCGGCATCAGGGCCCAGCCCGTCCAGTGGCGCCTGGGTCAGCGGGTCGCCCTCGATCACCCACACGCCGGCCTTGCGTTCGGTCCCTGCTTCGGTGAGCAACAGGGCCGGGCCGTCCTCGAAGCGCCAGCGGGCGATCCCGAAGCGCGGCTTGCGGCTCAGCTTCTCGTCGGGCACGAGGCGGCCGCCCTGCATCAGGTGAACCACAAACGTGAGCGCGACGGCGTCGCCGTCGGGTTGTCCGAAGCGCATGAGCAGGTGCTTGCCACGCCGACCGACACCCTGCAGCACCATGCCGACTGCGCCGCCCGGGTCGGGCACGGCCGTCTTGAGCGCCGTGAAGGTGATCGGCTCGAAGCGCGCCAGGACCTGGCCGCCGAATGACTCGGTGAGCCGTTCGGCGTGGGCCTGTATCTCCGGGAGCTCGGGCACTCCGAGACGGTACCCGGGTCAGAACTGGGTCTGATCGCGAAGTGAGCCGAGAGCGTCTCCGGCGGCGGCGAGCTGGTCGGCGCCACGGATGAGCAGGGTCACGTCACCACCGAGCTTCAGGCGCCCCTGCATGAAGGCCACCTGTGCGGATGACTCGCCCTGCGCGATCTCTGCTGCGGTGTCGTAGTCGAGTTCCATGGTGGCGCTGGGATCGCCCTCCGGTTTGCCTGCGGACACCCCGGCTCCGTCGGGTCCGAATCGCACGGTGTAGGTGACCTTGCCGGACGGAGCGCCCTTGACCGTGTACCCGATCGTGGTCTCCGAATCGCCCTGCTCGTCAACCGATGCCCAGCCATCGGCGAGGGCCTTGTCGGCTGCCACCATCCATTCGTCATCCAGGTACTGCACATCATGACCCTACTGTCGGCTGCGGGGCGCGTTCACAGCGTGCGAGGCTGTCGACATGCCAGCTGTGGAGCCCGCCGACGAGTACCGACACGATTGCGACCCGGAGGTGGAGCTCTGGAACGAGAGCTACTACCTCGACTGGTTCGCCGAGGACCTGTCGGTGGGCGGCTATGTCCGCATCGGCTTCTATCCCAATCTCGGCAAGGTCTGGTACTGGGCGTGCCTGGTCGGTGAAGGCCGGCCGCTGGTGACCGTGATCGACCACGAGGTCGACATGCCCAGCTCATCGAGCTCGCTCGAGATCCGCCACGACGGGCTCTGGGCCGACCATGCGATCGAGACGCCCAACGAGCACATGTCGGTCAACCTCGAGGCATTCGCGCTTGCTCTCGACGACCCGGCGTCGGTCTATGGGGATCCACGGGGCGACCGGGTGCCGTTCGGGTTCGAGCTCGACTTCCTCACCGACCGCGGCGCCTACATGTGGCCGCCGGTGACCCCGCGCTACGAGATCCCGTGCCGCGTCCAGGGTGAGGTGCTGGTTGGCGACGAGAAGATCACTGTCGACGGTTGGGGCCAGCGCGACCACTCGTGGGGTGCTGCGCGTGACTGGTGGTCCAACCAGTGGAGCTGGACCGCCGGCCGGCTCGAGGACAGCACCCGCTTCCACGGGGTCGGTGGCTTCTTCCCCGGTGAGGACTGGGGCGTGGCGTACCGGTTGGATCCTCACACCAGTGAGTTCGTCGACACCCACGAGGTGTCGCTCGATGTCACCGAGGGCCGCGAGCGTCTGCCGGAGACCACGCGGATCGGCTACTGCGACCTCGACTTCACGGTCACGCCACTGGCGTTCTCACCGGTCGGACTGTTCCATCCGGAGGACGGTCGCCTCGCCCGCTTCCCGCGTGCCCTTGCCCGATTCGATGCCGCCGACGGCCGCACCGGCGGCGGCTGGATCGAGTGGAACCAACCCCCGGTCGACTGACGGCGACCTGGGTCAGGCGGGGTCGAACTCGGCCGCGAGGCGGGTGCTGATCTCGCGGTAGCGCAGCAGGAAGGCCTGCTCGTCGAGCTTCTTGCGCCGCATCCAGGTCGTCGTTTCCATGTTGCACTTGCTCGCGTTGCACGACCGGCACGCCGGCACGACGTTGGTGACGGTGTAGCGGCCACCGCGTGACAGTGCGAGCACGCAGTCTTTCTGGAGCGCAGCGGCGTCTTTCGAGCAGTAGGCGCACCCGCCCCAGGCCTCCTTCAGCGCTTCCCACTGGTCATCCGTGAGGTCGTTGTCGGCCTTTGCCATCCGCCGTGCACGCTTGCGTGACGCCCGGGCGCGCCGTGACCTGCTCGCAGCCATGGCCGCGACGCTAGTGAGCGACGCGCAGCCGTGCGCGGAGCCGGTCAGCCGCGTTCGCGGAGTTGGTAGGAGTTGCGGAACTCGTCCTGGATGACGGTCGCAATCCCGTCGATGTCCTCCACCACCAGGGGCTCGTCGAGCACTCTGGCCTGGAAGGACCAACCGTCGGGCAGGGCAAGTCGGTCGCCCAAGCCCGCAAGTGTGTCGAGCGTCTGCTCCGGGTCGATCTCGATGCTGTAGGACTGCATCACGTACACGGAGCCGTCGGGCCCGGTCAGCTCGTATACCTCGCGGCCCTCGTCGAAGATGAATTCGGTGTCGCGCAACACGGAAGTCTCGGTCAACGGGGTGCGGTCCCCGAAGCCCTCCTCGAGGTCGACGGTCGTGATGGAGCGCATCTCCACTGCGCCGAATGTGCGGAGCTCGCCCGTACCGGCGAGACCTTTGGCGAGGATCCGATCGAGGACCCAGAAGCGGGGCCCGTTGGGCACGGCCAGCACGGCTCCCATCTCGGCGGCCGTTGCCTCGGCGTCGATGGCATCGAATCCTGCCTGGTCGCAGTCGTTGAGGCCCTGGGTACCCCACACCTGCGCGGTCGCACCGCCATCGCCCGTGGTGACCACCAGAACCTCGCAGTACCGCTGCCCGTACTGGTCGGCGAGGCCGGCACCTGCCGGGACCTGTGTGTCCGTGGTTGTGTCCGGCTCTTCGGCCGTGCTCGACGGTTCGGTGGACTCTGCGACCTCGGCCGCGGTATCCGCGTCGTCGGCGGCCGGGTCGGCGTCATCGCCGGTGCACGCGCCAGCAACGGCCAGCAACGTGGTCAGCGCAGCGGCCAAGGCAAGACGGATTCGCATCGTCGGGACAGTAGTGGACGCAGTTCACGACCTGATTGCCCGTAGGGTGCTGGCATGTCCGAAGCCGCGCCCCCGATAGACGCGCCGGCGGAGCGTTCCGGCCCCGCCCCCGCCCTCACACTGCTGGCAACCGGTCTCGGGCTGTTCATGGTGTTCCTCGACGCCACGATCGTGAACGTGGCGCTGCCCGCCATCCAGTCCGACTTCGATGTGGGCGAGAGCGGAGTGCAGTGGGTCGTCGCCGCCTACAGCCTCACCATGGGCATGTTCATGATGACCTCCGCGACGTTGTCGGATGCCAACGGCCGTCGCAAGGCGTTCCTGATCGGCATCGCCATCTTCAGCGTTGCCTCACTGGCTTGCGGCCTTGCTCCGTCGCTCGGGGTACTCAACCTGTCCCGGGCAGTTCAGGGTGTCGGCGCGGCGGTGGTCAACGTGGCCTCGCTGGCGCTGGTCGGCGCCGCATATCCGGATCCGGCGGCGAAGGCGAAGGCTGTCGGCCTGTGGACGGGCATCGCTGCGATCGGCATCGCGATCGGTCCGACCGTTGGCGGGGTGCTCACCGAATCGATCAGCTGGCGGGCCGTGTTCCTGGTGAATCCCGTGGTGGGTCTGGTCACCGCCGGACTGACCGTCATGTTCGTCCGGGAGTCCTCTTCGCCGACGAAGCACAGCTTCGACCTGACCGGACAGCTGCTCTTCATAGTCGGCATCGGTGCGATCACGTTCGCCCTCGTGCAGGCGCCCGTGTTCGGCTTCAGCTCTCCGGTGATCATCGGGTCGATTGTCCTCTCCCTCGTGGTGCTCGTCGTGTTCGTGCGGTTCGAGCTCAACTCCGAGGACCCGATGATGGACGTGCGCGTGTTCTCCGACATCGCGTACACCGCGGCCATCTTCACGATGTTCGCGGCACTGTTCTGTGCCTACGGCACCCTGTTGGTGATCACGCAGTACTTCCAGAACGTGCGGGACTTCAGCCCGGAGCGCGCCGGAGTACTTCTGCTGGCCTTCTCGTTGCCTTCGATGATCCTGGCGCCCATTGCCGGTCGCCTGGCCGCCCGCTTCGGAGGTCGGCGCCCTGCGCTCGCCGGGCTGAGCCTGATCACCCTGGGCACTGCCGCGCTCGCCTTCAGCGCCGGGAGGGAAGTCTGGGTCACAGCAGTTGGATTGTTCATGGTCGGCGCAGGCGTGGGTCTGTCGGTGTCGCCGGCGACGGCGATGGCGATGGCTTCGATCAGCCCGGAACGCTCCGGCATGGCGTCGGGCATCCTCAGCACCCAGCGTGCAATCGGATCGACTGCGGGTTTCGCGATCATGGGCAGCCTCCTGGCGCTCGTTGTGGGAGCCCAGTTGCCGGACAAGCTCGAGCCGGTCATCCCCGACGATTCCGATCGTGACCAGGTCGTTGCAGATGTCGTGGATGCAGCGAATCCGTCGGCGGTGCCCGCCACTGTCGGCCCGAAGTCAGACCCTGATCCGCGCGACGAGGTGGTGGCGGCGACCGACTCGGCGTTCGTGGATGGCATCAAGGCGGCCCAGCTGTCGGGCACCGCTGTGGTGTTCGGTGCGCTGCTGTTCGGCTGGTTCGCGTTCCCGACGGGCCGCAAGCAGGAGAGCGAGACCGAGCTTGGCGAAGCCGCGCTGCTCCAGGCGAGCCCGGATGACCCGTCCATCCGCAAGGTGATCGATGCGGCGAGGAGTGCGGGACTGGACATCTCGCCCTACCGGTTCCCCCAGGGAACGCGAAGTGCCGACGACGCGGCAAAGGCGATCGGTGTCGATGTCGAACGGATTGTGAAGAGCCTCGTGTTCGAGGTCGACGGCCGAATGGTGGTGGCCCTGGTCGGTGGTGCCGACATGGTCGACGAGCGGTTGTTGGCCGTGGCTGCCGGAGGTGGCAAGGCGAGTCGCCCTGATGCCGACGCGGTCCGAACCGCGACTGGGTTCGCAATCGGTGGCGTTCCACCCTTCGGGTACACCGAGGTGCTGTCGTCCTACGTTGACCAGGCCCTGCTGGATCAGCTGACCGTGTGGGCCGCCGCCGGGACGGGTCAGGACGTATTCGAAGTGAGCCCCCACGAAGTCGTGCGCATCAGCGGCGCAGAGGTCACCAACCTGAAACGGGAGTGACAGAGGACCGATTCCGCTCGGATGGGGGCGGTGATGCCGGCGAAGCTCCTGACGGAGCGGATCGGATGGTTCGCCCCCAGAACATCCGATCCGCTCCGCGAAGGAGTCCCTCCATCCGGCGTGGCCGGAACGGTCTCGGATCTGCTTGCTTGCCAGCATGCGATCTGGAATCACATTAGGAAACCCGTCGCCCGAACGGAACAGGGAGAACTACCCGCCCCGCGCGCCTGTCTTGTCCTTTGTTGGCGCTGAATCACGCTGAGAGTGATTCAGCGCCAACAAAACGTCACGAATCCGCGCAATCGAGATTGTGGCGCAGTCAGGACCCGGGCGGCGGGTGCTCGACCACGGTGGTGATGCCCCCGCGCGGGTTCTGTGTCAGCCGCACCGACACGTCTGACACCGAGGGAGAGTGGTGGGCGATCGCGTCGTGGATCTCGAGCGCCAGGTATTCGGCGAAGATCCGCCGGTCCCGGAAGGTCACGAGCCAGAGCTTCAGCGACTTGGACTCGACCGCATGCGTCTGCGCCGTGTATGAGATCTCGGCGTTGTAGATGTCGGGCTGCACTCCCTCAACGGCCGGACAAAGGGCTTCGAGTTCGTCGGTGCGAAACGTCACGCGCACGGGTGAGTCGACCTCGAAGAACTCGAGCCGGCCGTACTCGCCGGGGTCGACCCGCCTACCGAGCATGGACACGTCGGCCATCTCGCCTTGGCTGTCATCACGTTTGGTCATGCCACCTCTTCGATCTCGTCCAATTGGCCGAGCACCTTTCGGGGAAGCCGGGTGACGCGTACCGTGATCGCGAGGCCGGCGCCCGTCAGGAGTCGGAGCACTCTTTGTCGAAGTACTCGCTGATCGCGTCGTTGGCCGAGTTGTACTCGGGAGTGTCGAGCGCCTCGCTGCCCGACAGCAACCCTTCGGAGGCCACCTTGCCGATCGCCTCGGCCACTACGTCGATGTCATCGTGCAAGTCGCTCGGCAACACGTCCTTCAGCTCCTCGGCCTCCTTCTGTGCGGCCGTAGCACCTTCCTCGCCCCCGAGCGCCTGTATGTAGAGCGAGGCGTACTCGGTTGCCAACGTGAAGCAGTCGTCGAGGTCGCCGAGGTTGGGAAGCTGGTCGTCGAGCTCGTCGAGGTCCGGAATCTGGTCCTCCAGGTCATCAAGGCCGGGGATGCCGGAATCGCTGGAACCCGAGTCCTCGGATCCGGAGTCGGAACCCTCGCGCTCGTCGCTGCTGCGAGCAGCGGAGTCGCCGCTGTCGTCGCTCGAGCAGGCGGTGCCAACAAGGGCTATCGCGGCCAACGCGATCATCGGGAGCACGAAGAGCTTGCGCATGCCAACCTCCGGTAGGTCTGCAACGGCCACAGTCGCGGCCGCGGGCCGATCCTATCGCCGGGATCCCGCATCGGTTCCAGAACCTGAGGGTTCTCAGCCGCAGCCGTTGTCGAACCAGCCGGCCAACACGGTATTTGCGTTGTTGTACGCGGGGGCCTCGAAGGCCGCACCGCCTTCGAGCACACCTGCCGAGGCGACGGTCGCAATCGCGCCGACCACCACGTCGAGGTCGTCGTGAAGTGCCGGCGGCAGCAGGGCCTTGAGCTGGGTTGCCGCCGTGCGGGCCTCGGCTGCTCCCCTGCGACCGTCGAGCGCGAGGAGGTGCAGCCTGCCGTAGGCGGCGCCCATCTCGATGCATGCTCGCGGTCCGGCCAGATCCGGTATCTGCTCCTCGAGCGCTTCGCGGTCCACCAGTGTGATGTCGGGGGTAGTTTCCACGGGGCCCGGGTCGGGCAAGTCGATCGATGTCGTGGCGGTGTCGTCTTCGGCCGACGGGGCGGTCGGGGGCGGCAGGTTGGCCGCCTCTTGTAGGGTCCTGGGTGCTGTGGTGGTGGTCGTCGGGGCGGTCTGTGGCCCCAGATCCTGGCGTGCGCACGAGGCCGCCAACATGGCAGGCAGCGCGAGGAGGACCATCACAAGCGTGAGTCTGTGAACCGCCATGTGCCCCCCAGTTGTCGGCGGCTCGGAGCCGCCGCTCGATCATCCGATCTTTCGTTCGCCCAGTCGCCGCCTGTTGACCAGGTTGGCCTTCATGTAGTCACGGTTCATCATCGCAATGAAGTCGACCGAGATCTCCTTCGGGCATGCCTCCTGGCACTCGCCATGGTTGGTGCAGCTGCCGAAGTACTCCTCCATGGTGTTCACCATGTTGATCGAACGCGACCAGCGCTCGGCCTGGCCCTGGGGGAGCTGGTTGAGGTGCTGCATCTTGGCGGCGGTGAACAGGTTGGCAGCGGAGTTGGGGCATGCGGCAACGCATGCGCCGCACCCGATGCAGGCCGCCGCGTCCATGGCGGAGTCGGCTGCGTCCTTGGGGATCGGGATCTCGTTGGCGTCCGGCGGTGCCCCGGTGTTGACGTTGACGTAGCCGCCGGCCTCCACGATCCGGTCGAAGGCTGCCCGGTTGACCATGAGGTCCCTGATGATCGGGAACCCGCCGGCGCGCCACGGCTCGATCGTGATGGTGTCGCCGTCGTTGAACTGGCGCATGTGGAGCTGGCAGGTGGCCGTGCTCTTCTGCGGGCCGTGCGCTTGGCCGTTGATCACGACACCGCACGTGCCGCAGATACCCTCTCTGCAGTCATGGTCGAAGGTGATCGGCTCCTTGTTTGCCTCGATCAGCTCCTCGTTGACCAGGTCGAGCATCTCGAGGAACGAGGCGTCGTCGGACACCTTCGTGGAATGGGTCTCGAACTGGCCTGCGGCGTCGGGGCCGGGCTGGCGCCACACGCGCAACGTGAGGTTCAGCGTCTTGCTCATCGGTTCCTCGCTTCTTCGAGCATCCTTGGTCCGCCCTGCTACTTGTAGCTGCGCTGGGTCAATTCGACGTTGTCGAACTCCAGCGGTTCCTTGTTGAGCACGGAGTCGTTGCCGATGTCGTCGCCGGCGTATTCCCATGCTGCGACGTAGGCGAAGTTCTCGTCGTCGCGGAGCGCCTCGCCCTCCTCGGTCTGGCTCTCCTCGCGGAAGTGGCCGCCGCAAGACTCCTCGCGGCGCAGCGCGTCCAGCACCTTCAGCTCGGCCATCTCCATGAAGTCGGCGACTCGAAGGGCCTTCTCCAGTGACTGGTTCATGCCCGTCGCCGAGCCGGTGATCCTCAGGTCCTTCCAGAACTCCTCGCGCAGAGTCGGGATCTCCGAGAGGGCCTTCTCGAGACCTGCCCGGTTGCGGCTCATGCCGCAGTAGTCCCAGACGATCTTGCCGAGCTCGCGGTGGTAGTGGTCCACCGACTTGGTGCCGCCAATGCCCATGAGGCGCTGGATCCGGCCCTCGGTGTCGGCCACGGTCTCGGTGAAGGCCGGGTCGTCGGTCGGCACCGGGTCGGTGCCGAGCAACTCGGCGAGGTATCCGGCCACCGTCGACGGGCCCACGAAGTAGCCGTCGGAGAGGCCCTGCATCAGCGCAGACGCACCGAGACGGTTGGCGCCGTGGTCTGAGAAGTTGGCCTCACCGAGGGCGAACAGTCCCGGGATGGTGGTTTGGAGGTTGTAGTCCACCCAGAGGCCGCCCATCGTGTAGTGCGTGGCGGGGTAGATACGCATCGGCTGGCGGTAGGGGTTCTCGCCGGTGATGCGTTCGTACATGTCGAACAGGTTCCCGTAGCGCTCCCGGATCGTGTCCTCACCGAGTCGGCTGATCGAGTCGGCAAAGTCGAGGAACACACCGTTCTTGAGCTCGCCGACCCCTCGGCCCTCGTCGACCACCGTCTTGGCGTTGCGGGAGGCGACGTCGCGGGGCACCAGGTTGCCGAAGCTCGGGTACTTGCGCTCGAGGTAGTAGTCGCGCTCGGACTCTGGGATGTCCGACGCGTCGCGGGTCTCGTCGAACTCGGTTGGTGCCCAGATCCGGCCATCGTTGCGGAGCGATTCCGACATGAGGGTCAGCTTCGACTGGAACTCGTCGGCCGGCGGGATGCAGGTCGGGTGGATCTGCGTGAAGCAGGGGTTGGCGAACGCCGCCCCCTTCCTGTGTGCCCGCCAGGTCGCGGTGACGTTGCACGCCTTGGCATTGGTCGACAGGTAATAGACGTTGCCGTAGCCGCCGGTGCACAGCATGACCGCGTGTCCTGAATGGGCTGCAACCTCGCCGGTGAGCAGGTCACGGGTAGTGATGCCGACCGCCCGGCCGTCCTTGACGACCACGTCGAGCATCTCGGTGCGGTTGTGGAGCGTGACCGTGCCGAGATTGATCTGGCGGGCCAGCGCTTGGTAGGCGCCGAGCAGCAACTGCTGGCCGGTCTGACCCCGGGCGTAGAAGGTGCGTGCCACCTGGGCGCCGCCGAAGGAGCGGTTGTCGAGCAGTCCGCCGTACTCGCGGGCGAAGGGCACGCCCTGTCCGGCGCACTGGTCGATGATGTTCCCGGAGACCTGCGCGAGCCGGTACACGTTGGCCTCGCGGCTGCGGTAGTCGCCGCCCTTGATCGTGTCGTAGAACAGGCGGAAGACGGAGTCCCCGTCGTTCTTGTAGTTCTTCGCGGCGTTGATCCCGCCCTGGGCGGCGATTGAGTGCGCCCGCCGGGGTGAGTCGTGGTACGTGAAGACCTGGACGTTGTAGCCGAGCTCCCCGAGCGAGGCTGCTGCGGCTGCGCCGGCGAGGCCGGTGCCCACCACGATCACCTCGAACTTGCGGCGGTTGTTGGGTGCGACGAGCTTGAGGTCGAACTTGTGGTTGTCCCACTTGTCGGCCAGTGGGCCCTCGGGGATCTTGGAGTCGAGCGTGACGGTCACTTGTGGTCCTTCTTTGGGTCGGCTCAGCCGACTATCCCGAGCTGCACTGAGATCGGGAAGGAGACGTTGACGACGGTGATCGCTACGGCGATGCCGCCTGCGATCCAACGGCGAATGCCGTTGTAACGGGGGCTGTTGATCCCCATGGACTGGAACATCGACCAGGCCCCGTGGAAGAGGTGTATTCCGAGCGCGATGTTGGCGACGATGTACAGCAGCGCCACCGGTACCCGTTCGAAGCTCGCCACCATGTTGTCGTAGACGTCGCCCTTCACGAAGTCGGGGTTGACCGCCTTGACGCCCCAGGTGAAGTCCGCGAGGTGCCACAGAAGGAACAGGGCGACGATGATCCCCGTCCAGCGCATCGAACGGCTGGCGAAGTTGGCCGCGATGTAGCTGCGCGGGGACTGGTACTTGGTGGGCCGGGAACGATGGTTCATCCTCGTGAGAGCTATGGCGGAAGCGATGTGGGCCCCGAATGCGACGACCAGCCCGATGCGGAATGCCCAGAGCACCCAGGTCTTCGGAACCAGCGGATAGAGGAGCGTCTTGAGCGACTCCGCATAGGCGTCCAGCTCTTCTGCACCGAAGTACATCTTGGTGTTGCCGAAGGCGTGTGCGATCACGAAGCCGATCAGCAGGATGCCTGTGACGGCCATGATCCACTTCAGGCCGACGGCTGTGGAGAGGAAGTCCAGTGGCCATGGCTTGCGGTTGCGGTGTGGCCCGTTGACCTCCGGAGCGTCTGCTCCGGGGCGCTCAATGGCTTGGGTCATGCCCAGTGCCTCCGAGGGGTTGGCGTCGGCCGACCTCGTGTCGGCCACCTGTGAAACTACTTCGGCCCGACGGGGCACGGAAAACGCCCCTCACTTGCACCGGTCAAGTCGTTCCCGAACGCTGACCTCGGTAGGTTCGAGGCGTGGGATCCGACGGTGAGTCGCAATGGCCACTGGCCCCGCAGGGTCGGGTGCCGGTGGAGGTGAGCCACACGGGAGCCGCTGGGGAGCTGGTGGCCGACCAGCTGCTGGTGCGGGGTGCATCGGCGGTAGCCGAGCTCGACGGGGGCGACCGGCTGGTGGGAGACCTGGAGCCCGGGGCGGTCGGTGGCCTGCAGCGCTGGTGCGCTGAGCGTCTACCCGGCTCGGTTGTGCGCCAGCTCGAGGTCGACCCGGCGTGGAGTGATTCTTGGCGCGAACACGCGGTGGCCCAGCGCGCCGGACGGGTGCTGATCAGGCCGAAGTGGGTCGAACCCGACCTACCGCAGGTGAACCATGGCGGCGCCGAGGCGGGCATGCCCGGAGGCGTGACGGTCGAGGTGGTGGTCGACCCGGAGTCGACCTTCGGCTCCGGCAGCCATCCGACGACCGCCATGTGCGCGGAGATCCTCGGCGACATCGTCGACGGCGGTGAACGGGTGCTCGACGTGGGCACGGGCAGCGGGGTGTTGGCGGTCACGGCCCTGCTGCTCGGCGCCGGCTCCGCGACCGGGGTGGACATCGACCCGGCCGCCGAGCGCGAGTCGACCCACTGCGCCGAGCTGAATGGTGTGGCTGATCGCTACCGCTACAGCTCAGCCGGCCTACCGGCAGCGGGGGACCGGTATGACCTCGTGGTGGCGAACCTGCTCGTCGGCACGATCGAGGAGCTGGGCCGTGTGCTGGGCGCATCGTTGGTTGATGGCGGTGCGATCGTGCTGAGCGGCTTCCTCGCGCACCAGCGCGGGCGGGTGCTCGAAGCCGTGGGTGCCGTGGACGACGACGTGAGCTGGGAGCTTCAGGAGGGCGGATGGGTGGCAGTTGTGCTGCGCCACTGAAGTGCAAAGGTCGAGTGGCCCAGCGTCGCTGTGACTCCCTGCCACTCATCGTTTGCGGTTGAGTGGCCCAGCACATCCCGCGGGCACGACCCTCGGCCTGAAAACCTACGAGCCCGTCGATCGGGGCGACAATCGACGGGCTCGGGTGGTTGGGGTTGGGGGGATGTACCGATAGGAACCGTCGCAGCGCCGGCCGGATTCCCGGGGCTCATGATTGAGACGAATCAGTGGGCGAAATCCCGAGCGCTCTCTCAGGTGCCGAGTCGAGTCGGTCCAGTGGCCGGTCGACAACCGCTCCCGCAGCCAACTGGTCGTTGGGTATGGTCGACGGATGGCGAAGCCGAGCACCATTGGAGAACTACGGGCATCCGGATGGGAGTCCGTTCCCGTCAAGACCGAGATCAGGCGCAATGCCGCCCAGCGGATCGCGGCGGGTGAGCAGCTGTTCCCAGAAGTCCTCGGCTACGAGGACACGGTGTTCCCCCAGCTGGAGAACGCACTGCTGGCCGGCCACGACGTGATCTTCCTCGGCGAACGTGGCCAGGCCAAGACCCGCATGATCCGCGAACTCGTCGACCTGCTCGATGAATGGATGCCGATCGTCGAGGGATCCGAGATCAACGACGACCCCTACAACCCCGTTTCGGCACACGCGAAGTCACTGGTCGAGGAGATGGGCAACGACACCCCGATCGACTGGGTGCACCGCAGCATGCGCTTCGGCGAGAAGCTGGCCACGCCCGACACCTCGATCGCGGACCTGATCGGCGAGGTCGACCCGATCAAGGTGGCCGAGGGTCGTTACCTGTCCGACGAGCTGACGCTGCACTACGGGCTGGTGCCGCGCACCAACCGGGGCGTGTTCGCGATCAACGAGCTGCCTGATCTGGCCGAGCGCATCCAGGTGGGCCTGCTCAACGTGCTCGAGGAACGTGACGTGCAGATCCGCGGCTACAAGGTGCGCCTGCCGCTCGATGTGCTGCTGGTGGCCTCGGCCAACCCGGAGGACTACACCAACCGCGGCCGGTTGATCACCCCGCTCAAGGACCGCTTCGGCAGCCAGGTGCGCACCCACTATCCGCTGGATGTGGACACCGAGGTCACGATCATCAAGCAGGAGGCGCAGCCCTTCGAGGCCGACGGGGTTGCCGTGAGGGTGCCTGACCACATGGTCGAGGTGGTCGCCACGTTGAGTCAGCTGGCCCGTGACAGCGCCCACATCTCGCAGCGCTCCGGTGTGTCGGTGCGCCTGTCGGTCTCCAACTTCGAGGTGATGGTCGCCAACGCGGCGCGCCGCGCCCTGTCCTCCGGGGAGGACGAGGTCGTACCCCGGATCTGTGACCTCGAGGCGTTGCCTGCGTCCACTGCGGGCAAGGTGGAGATCGAGACCCTGGAGGACGGCCGCGAAGGCCAGATCCTCGATCACCTGATCCGCTCGGCCATCCTCGAGGTGTTCCGGGAGCGGGTAACCCCTCAGCAGTTGACCGCCGTGGTGGAGCAGATCGAGCAAGCCGATCCGGTCGAGACCGGCGAGGACATCTCCTCTGCGGACTACATGTCACTCATCGAATCGCTGCCGGCGTTCCGGGGCCCGGTCTCCGAGCTGGTCGGCGCCGAGCCGACCCAGGGCGAAACGGCGTCGGCGATCGAGTTGGTCCTCGAGGGGCTGCACCTCTCCAAGCGCCTCAACAAGGACGCCGTGGGCGCCCGGGCGCAGTACCGCTCGCGCTGAGATGACGCCTTCGGGCGACACCCGCTACCCGCCCCCGGGCGATCTGGCCGCGTTGCGCGAGACACTCGTGGCCGCCTCGGATCCGTCGAAGGCGCCCGAGATGGAGAGCTACCTGAAGAATCAGTTCCCGATGCTCGGTGTGGGCTCGGTTCCGCGGCGCGCAGCCCAGAAGGAGTTCATGGCCGCCAAGGTGTCGGCCGGCCCCGACGCATGCGTGGCCGCGGCCCACCGGTTGTGGGCAGAACCTGAGCGGGAGTTCCAGTACGTCGGCTGCGACCTGCTGCGCCGGGTCGCCCGGCGCCTGCCGTCCTCGGCGCTCGGCGACGTGCGCGAGTTGGTGGCCACGAAGTCCTGGTGGGACACGGTCGACTCCCTGGCGAAGGTCGTCGGAACACTTGTGACGTCGCACCCGCAGCGCCGCTCGGAGCTCGACGACTGGGTGGTGGACGACGACATGTGGGTCGCCCGCGCGGCGATCCTGCATCAGCTCAGCATGAAGCAGGACGCGGATCCGGACCTGGTCTTCCGGTACTGCGAGGCGCAGATCGGCCACAGCGACTTCTTCATCCGCAAGGCGATCGGCTGGGCATTGCGTGACCTGGCCCGGTCCTATCCCGATGAGGTCTGGCAGTTCGTGGACTCACACCCCGACCTGTCACCCCTGTCGGTGCGCGAGGCCACAAAGCACCGATGACCCCCGCAATGGGTGTTCTGTTGGTGCTCAATCACGGAATCCGTGATTGAGCACCAACAAAGCGTCGGTGGGGAAGCAGCGGGCGGGGAGATCGCGCCACGGGGCAGCGGTAGCCTGCGGTGATGGCGAGGCCCCGGTTCAGATACTCACCCTGGGACGGTACCCAGCGCGGATTCGAGCTCGATGCGCTCGACGTGATGGGCGAGCTCACCGACGACCTGCTCTACCACGGCGACGTCAACGCGGCCCTGCGCCGGATGCTCCAGTCGGGCTTCGAGGACCGCAACGGCGAACGAATCCAGGGCCTGCGCGACATCCTCGACAAGCTGAAGGAGCGGCGCGAGGACACGCTCGACCGCTTCGACCTCGGCGGCGTCTACGACGAGATCGCCGAGGAACTGAAGGACGTCGTCGACACCGAGCGCGGCGCGATCGACGATCGGCTGACCCAGGACCTCGCATCCGGCGACGACCGCCGATCGGAGCTCGCCCGGCAGTCAGCCGACGAGAGGCACCTCGAGCTCGACATGCTGCCGCCCGACCTCGCCGGGCAGGTGAAGAGCCTGGAGAACCACGACTTCATCTCCCCTGAGGCCGAGCAGCGGTTCAACGAGCTCACCGAGAAGCTCCGGGAGCAGCTGATGCAGCAGTACGTCGACCAGCTCAGCGGCGCAGTGCAGGACATGTCACCCGAGGACATGGCCCGCATGAAGGACATGATGGCGGCGCTCAACGAGATGCTCGAGCAGCGGGCCGCCGGCGAGGAGCCCGACTTCGAGGGCTTCATGAACGAGTTCGGCGACTTCTTCCCCGAGAACCCCCAGACCCTCGACGAGCTGCTCGAGATCATGGCCCAGCGCATGGCTGCCGCCCAGGCGATGCTCAACTCGATGACCCCCGAGCAGCGGGCGCAGCTCCAGCAGCTGAGCGACCAGTTGTTGGAGGACATGGACCTGCGCTGGCAGGCCGACCAGTTGGGGCGCAACCTGCGCGAGGCGTTTCCTGACGCGGGCTGGGACAACGCCTACCAGTTCGAGGGAGCCGACCCGCTCGACATGGCCTCCGCGATGGAGGCGATGGGCGAGCTGGGTGACCTGGACCAGCTGGAGCAGATGCTGAAGGGCTCCCCCCAGCCGGGCGCCCTGGGTGAGGTCGACACCGACCGCGTGCGCGAGCTGCTGGGTGAGGAGCCCGCCGCCAGCCTCGAGCGCATGGCGGAGATCACCAAGATGCTCACCGAAGCCGGCCTCATCGAGCAGAAGGAAGGCCGCCTGGAACTGACCCCGGCCGGCCTGCGACGGCTGGGCGCCAACGCACTGACGGAGCTGTTCGGCACCCTCGAGAAGGACCGCCTCGGCGGCCACCAGCAAGAAGACATGGGCATCGGGCACGAGCGGGCCTACCAGACCAAGCCCTACGAATACGGCGATCCGTTCAACCTCGACATCAACCAGACCATCCGCAATGCAATCCGACGCGGCGAGGGGTCACCGGTGCGCCTCACCCCCGACGACTTCGAGATCGAGCAGACCGAGCAGACCGTGCGGGTCTCGACGGTGCTGATGCTCGACCTGTCGCTCTCCATGCCGATGCGCGACAACTTCCTGCCGGCCAAGAAGGTCGCCATGGCGCTGCACAGCCTCATCTCCATGCAGTACCCGCGCGACTACCTCGGCCTGGTCGGGTTCTCCGAGGTGGGCCGCATCCTCACCGCCGAGCAGCTCCCCGAGGTGAGCTGGGACTTCGTGTACGGCACCAACATGCAGCACGGCTTCCAGCTGGCCCGCCAGTTGCTGGCCCGCGAGACCGGCACGAAGCAGATCATCATGATCACCGACGGCGAGCCGACCGCCCACATCAACCGGTTCGGCGAACCCGAGTTCCACTACCCGCCGGTGCGCGAAACGGTGGATGCGACCCTCCTGGAGGTCTCTCGCTGCACCCGCGACGACATCCGAATCAACACGTTCATGTTGGACCCCGACCCGGGTCTGCAGCGCTTCGTGGAGAACCTCACGAAGATGAACCGCGGCAGGGCGTTCTTCACGTCCCCTGACACCCTCGGTGACTACGTGCTGGTCGACTTCCTCGACCAGCGGCGCAACCTCATCAAGGGCCGCCGATAGCCCTCGTGGGCCCCGAATCAGGGGTCTTGCGGCCTTGTCGACTCCAGAAAATCCCAGCGCCTTAGCTGCCCGACGAACGCCCTTGGTGGCAAATGAGCGGGGTTTTGGTGTGAAATCGGCCCAAATCCCACGCTGAGTGATTCGCGCGCCATGCACTGTGGAGAAACCGCTTGACGCCCTTGGGGAATGGGGCAAGGATACCCAATCACATCGATGTAATTACAGCGATGGGCCATCAACGAGGGTAAGACAGACTGCGTTGCCCGCACGGCACCGAGGCCGTGGGTCACCGTCACCACCAGCAAACCGCACGCCCCGGGAGGGGGATTTCCCGGGCGGACCAAGCGGAGGACACATGAGCCAGACCATGAGCCAGGGGCCGGAAGCAGTGCCCGAGACCGTTGTCGGTCTCGAGCCGATCGAGCCAGAGGAGAGTTGGCAGAACTTCGCCAACTGCCTCGGAGTGGATCCCGACCTGTTCTTCCCCGAGCGCGGGGCTTCCACCAAGGAAGCCAAGTCCGTGTGCCGGGCATGCGTGGTGCGCGAGGACTGCCTCGAGTACGCGCTCGAAAACAGCGAGAAGTTCGGCATATGGGGTGGACTCAGTGAGCGTGAGCGTCGTCGCCTGCGTCGTGCCCGGGCCCTCGCCCGCGCTGAGCGTGAGAGTCGCACCGCCTAGCTGACCAACCCGCCATCCCGATTCTGGCCAGATCTGCTGCCCAGCGGCGGACCGTGCTGGAGTCGCGGGTTCGGCACGTCAGCGAGGCCGGTTGACCCCAGCCTCTGTGACCACGATGTCCAGGGGAACGTCCCATGGCCGCGCGTCGATCAGCGCCACCACCTGCACCTCGTAGGCAACACCCACCAACACGGGCCTGCCGGCCGCTGGTTCGGCAGCCGGCAGCCTTCCCAGCGCCCGGTCGTAGTAACCCGCACCGAAGCCGACCCGCGTGCCCGCCCTATCCACGGCCACGCACGGAACCAGGACCACGTCAAGGTCTTCCACGCCTACCGGTGGCCCCACCGGCTCCCCGATTCCGAACCGGTTCGGCCTCAGCTCGGCACCACGGGCCCAGGCGGCGAACTCCATGGTGGGTGAGCCACCCGGGTCGATTCTCGGCAGGCACAGGGCTTTGCCGTCGGTGCGAAGGGCACGCCACATGCCCGACAGGTCGACTTCGTCACCGGTGGCGGCGTAGGCGCCGACGATGTCGGCGCCTGCCACCTCCTCGAGCGCCCCGAGCGTGTTGGCGATGTGTCGGCTGTGCGCGGCCCGCACGGCGGCGTCGAGTGACCGCCGAGCGGAGAGGCCCTGGCGGCGTGCCACGTCCGGCGGGGTGGGTCGGTCTGCGCCCATGCCCCGAAGCTAGGCGAACCACTCCGAGGGCTGTCGCTGCGGCAACCGTGCCCGACTCGGGTACGATGCAATCATGTTCAGCGGTAACGAATGGCTGATCGTCGTGATCATCGCCCTGGTGCTCTTCGGTGGATCCCAGATACCGAAGCTCGCCAAGAACCTGGGCCAGGCCCAGGGCGAGTTCAAGAAGGGTCTCACCGAAGGCAAGGACGAGACCGAGGACGACGAGTCAGCCGATTCAGAGGAGAATTCCTCCAAGAAGTGATTCTCGCGGGGGACCCTGCGAACGGGTCTGAATTGCGCGCCCAGCCGGACATGCGGCTCGTTGGCGCTGGCCGCTCGGGCAGGGCTCAGACGCCCTGGGTTGCCAGACCCTCGTCTTCGGCCGTGTCGTCGCAACGAAGGCCGGCCTTGGTGGCTTCCTTCGCCCGTGCCTTGATGATGCGGCGGCGCTGACGCTCCGAGGTGCCGCCCCACACGCCGTGGTCGATCCGGTTAGCGATCGCGTACTCGAGGCAGGTCACGGCCACGGGGCAGTCCTCGCACAACCGCTTGGCCACTTCGACGCCTACGCCGTCTGAGGGGAAGAACATGGCTGGTGCCGAAGAGGCACAATTGCCGGCGGCCATCCACTTCGTCTCCGTGCTTGTCTCCATACGCCAAGTACGACGGTCTGTAGACTCCGTTTGTTCCCCGGTGTCCTGATCTTGACGACAGTCTGAGCTTTCCTACAGACGTTCTTTACCCAGAGTCCTGATTCGCCTACTAAACGCGCAAATATCGCACTGCTCTGAGAACACTCACTGGTTCGAGCCCGGGTGACGTGGGCAAGCGAACGGCTAGCGCGCATACTCGGCTTCATGCACGAAGACGACCAGATCGGGGCCCCGCAAAGCGTCGGAGGCCACCCGGGTTCCTCCCAGCCGCCGACCCCCCGACCGCACCAGCCGCCGGTTGCACCGCCCACGTCGACCCCACTCACCCCACCTGTTTCGCCAGGTGCGGGCGGAGGCGAAACCCCCTCCTCGCCCCCGCCCGCGCCGGCTTGGCAGCCCCCTGGCGGATGGACCCCGCCGGCAGCCGAGCCCACGTCACGTCCCGTGACCGCACCCATCCCCCCGGTCGGTGGCGCAGTCCCGCCACAGGGGCCACCCCCTGCCGATGCGCCACCCTTCCCCGCACCCGGTCCCATGGGTCCGTCGGGTGCGCCCCATCCCGGCAACCAGCGCTCCGGCGGTGGCATCAAGGCTGCGCTCATCGGAGGCCTCGTCGGAGCCATCGTGGCCGGAGGAATCACCGCTGCCGCCATGACCATCCGCGACGACGAGGCTCCGCTCAACGTCGCGGCGCCCGCCTCGTTGCCCGATCGCGAGTCCAGCACGATCGTGGGCGATGACCTCGACATTCGCGCCGTGCTCGACAAGGTGCGCCCTTCGGTGGTGTCGATCCACACGGGCTCCCGCCAGGGTGAGGCTGCCGGCTCCGGCATCGTGCTTAGCGAGGGAGGCCTCGTGCTGACCAACGCACACGTTGTCGAAGGGGCCAATCGCATCGAGGTCGACTTCTCCGATGGCCAGAGCGTCGAAGCACGTCTTATCGGCGCCGCACCGAAGTCCGACGTGGCACTCATCCAGGCCAGCGGGCTCGACGGCGCAGCGGTGCCGGCCGAGCTCGGATCATCCGGTGACCTGCTGGTTGGCGACGACGTCGTGGCAATCGGCAACGCGCTCAACCTCGGCGCCGAGCCCAGCGTGACCACCGGCATCGTGTCGCAGACCGGCCGCTCGATCGTTGCCCCCGACGGCACCGTGCTGGATGACCTGATCCAGACCGACGCCGCGATCAACCCTGGCAACTCCGGCGGTCCGCTCGTCAACGCGCAGGGGCAGGTTGTCGGCGTTAACACTGCCATCCTCGCCGATGCGCAGAGCATCGGCTTCGCCCTCGAGATCGACTCCATCCGCGAGCTGATCGGGGATCTCCAGGACGGCAAGGACGCCGAAAAAGAGCGCGCCGTGCTCGGCGTCGCCACTCTCGACGTCGCACGGATCGACAACGACGTGGCAGACCGATTCTCGGTGACCGCCACCTCCGGGGCGTTCATCCAGGACATCACCTCGGGTTCCGGCGCAGACGCGGCAGGCCTTCAGGCAGGCGACGTGATCATCGAGGTCGACGGCCGCAAGATCCGCAATTCCGAAGACGTGGGCCAGGAAGTCCGCTCGAAGGAAGCGGGCGAGTCCATCACGATCCTCATCGAACGCACCGGCGAACAACAGTCGGTCACCGCCACTCTCGGCTCGGGCTGACTGGCGGCACCAGAACGTTTCGGAGGATCCGTCGCAACCTCCGGACCGTCGGCGGGCCACCTCCACCTTGCGTGGGGGTGGCCCTCGTCGCTTCGGGCCGCCCACGCCACGAGCCGGTCGGGTGAGGCCATCGCGGCGGGTTCGTCTATCCTCGCTCATATGTCGGAGCACACAACCGTGGACGAAGAGGGCGAGGAAGAACTGCCCCCGATCGCCACAGCACGGATCACCTATACAGGCCCAACGGCCCCTCACTGGGAGATCACCTCCGATGACGGCGACCCGGAGCTGATCGATGCGTTCCGTACCCGGGTCATGGCGCGACTCATGTTGTTGCCGCCCCATGACCCGCAGTTCCGGCGCAATCGCGACCGCGTAGACCGCGACGGCCAGGGCGAGCGCATCGAGGTGGTCTGGGAGACCGGCATGGAGGACCACTCCCGCTGAGTTCGTCCGGGTCGGTTCCGTTAGCCCGCGACCTGCCGGTGAGTTCGTAGAATGGACTCATGGCCGACTCCGCGGAGACCGACGCTGACGACCCACAACAGCGCTACCTCAACCGCGAGCTGTCGTGGCTCGACTTCAATGGCCGCGTTCTGGCGCTCGCCGATGATCCCGCCACACCGCTGCTGGAGCGGGTGAAGTTCCTCGCGATCTTCAGCGCCAATCTCGATGAGTTCTTCCAGGTCCGCGTGGCCGGCCTGAAGGACCAGATCGCTGCAGGTGTGCGCAGCCGCACCCCTGATGGCCGCACCGCCGGCGAGCAGCTGGCACTCATAACCGACCGCGCTGCCGAGCTGAGTGCCCGGGCCGACGCGATCTTCCTCGGACCGGTGTGTGGCCAGCTCGCCGAGGCCGGTGTGCGGTTCTCCACATGGGCACAGCTGGACGACGACGACCGCGAATGGCTGGCCGACGAGTTCGACCGCCGCATCTTCCCGGTGCTCACGCCCCTCGCCGTCGACCCGGGTCATCCGTTCCCGTACATCTCCAGCCTGTCGCTCAACCTGGGTGTGATCGTGCGCGATCCGGTCACCGAGGAGCGGCGCTTCGCGCGGGTGAAGGTGCCACCGTTGCTGCCGCGTTTCGTGGTGATGCCTGATGGTGAGCGCTTCGTGCCGGTCGAGCAGGTGATCGCCGCCCACACAGCCGAGCTGTTCCCCGGCATGGAGGTCGAGGACAGCGTGGCGTTCAGGGTCACCAGAAACGCCGACCTCACCGTCGAGGAAGAGGAGGCCGACGACCTTCTCGAGGCCATCGAGCTGGAGTTGCGCCGCCGCCGGTTCGGCAAGGCCGTGCGGCTGGAGGTCGAGGACGACATCTCATCGGAATCACTCGACCTGATCCGCGACGAGCTGGAGCTCGACGAAGCGGACGTCTTTGCACACGAGGCTCCCATCAGCCTCGATGGCCTCTGGTCGGTCTACGCACTCGACCGTGACGACCTGAAGTACAACGACTTCCAGCCGGTCACCCAGCGCCGCCTGCATCCCGACGAAGACGACGCCGAACGCAACATCTTCACCGTGGTGTCCGAGGGTGACGTGTTGGTCCACCACCCCTACGACAGCTTCGCCAGCTCTGTCGAGGAGTTCATCCGCCAGGCCGCGCGCGATCCCCACGTGCTCACGATCAAGCTCACCCTCTACCGCACATCCGGCGACTCGCCGATCATCGCGGCGCTCATCAACGCGGCTGAGCGCGGCAAGCAGGTGGTTGCGCTCGTGGAGCTCAAGGCCCGATTCGACGAGGAGAACAACATCGAGTGGGCGCGCCGCCTGGAGCGCTCGGGCGTGCATGTGGTCTACGGCCTGGTCGGGCTCAAGACCCACACCAAGACCTGCCTGATCGTGCGCGAGGAAGGCGATGGCGTCGGCCGCTACTGCCATGTCGGTACCGGCAACTACAACTCCAAGACGGCCAGGCTCTACGAGGACTTCGGGCTGCTCACCGGGGATCCTGCGTTCGGCTCCGACCTCACTCAGCTGTTCAACTATCTCACCGGCTACGCCCGCGACGTGGAGTACGAGAAGCTCCTGGTGGCTCCGCACACGCTGCGGCCGAGGATCGTGGAGCTGATCCGCCGCGAGCGCGAAGCGCCCAAGGGCACCGGCCACGTGGTGATGAAGATGAACAGCCTCGTGGATGCGGACATGATCGACGAGCTGTACGCGGCGTCGGGCGACGGGGTGCGCGTCGACCTCGTCGTGCGCGGCATCTGCTGCCTGCGCCCCGGCGTGCCCGGCCTGTCGGACAACATCACGGTGCGCAGCATCGTGGGCCGCTACCTCGAGCACTCTCGTGTCTACCGGTTCGCCAACGGCGGGGGTACGGCCAAGCCGGTGCACTACATCGGGTCTGCCGACCTGATGCCCCGCAACCTCGACCGGCGGGTCGAGGCGGTAGTGCCGATCGAGGACCCTGCGCTCCAGGAGCAGCTCGACCAGGTGCTGGGCGTGGCGCTCGCCGACGACCAGCTGGCGTGGACCCAGCGAGACGACGCATGGCGCAAGGTCCCCCGCCGCGGCGAAGGTGATGGCGTCGGCGTGGAGGCGCATCTGCAACTGGAAGAGGACGCGCGCAAGCGCTCCGAGGTGGAGATGCGGTGAGCCGCTCCGGTGTGATCAAGGCCGCCGGCGGCGTCGTGTGGCGCCCGCGCACCGACGGTGTGGAGGTGCTGGTGGTGCACCGCGACCGCTACGACGACTGGACGCTTCCCAAGGGCAAGCTCGACAAGGGCGAGAAGCACAAGCAGGCCGCGCTGCGAGAGGTGCGCGAGGAGACCGGCGTGAAGTGCGAGCTCGGCCCCAAGCTGACCCGCATTACCTACAGCACGCCGTTGGGCGACAAGGCGGTCAAGTGGTGGGCCATGCAGCCGGTCGGTGACTCGGACGAGCTCGGCCCCGATGACCCGGGCGAGATCTCCGCGGTCGAGTGGCTTCCCTTCGAGGCGGCGTGGGAACGGGTGACCTACCGGGCAGACCGCGACGTGCTGGCAGCGTTCGCACAACGGGTCCTCGGCTACCAGCGCGCCTGAGGCTCAGGAGCCGCAGGGCTGTCGGGCGCCCTCTGTAGGTTCCGGCGCTGTTCACCCTGCGTTCACCTCGCTGTGGTTCGAGCTTCAATCGGCTTTCCTAGCTTGCGGTTCGTCGGCGGAATCCCCCCGCAGCGAACGACCGAACCAAGGAGAGATCCTTTGAAGCTCACCCGCTCCGGCCGCTTGGCCAAGTTCATGGCAATTCCGGCTGCCGCAATGCTCATCGCAGGTGCCTGCAGCAGCGATGACGACTCCGGAGGAGGAACCGGGGGCGTTCTCGTCATCTCGGGTTCCTCGACCGTGGAGCCGATCAGCACCGACGTGGCCGAGAAGTTCAGCGAGGCGAACCCCGAGGTCGAAATCTCGGTCGACGGTCCCGGCACCGGAGACGGCTTCGAGTTGTTCTGCAACGGCGAGACCGACATCAACGATGCATCCTCGAAGATCAAGGACGAGCAGATCGAGGCTTGCGAGGCCAACGGCATCGAGTTCATCGAGCTGCGCATCGGCAACGACGGCATCGCGACCATGACAAGCGAGGCCAACGAGGCCGTCTCCTGCCTGGCCGTCGGCGACATCTACGGCCTGGTCGGCCCGGAGTCCCAGGGCTTCGAGACCTGGGATGCAGCCGATGACCTCGCAACCGAGGTGGGCGGCAACGGCGGTCTCCCGGATGCCGAATTGTCGATCACCGGCCCCGGTGAGGAATCCGGCACCTACGCCAGCTTCGTCGAGCTCGCGCTGGAGGACATTGCCGAGGAACGTGGCGAGCCTGCACAGACCCGTCCCGACTACCAGGCCTCCCCTGACGACAACGTGATCATCCAGGGCATCCAGGGCTCGGACACCAGCTTCGGCTGGGTCGGCTTCGCCTTCGCCCGTAACGCCGAGGGAGTCAAGGTGCTCGAGGTCGACGAGGGTGACGGCTGCGTCGCCCCCACCGACGAGTCCATCGCCGACAACACCTACCCCCTCAGCCGACCGCTGTTCATCTACGTGAACAAGGCCAAGGCCGAGTCCAACCAGGCACTGGCCGACTTCGTCGACTACTACCTCACCGACTCGATCAAGTCGGTGTCCGACGTCGGCTACGTCGATCTGTCCAGCGAGTCCCTGACCGAAACCCAGGAGCGGTGGAACAGCCGCACCACGGGCGCAGCCTGAGTCACCTGTATCCAGCCACTGACTCTCCGGTAATGTCGGGGCGGGCCGAGAGCCCGCCCCGACTCCGGAGCGTCATCGACCGTTCCGACCCCCTCGACCAAGCCGCCGGGCACCTCCCCGAAACCGCCCGGCCCCCAGCTTTGGGAGCACCATGTCCGACCTAGGCCTGCGTGAGCACAAACGCCTCACGGTGAGCGACCTCGTCGGCGACAAGAAGCGGACCCGGGCCGAGAACACGGCCCGCCGCATCCTCCTCGCGGCGGCGCTCACCTCCGTGGTGATCAGCGCCGCGATCATCCTTTCCCTCGCAGGCGAGGCCTGGACCTTCATCTCCCAGGTGGAGCTTTCCGCGCTGTGGAGCGACGGCTGGTTCCCACGCCGCGGTATGTACGACCTGCGCACGATCATCGTGGGATCGCTGCTGGTGACCGTCGTGGCGATGTTGGTGGCGGTGCCACTCGGTCTCGGCGCCGCCATCTACCTGTCCGAGTACGCCCCCCCACGGGTGCGCAAGATCCTCAAGCCCACGATCGAGATCCTCGCCGGCATCCCGTCAGTGGTTCTCGGCTTCTTCGCCCTGTCGTTCATCTCGCCCGAACTCGTGCAACGGATCTTCGCCTCGGCCGACTTCTTCTCGATGGCGGCCGCCGGCATCGCGGTGGGCATCCTCGTGATCCCGCTCGTGGCCACGATCTCCGAGGACGCGATGCGTTCGGTGCCCAACTCGCTCCGCGAAGCCTCCTACGGGGTGGGCGCCCGAAAGATCACGACCACCGTGAAGGTTGTCATCCCTGCTGCGGTGTCCGGGCTCGTGGCGGCGTTCATCGTGGCGGTGTCACGAGCCATCGGCGAGACGATGGTGGTGTTCCTGGCTGCGGGTGCAACCGGCGGTTCCCTGTTCACCGTGGACGTGCTCGGCCCGGGCCAGACCATGACGGCGGCCATGGCCTCCCAGGCGGCCGGCACGGACCAGGTCAAGGGTGAGGCCCTCACGTTCCAGAGCCTGTTCTTCGTCGGAATGCTGTTGTTCCTGTTCACCCTTGGCCTCAACCTGGCCGCGGACCGGTTCGTGCGCAAGGTGCGCCACGCCTACTGACTGAGGACCCAGACCAGCGATGAGCGTCATTTCCACACCTGCCGGCGTCGGGCCGACCGCAGCGACCCACAAGGTCAACAAGGCCCTCAAGTCCGGCCGCGGCGATGTCAGCGGCACCGTGTTCATGATCATCATGCTGGTGTCGTTGCTGATGTCAGTGGTGATCCTCGCAGTCCTCGTGGTCGACATGCTGGTGCTCGCCGAGCCGGTGATCACCACCCGGTTCGGTGACTTCATCACGGGCACGCTCAAGTCCAAGCCCGAGGCCTCTGGCATCAGCCAGGGCCTCAAGGGAACGTTCTGGATCGGCGTGTTCACCGTGGTGATCTCGTTCCCGCTGGGCATCGCGGCGGCTATCTACCTCGAGGAGTACGCCCACCACGAGAGCAAGCTGGCGCGTTTCATCGACCTCAACATCCGCAACCTCGCCGGCGTCCCGTCGGTGGTGTACGGAATCCTGGGCTTCACGCTCTTCGTGAAGGCGATGGGGAGCATCACCGGGCCCGAGTCACAGGGCAAGAGCGTGATCTCAGCCGGCCTCACACTTGCGATCCTGGTGCTGCCGATCGTGATCATCACCGCTGCGGAGGCCATCCGGGCGGTTCCCAACGAGCTCCGCGAGGCCGGGTTCGGCGTGGGAGCGACCCGCTGGGAGGTCGTACGCCACCACGTTCTGCCCTACGCCGCCCCCGGAGTTCTCACCGGCACCGTGCTTGCGCTCGCCCGGGCGCTGGGAGAGGCCGCTCCGCTGATCCTGGTCGGAGCATCGACCGGGTTTCTCTCCTCAGGTGGTGGCTTCTTCGACGTCACGTCGCTGCAGGAGCGGTTCACGGCACTGCCGATGATCATCACCAGCTGGGCGAAGAAGCCCGCCAACCTCGGTTGGGACGAGGTGGCGGGCGCGGCGGTCATCGTGCTGCTGGCCGTGGTTCTCGTGGCCAACACGGCCGCAATCCTGTTGCGCAACCGCTTCGAGAAGAAGAGGCAGTAGAAATGAGTGAGAAGATGCACACGGCACCGAGGAGAAACGCGGTTGTGAGCACCGGAGAGAGTGAACTCGTGAGCGAGCCGTCCGTGGCAGTGGAGCCGGAGGTGCTGGCAGACCGCGAGGTGGTGTTCGAACTGCGCGAACTCGACGTCTACTACGGCGAGTTCAAGGCCGTCCGCGACGTCACCATGGACGTGCATCGTCACGAGATCACCGCCTTCATCGGCCCGTCCGGCTGCGGCAAGACCACCGTGCTGCGCTGCCTCAATCGAATGAACGACCTGATCGAGACGGCTCGGGTCGACGGCACCATCAGCTATCACGGTGTCAACCTCTATGACCCCCAGGTCAATCCTGTGGAGGTCCGCAAGCGGATCGGCATGGTCTTCCAGAAGCCCAATCCGTTCCCGAAGTCCGTGTACGACAACGTCGCCTACGGACCGCGCATCGTCGGCAAGGTGAAGAAGTCCGAGATGGACGACGCCGTGGAGAAGGCACTCCGAGGCGCTGCGCTGTGGGATGAGGTCAAGGACCGGCTCCACGAATCCGGCATGGGGCTGTCCGGTGGCCAGCAGCAGCGGCTGTGCATCGCACGGGCCATTGCCACCGAGCCCGAGGTGCTGCTGATGGACGAGCCCTGCTCAGCACTCGACCCGATCGCCACGGCGGCGATCGAGGACCTGATGGCCGACATCAAGTCCGACTACACGATCGTGATCGTTACCCACAACATGCAGCAGGCGGCCCGTGTCAGCGACCGCACCGCCTTCTTCACTGCCGAGGTCAACCCCGATTCGGATCGTCGCACCGGGCTCCTGGTGGAGTGCGACGAAACCAGCCTGATCTTCTCGAACCCGACTGACGAGCGAACCGAGAACTACATCACCGGCCGTTTCGGATAGTCCCGAACCGGCACTGAGAGGGCCACGTGACTGGAGACGAACTCAGGATCGAGTACCACCAGGAACTCGACAATCTGAAGAGCGAGCTTGTCCGGCTGGGCGCCATGACCGCAGAGACGGTTGGCATGGGTACGGCGGTGCTACTTGATCGCGACCTTGCAGGCGCACAGCGGCTGATCGACGGAGACGACGCCATCGACGAGCTGAGCCTGCAGCTCGAGGAGGAGTGCTTCCGTCTGCTCGCCCTGCAGCAACCGATGGCGGGTGACCTCCGGATGCTGCTCACGACGCTGCGCGTGATCAGTGAGCTGGAACGGTCCGCCGACCTGATGGTCAACGTCTGCAAGGCATCAAGGCGCGTCTACGACCTTGAGTTCACACCGAAGCTGCGTGGTCTCATCGAGCAGATGGGAGTGGAGGCAGCGTTTCTCATTCGCACGGCGATCGACTCGTTCGTCGACGCCGACACCTCCCTCGCCGCAGCGCTCGACGACATCGACGACCGACTTGATGACCTGCAGATCTCCTACGTGGAGGCGATCTTCGAGTCACACCAGGTGGAGAACCTCTCGCTTCGCGGAGCGGTCCAGCTCGCCCTGATCGGGCGCTACTACGAGCGTGTCGGCGACCATGCCGTGAACATCGGCGAGCGAGTGATCTACATGGTCACCGGGTGGCTCCCGGAATCCAACGCCGCGGCCCGCAACGCGCTGCGCAGCGCCAACTCCTCCGCCGAGGCGAGCCTTGGCGTGGTGCCGCCTCCCGACGAGGCAGCCGACGGCGAGTCGGGGGACTGACCGTTGAGGGTCCTCGTCACCAACGACGACGGTCTGCACGCGCCCGGGCTGTCGCATCTCGCCGGTGCAGCGGCACGGGCCGGCCACCAGGTGCTGGCCGTGGCGCCGGAGCAGAACCGATCCGGCTCGGCTGCAGCCATCGACGACCTCGGTGAGCAGAGCTCGATCCGCTGCCGCGCCAAGACGCTGGCGGGCCTCGACGGCGTCGAGGCCTACGAGCTCGACGCCCCACCGGCGCTGTGTGTCGTCGCAGCGATGATCCAGGCTTTCGGTGACCCACCTGAGCTGGTGCTCTCGGGCATCAACCCGGGGCTCAACACCGGGCGTTCCACCCTGCACTCGGGAACGGTGGGAGCCGTGCTGACCGCAGCCAACTTCGGGGTGTCG
Source organism: Actinomycetes bacterium (assembly GCA_024222295.1). NCBI lineage: Bacteria > Bacillati > Actinomycetota > Actinomycetes > Actinomycetes bacterium. The sequence goes on from JAAEPF010000017.1 coordinate 117,721, forward strand.
GGTGTGGCGGTGAGCATCGCCGGCCATGAGCCCACGATCCGTAACTGGGGTGTGGCTGCCGACCTTGCGGTGCAGGCCGTCGATTGGGTGCGCGCCCAGGACGGTGTTTCGACACTCAACCTCAACGTGCCGGACCTGCCGGCCTCCCAACTGTCCGAGCCGGTGCTGGCATCACTGGCGCGCAAGGGAGCCGTGCACACCGAAGTGCTGGAGCGCGATGACGAGTGGATCCGCCTCGGCTTTCGTGAGACGACTGACGAGTTGCCCGAGGGCACCGATACGAGGGTCACTGCCGACGGTCATCCCGCCGTCACCCCCATCACGGGCATCCGTGTCGGCGAGATCACACCGGAACAGGGAGCCAGACTGCTCGTATGCCTCGCGGCCTCGCCGAGGTCGGACGCCAACGGGGTCGGGACATGACAGCCGCCCTGCTGGCGGTGGCGGTGGCCATGACCTTGGGGGCCATCGGTGGACGCCGGTCCTTCGCCAGGCTTGTCAATCGTCCCCCCGCTGCTCCCCCTGAGGCCGTCGACCCGCCGTCGGACCAGTCGCCGCTGGGCCCGATGTATGGCCTGGGGCCGCTGGCAGCGGCTGTGGAGCGGATCGAGCACGGGGTTGTCGTCGTCAATGGGGCTGGCGAGGAGACGTACCGCAACGAGGCCGCCACGAGACTCGCCACAGCCCGTCACGGGCACGCACTCGTGGAGAACTGCGTGAGGCGACTGCTGGCCGACGCCCGCGACGGCACCAGCCAGCATGAGTCGGTCGATCTCTTCGGCCCGCCGGCAGAGCTGTTCGAGGTGTCGGCGCACCCGTTCGCGGATGGCCATGGAACCGGCGCCCTTGCGATCGTCGAGGACCGGTCCGACGCCCGCCGCACCGAGACTGTGCGGCGGGACTTCGTGGCCAACATCTCCCACGAACTCAAGACCCCCATCGGCGCCCTCGGACTTCTCGCGGAGACCCTCGACGCGGAGGAGGATCCCGAAGTGGTGCACAGGCTGGCGCGACGAATGGTCGCCGAGGCACACCGCGCCGCCAGCACCATCGACGACCTCCTGGAGCTGAGTCGCATCGAGTTCGCGGACGATTCGGACCACGAGGAGCTGTCGCTCGACGACCTGATCGCCGAGGCCGTGTCGAGGATGGGCAACGCGGCTGAGCAGGCTGGGGTGAAGTTACGCACCGATCTTCCGTCGAGCGTCGTGCTGCACGGCGACCGCCGTCAGCTGGTCTCCGCGGTATTCAACCTGCTCGACAACGCCGTGAAGTATTCGAGCGACGGCGACGAGGTCGAGGTCCGGGCCCACCGGGAGCCGGCAGGCACCGTGGCCACAGTGGTGGTCGAGGACCACGGCATCGGGATTCCCGGCCGGCTGCACGATCGGGTCTTCGAGCGCTTCTACCGGGTGGACCGTGCCCGCGCACGAAGCACGGGTGGCACCGGCCTCGGACTGGCGATCGTTCGCCACGTGGTTTCCAACCACGGAGGCCAGGTCGAACTCGACTCGCTCGAGGGGCGGGGGAGCGTGTTCACGCTGGTTCTCCCGTGTCAGCCGCCGGCGGGGGAAGCGGCGGCCGACTTCTCCCAGCAGGAGCCCCCGCGGTGAACACGACACCGCGGGCGACACAGGACCATGCCGAGACGCCCCAGCCACCCACGCGGGTACTGGTGGTGGAGGACGAGGAAGCTTTCATCGACGCACTACAGGTGGGTCTCGCCCGCGAGGGCTTCGCGCTCTCGGTTGCGCGCGACGGAGCCGAGGCGATCACGGCGTTCGATGCCGTGGCTCCCGACCTGGTGTTGCTCGACGTGATGCTCCCGACGCTGTCGGGAATCGACGTCTGCCGTGAGCTCCGCCAGCGAAGCGACGTGCCGATCATCATGGTGACCGCCAAGGCGTCCGAGATCGACACGGTCGTGGGTCTCGAAGTCGGAGCCGACGACTACGTGGCCAAGCCGTACCGATTGCGCGAACTGGTTGCACGGATGCGTGCAGTGCTGCGCAGGCGCGGCGGGCGTGACACATCCCCCGTCGTCGAGGCTCCGGAGTCGGTGCTGCGCGGCGGAGCCGTGGAACTGGACATCGACCGCCACGAGGTGCGTGTCGACGGCGAACAGGTGTCGTTGCCGCTCAAGGAATTCGAGGTCCTCGCGTTGCTGATGGAGAACGCCGGGAGGGTGCTCCCGCGCGCAACGTTGATCGATCGAGTCTGGGGCCACGACTACGTGGGCGACACCAAGACACTGGACGTGCACATCAAGCGGATCAGGGCCAAGGTCGAAGACGACCCGGCCAATCCGCGATTGATCACGACGATCCGCGGGCTTGGCTACAAGTTCATCGCTGAGTGATTCAGCGCTGGGTGAGGCGTGCGCAGGGCTGAAGCGTCCGCCGCGGGCCGGGACTGTCGGCGTGCAGCCGTAGCATGAAGCCGTGAGCGGGAGGCCCCCACGACCCACCGGTAGATCGACTGCCATCGACGTCAACGCGCCGTTCGGCCGCCTCGCGCTGGCACATATCTTCTCGGTTGGCGGCGACGCCCTGGTGGCGATGGCGCTCGCCGGGTCCCTCTTCTTCTCGGTCGACCCCGCGGGCGCACGCTGGCGGATATTCGGCTATCTCGTGTTCACGATGGCCCCGTTCGCGGTGGTCGGGCCGCTGGTCGGGCCGGCCATGGACCGCGCCCGGGGTGGGCGCCGGATCATGCTGCTCGTGTCCACCTGGGGCCGCGTGCTGGTGGCTGTGCTCATGGTCGGAAGCGTGTCCTCCGAGAGCCTGCTGCTGTTCCCCGAGGCGTTCCTCATGCTGATCCTCGCCAAGGCCTACCAGGTGGCCAAGGCGGCGATCGTGCCCACTGTCACCGAGGGCGACGCAGCGCTCGTGGAGGCCAACTCCAAGCTGCAGCTGCTGTCGGGTCTGGGTGGCTTCGCGATGGGCCTGCCCGGACTCCTGCTGCTTCTGATCGGGCCGTCGGCGGTGATGGTGCTGGCGGCGCTGACCTTCGTGGCGGCCGGACTGGCATCGCTGCGCGTGCCGGCAACCACGGTTGCCGCCGAGGAGGCCGGCGAGGACGAGGTCGCCGAGCTGCGAAGCGGGGCCGTGGTGTCGGCCGGGTCGGCCATGGCCACGTTGCGGGCCATCGTCGGCTTCGTCACCTTCCTCATGGCCTTCGCCCTGCGCGGCGACGACCGCATCTCGCGACCGGGAGAGGTCCTCGGCCGCGTGTCAGCCGCCGCGCTCGACCACGACCCTGTCACGGTCGCCGACCTGGCGCCCGCCGGTGCGCCTCCGACATGGCACTTCGGAGTGATCGTTGCGGTGAGCGTCGCCGGAGGCCTTGGGGGCGCAGCCATCGCACCGGTGATGCGCAAGATCTTCCGCGAGGAGTTCGTGTTGCTCGCGAGCCTCGCCGTGGCAGCCTGCGCCGGCGGAGCCGGGCTGTTGTTCGGAGGGCTGTTCGGCCAGGCACTGCTTGCATCTGGGGTCGCCCTCGCCGCCGCGGCCGGCAAGCAGGCGTTCGACGCGGTGGTGCAGCGTGACGCGCCCGACGCCAACCGCGGCCGCACCTTCTCCCGCTTCGAGTCGCGTTTCCAGATCGCGTGGGTGCTCGGTGCGCTCGCACCCGTGATCATCCCGATGCCCACACCCTTGGGCGGTTTGATCGTCGGAGTCCTTGCCGTTGCTGCAGGTGCGTTCTACGCGACGGGCATGCGGGCGGTCGCCAAGGGCCAGGTGCCACCCCGCCTTCCAACGGCGCGTGAAGCTGCCACCGAGGTGAACCGCTGGCGCCGCAACCGCAAACAACGTCCGCCTGGCGATGGACCTCCACCGGCTCCACCCGCTCCGCCTCCGGCCTCCCCGCCGCCTGGCGGCGGACCGCCACCCCCTGCACCGCCTCCTGCCGGCCCACCGCCGCGCTGAGCCTGTGCCGCGCTGAGCGTGCGCTGAGCGTGTGCTGCGCCACTCAGGCCCCGCGGTGCAGTGGCCACGCGTCTATCTGACGCGAGGCGACTCGAGATATGTGGATGAGTAGTCCAGCACAGCCGGATGAGCTGGCCGACCGCCGGGGTGGACCGTCGGATCGGCCGCGATGGGCTCAGAAGTCGGGGGCGTCGGGGATCTCGAAGTCCCCGTCGAAGGGCACGTCGCGGGCCTCGATGCCCACACGCGCCATCCAGAGCCCCGGCGCGTCGAGCTCGGATGCGGTCGGAAGGTGCTCGGGGTCGTCCCACAGAGTTTCCAAGGCCTCCGAGTCGGAGCGTTGCACGATGCCGTCGATGAATGCGCCACCGCGGTCGAAGGTGGCCTGTGACAGCTCGAGGCCGAACAACCTCTCCACGAACCGGGTCTGGGGTCCCGCCTCCACGCGGCGCCTGCGAAGGGCTTCGGTCACCCGGGAGTACTCCGAGAGCAGGTTTGCGCCGACCGAGTCGAGTACGTGGTCGACCCACCCCTCGACCGTGGCGACCAGGGCTTCGGCCTCGGGCATGAGGGCGCGCTGGCGGTCGGACTGCATCGCGCCGAGCAGGCGGTCGGGATCGGCGGCAAGCGACTGAAGCGCCTCCATGTCACCGCCGCCCTCCTCGAACGCGTCGTCGAGGCCGAGCTCGCGGGCCTGGCGCTCGATGAGCTCGGGATCGTCGGTAAACGAGCGGGTGTACTCCTCGATGATCCCCACCAGCCGCTCGCGAACATGGGGGATACACAGAACCTGATGGTGAGCAGCGTCCGACAGGCACACCCACAGGCGGATGTCGTTGGTGGGCAGGCTCCACTCACGGGCGAACTCGTCGACGTTGGAGAGCACCATCGCCAGTGGCTGACCCGCAGGTCGCGGTATCGGCAGTTCGTAGTGGCCGAGCGCACGGGCGGCCAGGTGGCCGGCGGTGGAGCCGGACATCATCGACAACAGCATCGGACCCATCATGGAAAGCAGCTGCTCGAGCATCTGGGGCGGTAGCGGGCCCAAGCCCGGAATCGAAGGGGTGTCACCGAACTCGCCCAGGTCGCCAAGGTCACCGAGCTCCCCGAGCTGTGCCGACAGGCCCCGCCCCATCGAATCGGCGAGGCCTCCGAGCATCGGGCGCTGGTCCTCGAGGAACCGCCTGGCCCACTGGCTGCGGTTCATCGGTTCCACGCGCAGCGGCTCCGCGAACCCGAGCCCGCTGTGGTTCGCGATCTGAAGCTCTGCCACCCGTGCCAGGCCCTCAACCGCTATGCGGTCAGCGGGGTCGATGTTGGCCTCGCTGTGACCCTCGTTGGCGATGCCGGCGGCGATCTGAGCGGCCTGCTCCCACTGGTTCTGGGCGCCCATCATCCGGCTCATCTCGCCGAAGAATGCACCCATTCCCTCGAAGGGGTTGTCGTCGCTGTGCCCAGCGGGCTCGTCCGGGGGGTTGTCCACGACGCCCATGGTAGGGCTGCTGGGCGAGGCTTGGCCCCGGGACGGGTCCATGGCTGAGGAGCCATTGGGGTTGGCGCCGCGACCCGGGTCAGGAGGGAAAGTCGCCCACGGTGACCGGGACCGAGTGTTGCTCCTCGCCGCGGTAGAGACCGATGGTCACGGTCGAGCCGATGTCGGTTGTGTCCAGCTGATCCACCAGGTCGCCGAGGCTCTGGATGCGCGCATCGCCAAGGGAGACGATCAAGTCGCCGTCCTGGATCCCTGCGGTCGCCGCCGGGCTGCCGGTCTTGACATCCAGCACGACGGCACCGGCCATGTCGTCGGTGGACGTGGCCGCGCGCACACCCATCCAGCCGTGGTGGGATGTGCCGGTTGTGAGCATCTGGGCCACGAGCTCGCGGATTGTCTCCGCCTTGTAGGCCACGGAGTGGTTGCCGTCGACGCCGAACACCCAGCCGCCGAGCGCTCCGCTCGGATCTGTGAGGGGTCCGTAGGACTGCACGTGGCCATCGAGTGCGAGGAGGTTGGTGGCGAGCGAGTCATCGGCCCTCAGTACCTCGGAGTCGACGTCCGTGATCGTCATGGGCTCGCCGCGGATCCGACCCGTGCCGTCGCGGTGGACGAGTTCCACCTGCTCGCCGACAGACATCTCCTCACCGAAGCCCGGGTTGCTGCCCATCGGCTGGTCGAGGCCCAGGAGCACCATGCCCGAGACGTCGTCGGTGGCGACCACGGTGGCACCGGTGGTGTCGTCGCCGAGGGTGACGACGATGTCGTCCGCATCCTCCAGCCGTTCGCCTTCGGACTCGGCCGCGGGGCCGTCAGCGGAGCTGAGCGTCACCGCGTGGCGGCCGTGGTCCACGATCACGGCTACTTCCTCGCGGGTGGCGCCACCGGTGTCCACCTCGACTGTTGCTAGCGCGTAGCCGGTCGCTGCTTCGAACGGCTCCGGATTGCCTTGCGGCCGGCTGTCGGTGGACCGCGAAATGACGGCCGTCACGCCCAGGACGAGTGCGGCCAGCACGACCATCACCACGACCATGTGGAACCCGCGGCTGCGGTCGGCCCTCTGGCGTCCCTGCAGGCCTACTTCGCTCGGGTGTCTCCAGGTCCGGTGTCCCGCAGCGGGCGGTGCGGCAAGCGCGTCCTGATCGTCTGACCCGTCCGGCTGGACACGACCATCTCCTTCCATGGAACAGAAGATACTGACGTTTGCGCGGTGCTGGATCGCGGCCAGCGGGCCCTGCGGGCGATCGTCTGGCAGGGTGTCGTCACGAATCTGTCACCGTTCGTCTGTCCGCGGACGTTCCTCTTACCTACGATGGTGCCTGTGACCGCCGAGCTGGCCCCGCCCCCGGGCAACGAGTGGATCGGGCTTTGCCCCCAGGAGCTGGATCCGTCGGCCGCGCACGAATGGCTGGTGCGGCCGGACTGCGGTGCCGTCGTCGTCTTCACGGGCAACGTCCGCGACCATGCAGGCGAGCGCAGTGGCGTCGAGCTGCTCACCTACGAGGCCTGGGAAACCGAGGCGGGGGCGCGCCTCGAAGCGGTTGCTGCCGAGCTGCGCCGGCGCTGGCCGGAAGCAGGCCGCGTGGCGCTGCTGCACCGAACCGGCGACGTTGCGCTGAGCCGACCCGCAGTGGTCGTGGGTGTGTCCGCCCCCCACAGGGCAGCAGCGTTCGAGGCAGCTCGCTTCGGCATAGACGCCGTCAAGGCTGCGGTGCCGATCTGGAAGCGAGAGCGCTGGGCGGGCGGCGAGGACTGGGGCCTCGACGGCGCGGAACTGGTCGACCCCGCACAGGTTGTCTCGGCCACGGGCAGGGCAGTCTGATGCCGGCTCTCGTGTTCCTTGCTCTTGCGGTGTCCGTGAGCGTGATCGGCACACTCATCCTGTGGGCACGGCACCGCCAGCCCGACACACCCGATGCGTCGATCGAGGAGTTCCGCTCGAAGATGGCAGCCCTCGGCGACGAGGACCCATCACAGGGCCGCGGCGTCGGCAGGCCGGGAGTCTGACCCTGGCCCGCGACCTGGCGATCGACCTCGGTACGGCCAACACGTTGGTATACGCGCGGGGCGAGGGCATTGTGCTCAACGAGCCCTCGGTGATCGCCCTCAACGACCGTTCGGGCACGGTGCTGGAGTTCGGCCGCGACGCCTGGAAGATGATCGGCCGCACCCCGAGCTACATCGTGGCGGTACGCCCGTTGCGCGGCGGGGCGATCACCGATTTCGAGGTCACCCAGGAGATGATCCGCATCATCCTCAAGGAGGTGGGGGTCAACCGCCGCAACCGCCCTCGTGTGGTCATCTGCGTGCCCTCGGCGATCACGGCGGTGGAGAAGCGAGCCGTGACCGAGGCGGCCCGCAAGGCAGGTGCCGTCGAGGCACAACTGATCGACCAGCCGATGGCGGCGGCGATCGGTGCCGGGCTCCCGATCAACGAACCGCTGGCAAACATGGTCGTCGACATCGGCGGCGGCACGTCGGAGACGGCGCTCATCTCCCTGGGTGGGGTCGTGGCGCTCGAGGCGGTGCGCGTGGGGTCGTTCGACATCGACGCGGCGATCATCCACTACATCCGTCGCGAGTACGGCATTGCGATCGGCGAGCAGACAGCCGAGGAGATCAAGATCCTCGTTGGTTCCGCCCATGAGACGCCCGACGAGGTGCGGGCCGAGGTGCGGGGCCGCGAGCTGATGTCGGGCCTCCCCAAGAACGTCATCCTGTCTGCCCCGGAGGTGCGCGAGGCGATCGCGGATCCGGTCAACGCAATCGTCGATTCGGTGCTCTCGTGTGTCGCCGAGGCTCCCCCGGAGTTGGCCCAGGACCTGATCGAACAGGGCATCAACCTCGTCGGTGGCGGGTCGCTCCTCAAGGGTCTCGACCTTCGGCTGTCACGCGAGACCGAGGTGCCGGTACGGCTGGTGCGCCAGCCGCTCGAGGCCGTGGTGCTGGGTGCAGGCCGGATGGTCGAGAACTACGAAGAGCTGGCCGACATGTTCATGGCCAGCGGACGCTGAGCCGAAGCCGTCCCCGTATTCGTCCACAACACCGCGGAGCACGGTTAGTGTTGCCCGTCACAGCTGCCTCACGTCGCCGCAAGGCGACCCAACCAACAGCGGCCCGGGAGCCCACCAATCGTGTCCTTGCTCGAGATCGACGACATCGGCGTCCGCTTCGGCGGTGTCAACGCGCTCGATGGCCTCAGCTTCGGAATCGAAGGCGGGCAGATCGCGGCGCTGATCGGCCCGAACGGGGCCGGCAAGACAACGTTGTTCAACGTCGTGTCGCGCATCTACCAGCCGACGCAAGGCACGGTGCGCTTCGAGGGGTCGGACCTGCTGGAGGTGCCGGCGCACCGGATCAGCGACCTGGGTGTCGGGCGGACCTTCCAGAACCTGGCACTCGTGCCGGGCCTGAGCGTGCTCGAGAACGTCATGGTCGGAGCGCACGCACGCAGTACCGGCGGATTCTGGTCGTCCGCGCTGCGGGTCACCCAGATGGCCGAGGAACGTCGCGTGGCCGATCGAGCCGAGTCGATCCTCGAACGCCTCGACCTGCACCATCTGTCGTCGCGCCCCTGCGATGGCCTGCCCTTCGGCACGCTCAAGAGGATCGAGTTCGCGAGGGCCCTGGCCGGTGAGCCGAAGCTTCTCATGCTGGACGAACCCGCATCCGGGCTCACCCACGGTGAGGTCGACGAGTTGGCAGCGCTCATCCAGCAGATCCGTACCGAGTTCGCCCTCACGGTGCTGCTCGTGGAGCACCACATGTCGATGGTGATGGCGATCTCGGAGAACATCGTGGTGATGGACCTCGGCCGCAAGATCGCCGAGGGCACCCCCGACGTGGTCCGCAATGACCCGAAGGTGATCTCCGCCTACCTGGGAGCAGCCGAATGAGCCTTCTCAGTGTGTCGGGCCTCAGAGCCGGCTACGGGATCGTGGAGGTCCTCTTCGGCATCGACCTTGAGGTCGACGAAGGCGAACTGGTGGTGGTGCTCGGTGCCAATGGTGCCGGCAAGACGACCACGCTGCGGGCGATCTGCGGGATGATCCCGTCCACCGGCTCGATCCAGTTCGACGGCCAGGACATCCGCGGCAAGCGCACCGACCGGATCCTGGCGGCGGGTGTCGCCCACGTACCCCAGGGCCGCGGCACGATCACGGCGCTGACGGTGGAGGACAACCTGCGCCTTGGCGCCTATCAGCGCTCGGGGCCCGAGGTCGACGAAGACCTGGCGATGTGGCTGGAGGCGTTTCCCCGACTCGGCGAGCGACGCACCCAGCAGGCAGGTTCGATGTCGGGCGGTGAGCAGCAGATGCTGGCGATCGCCCGGGCCTTCATGAGCCGCCCTCGCCTGCTGCTGCTCGACGAGCCGTCACTCGGGTTGGCGCCCCTCGTGACCCGCGAGGTGTTCGATCGCCTGCGCGATGTCACCCGCGACACCGGCACCGCAGTGCTGTTGGTCGAGCAGAACGCGAACCTGGCGCTCGACTTTGCCGGCCGCGCCTACGTGCTGGAGGCGGGGGGCATCGTGGCTTCCGGGCCGGCCGAGCAGCTGCAGCACGACGAGACCATCCAGAAGGCGTACCTGGGCCTGTGACCCCCGCGACCGAACCCCCGTCCCGCATCAGCGGCACCCACCGGTGTGGGTTTACCCGAGGTCAGGTCGCGGCCGGTGTGCCGCGGCGGAGGGTATCAGCATGAGCAACTTCATCCAGATCGTCCTCGTGGGGCTCGCTGACGGCGCTGTCTATGCGATGTTGGGCCTCGGCCTGGTGATCATCTTCCGCTCCACAGGCCTGCTGAACTTCGCGCAGGGTGAGCTGGCCATGTTCTCCACCTTCATCGTGTGGACCATCTGGAACGCAGGAGTCCCGATGTGGCTGGCCGTTCTGGGCGGCATGCTCGGCGGGTTCCTGATCGGGGTGATCCTCCACGGCGTCGCGGTCGCGCCGCTAGGAGACCCGCACCAGAACCCGCTCGCGGTGGTGATCGTGACCATCGGCTTGTTCCTCGCGATCAACGGTGCCGCCCAGCTCATCTGGGGCACCGTCGACAAGCGACTGGACCCGCTTTTCGGGGACGGTCAGATCACCATCGGCGATGTCGCGATCCAGTACCAGAAGATCGGCATCTGGCTGGTGCTGGCGGCGCTGGTGGCAGGGTTCTCCGTGCTGTTCCAGCGCACCAAGGTGGGCCTCGGGATGCGGGCGGTGGCCTCCAACTCCGAATCGGCCGGCCTCTGCGGCGTGCCCGTGCCACGGATCCTCATGCTGGGCTGGGGTCTGGCAGCCGCCGTGGGCACCCTTGCCGGCGTCCTCACCGCCGACCGGGCCGGCGTCGGCACCAACCTGATGCAGCTCGTGCTGATCTTCGCCTTCGCTGCGATCACTCTGGGTGGATTCGACTCCATTGCGGGTGCCGTGGTCGGCGGACTCCTGGTCGGGGTCCTCTCTGCTGTGGTGCCCGCCTATGTGTCGGCGTTCGAGAAGATGCCCCTTGCGCCGGCCTTCGTGCTCATCCTCGCCGTGCTGCTGTTCCGGCCTGAGGGATTGTTCGGGTCCAAGCAGGTGCAGCGCGTATGAAGTCCAACGCGCCCCCATGGCTCCGTTGGGGCTGCCTCGGCGTTCTGTTGGTCGTACTGCTGCTCCTGCCCATGCAATTCAGTGCGTTCAGGGTGGAGCAGTTCATCGGCTGGATGACCATCGCTGTTGCGGCGGCCGGTCTGAACCTGCTCACCGGCTACAACGGCCAGATCTCGGTGGGTCACGGTGCCCTCTACGGTCTCGGCGCCTACGCATCCGCATTGCTCGTGGTGGAGAGCTCCTGGCCGTTGCTGTTGACCATTCCGGCTGCCGCTGTCGTCTGCTTCGTGGCCGGCGTCGTCATCGGCCTGCCGGCACTGCGGATCCGTGGTTTCTACCTGGCGCTGGTGACCCTGTCGGTCGCAGTGCTGTTCCCGCAGATCATCGAGCAGTTCTCCAGCCTCACCGGCGGCCGCAGCGGCCTGCGAATGGTGGTGCCCCAGGAAGGTTGCCCGAGGGGCCGCCCGGAATGTCCCGTGAAGTGGGAGGCCCCGGTCGACGGCCTGGAGCCCGACCAGTGGAAGTACTACATCTTCCTGACGGTCACGATCATCGTGTTCGTGGTGCTGTCCAACCTCGTGCGCTCCCGGGTCGGCCGCAGCCTCGTCGCCATCCGTGACAACGAGACTGCCGCCGCGGTGTCCGGTATCAACGTGTCTCGTACCAAGATCATCACCTTCGGAGTGTCGGCGGCGGTCGCCGGCGTCGGCGGGGCGATGTTCGCCCTCAACGAGGGCCAGGTGAACCCGAGTTCGTTCACCCTGCTGGTGTCGATCTACCTGCTGGTGGCCGTGGTCGTGGGTGGACCGGCCACGGTCATGGGTCCGGTGGTCGGTGCAATCATCTACGGGCTGTTCAACGATGTGATCGGCCCCGCCCTGCCAGGTCGGTTCGAGAACGCGGCGCCGGTGATCCTCGGTGTGCTTCTCGTGATTCAGATGCTGATCGCGCCCAACGGCGTCGTGGGCCAGTTCAAGGATCTGATGGGCCACATTCAGGCTCGTCATGCAGGGGGTGCCCCGGAGGGGCAGACTGTCGGTAGTTCGGAAAATCAGGAGGAATCTGAGACATGAGTGCAAAGTGGAAGCAACTGGCCGCCCTGTTCCTGGCCGTGGTGCTGGTAGCAGCGGCATGCGGCCGCGATGACGACTCCGGATCCTCATCTGACGATTCCGGTTCCTCCTCGGAGGACTCCGGGGACTCCGACAGCGGCTCGGAAACCGCCGGTGCGTTCATCGATCCGTCGATCGACTGCGCCGACTACCAGCCCACCGAGGGCATCGAGGGTGACACGATCAAGATCGGCACCATCCGCCCGGCGACGGGCAACTTCGCCATCTACGACCAGGTGACCACGGGCCTCGAGGCATGGACGAAGTCGGTCAACGACGCCGGCGGCGTCAAGGCCGGTGACGGCAACACCTACAAGATCGAGTTGGTCAAGGAAGACGACGCCTATGACCCGGCGAAGACCCCGAACCTCGCCAAGAAGCTGGTCGAGGAAGACGGTGTGTTCGCGATCGTGGGTGCCATCGGCACCGAGAACAACCTGGCGATCCGCGACTACCTCAACGACAACTGCGTGCCGAACATCGCGCTGGCGACGGGTTCCACCAACTGGGGCGACGCTGACCAGTACCCCTGGTACATCTCGGGCCTGCCCTCCTATGCGCTCGAGGCAAACTTCTGGCTCGACTACATCGCCGAGACCAACCCGGAGGCCAAGATCGCCCTGCTGTACCAGGACGACGACTTCGGCCAGGCCTACAAGGGGGCGCTGGAGAAGGCGATCGAGCGGTCCAACAACGACGACGGAACCTCGATCGAGATCGTCGGTGAGCAGGGCTACAACCCGACTGCCGAGCCCACCACCGAGTCCAAGACGGTGCAGCTCGCAGGCAGTGGCGCGGACACCTTCATCGTCGGCATCGGCGGCACTCCGTGTCCCGCGACGCTGACCTTCATCCCCGAGACCTGGACGCCGACGACATTCATCTCGGTCACCTGCGCCGGCAACACCGCCATGAGCATCGCCGGTGACTCCGCTGTCGGTGTCATCCAGGCCCAGGCCACGCTCGACCCGGCCGATCCGGCCGACGCCGACCAGCCCGCGGTCCAGGAGTTCCTCACCAAGGGTGCCGCCGCAGGCCTCGACGAGGGGCAGCTCAAGGGTGGCATCACGTCGATCGGCTGGGGCTTCGGCAACTTCTTCGGCATGGGTCTCGAGAACACCGAGAAGGTGGAGCGGGCGGAGATCATGAACTCCCTGTTCGCCTTGGACACCTCGGCATTCGGCCTGGTGCGGCCCGAGATCGAGGTCATCACCGACAACGCCGAGGATCCGTGGGCCCTCGAGGGCTTCCGGATCGCGCAGCGCAACGCCAACGGTGGTTGGGACGAGCTGTCACCGGTGAAGAACCGCAACGGCGAGTCCAATGAGCTCGCCGGCTGACCGGTCACATTCCTGAATCGAAGAGGCCGGCCCTTCGGGGCCGGCCTCTTCGCGTATGGGGATGCCTGGCTCGGTCGGTCAGGTCGCCTCGCCCCGCTCGATGCCCAGTAGGTCCTCTGCTGCCTGGCGCACCTGCAGGTCGCGGTCCGCCGTCAGGCGCTCGAGCATCGAGGAGACCTCTTCGCCGTCGAAGGCGGCGAGGGCCAACACCGCGCGACGTCGCACGGTGGCGCGGTCGGTGCACCCGTGCAGCACTGCATCCAGGCCGCGAGGGTCACCCAGTGAACCCAGGGCCGCCACGGCTGCCTCGCGGCACAACGAGTCGTCATGTGTCAGCGCCATCGCGGCCAGGGCGTCGATGACGTTGGTCGCTTCACTCGGAGGTGGCCGGGACTCACCGAGTGCAAACGCCGCGTTCTCTGCAACCCCGGGCTCATCGTCAAGCGCCTCCACGAGGGCAGTTGCCAGCGACGGCCGGCCCGCAGCCACCTTCGTGGCGCGTAGGCGCACGGCCACGTGGCCATCGCGAAACGCGGCGCGGATCGTGTCGTCGCCGAGCGCGCCCATGCGGTCGAGGGAACCCAGCGCGGCCGCCCGCGCCCTCGGGTCCTGATCCTCGAGCCCGGAGCGCGCGACGGTCTCGTCGCCGGCGTGTCCGGCGACCACGATTGCATGCACCCTGTCGTGGTGGGTTCTGTTCATCAGCACCTACACTGACCGGACCGAAGCAGTCCAGGAGGACGGTTGCAGTGTCACACATGGTGATCTTCCAGGCGCCGGGTGGTAGCCCCGGTTACAACCAATTCGAGTCGTTGGAGGAGGCGGTTGCCTTCGTGGAGTCGCTCCGCAACGAAAAGGATGTCACTAACGCCCGGATGTTCGCGCTCGAGGAGATCAAGTTCGACCTCAAGCCGTACTTCAAGGTGGAGCTACAGGCGTTGACCGCTGGATCACCGGCCCCGGCGCCGGAGCCAGACCCGGCGCCCGAACCGCCGGCAGAGCCAGTCGCTGAGCCGGTGGCCGATGCCGCGCCCGAGGCGGCGCCGGTCGACCCCGCTGCTGCACCGCCGCCACCGGTGGCCGAGCCCGCTCCCGCAAGCACCTTCGGAGCGTTCAGTGACCAGCAGCCGGCGCCTGCGCCGGCACCGGCACCACCGCCTCCCGACGCCGTGCCGGCGCCTGAGGCCGCACCCGAGCCGGAGCAGCCGGCGCGACGCGGCCTGTTCGGCCGCTGAGCAGCCGATTCCGCTGACCTGAGCGGGGTTGGGTCCTCGGAACCGGCCTGGCTGAGGGTTTGCTAGGCGATAACCAGCACGGCGCTGACCACGAGGATGCTCACGATCGCGCCGATCAGCATTGCAGTTCCGAACACGCTGACTGCCAGAAGCACCGCGGCGCGGATCCGACGGCCCAACGAGACACGCACATCCGAGGCCTTGAGGTGAATCGGCTCATCGGGAGCCTGCACGAGCACGGGGGTGTCGATGCCGGAGATGTGTGCGACGGTCAGTTCCCCGCCGGGGAACCGGCTGGGCGCGGTCTCAGCCCCGGCCACCCCGTCGAGGGACGAAACGGCGCCCGCCATGGCAGGCTGAGGTATCGGGCGCCTGCCGAACAGCGCCAGCCCGAACAGGGCTGCGGAGCCCACGACGACCACCAAGCCGATGAGTAGTGCTGACATGACCCCCGGAAGTGTATCGCCGTCTCCAGAGGAGCCGGTTGGCGCGCCGGGGGACCAGGCGACAGTCGACGCACCGGACGCGTCGCAACCGAAGCGCCGTCGTCGCTGGTGGTTGTGGGGAATGGCAGGCGTGCTGGTCGTGGGTGCCGTGCTCGGCTTCCTCTTCGTGCCCACGCCCTATGTGCTCATCCAACCCGGAGCCGTGCGCGCCGCCGAGGATCGCATAGAGGTGAGTGGGGCGCAGAGCTACGACGACGACGGGCAGATCCTCTTCACCACCGTCTACGTGGACCAGGCGACCCTGTTCGGGCTGATGCGCGGCTCGTTCGACGACGCCATCGAGGTGCGTACCCAGGATGAGGTCTACGGCAAGCGAGGCAAGGACGAGACCCGCGAGATCAATCGCCAACAGATGGACCTGTCGAAGCTGGTGGCAACGATGGCGGCACTCGACGAGCTCGGCTACGCCACGCGTTTCGCCGCCGAGGGCGCGCACGTGCTCGAGGTCACCGACAGCGCTCCCGTTTCGTCGCAGATCCTCCCGGGCGACGTGATCGTCGGAGTCGACGGCATCGAGGTGACGTTGCCGGCGGACCTGCGAGCCGCCCTCTTGGACAAGTCACCCGGTGACGAGGTGACGGTCTCGGTCCGCCGCGCGGTGGCCCCCACAGGCGAGTCCGCGTCGGGTGAGGGAGCCGATTTGGAGCTCCTGGAAGTGACGACGGAGCTTGCAGCTGCAGACGAGACAGGCGTCGAGGCCGATCAGGGTGTCGAGGAGCCCGACGCGCCCCGTGCGGTGCTCGGCGTGAGCGTCGAGCCCTGGAACCCGAGCGTGCAGTCCGATGTGGAGGTCGAGATCGACTCGGGCACCGTCACGGGGCCCTCAGCCGGCCTCGCGTGGGCGCTGGCGGTCATCGACACCCTCACACCCGGCTCGCTGACCGGCGATCGCAACGTTGCGGTGACCGGCGAGATCCTCGCGGACGGATCGATAGGAGTCATCGGCGGCATTCCGCAGAAGGTCGCCACGGTGGCACGCAACGGCGTGACCGTGTTCCTCTATCCGGCGGACACCCCGGCTGAGGAGCAGGAGGAGATGCGCCGCATTGCCGGCGACGACGTCGAGTTGGTGCCCGTGGCGAAGCTCGCCGATGCCGTCGAGTACCTGGCACCCGACGGGCTGCCCGGCGCCGACTGAGCACTCCCGGGGCCACCCGGCCCGCGGAATCGGACTGTTGGGCTTCGATATGTCCGCCACGGGCACCGGGTGGTTCCCTACGATCGACCCATGAGCGATGCCCTTCCCGACATTCCGGACCTCGATGCTTCCAAGGTTTCCGGCGCGAGTTTCGGCCGGTCGCGAAAGGGCTTCGAACCCACCGAGGTCCGCAAGCTGCTTGGCCGCGTGGCTGATGCGCTGCGTGTCTACGAGCAACGCGATGGCCAGCTGGTGGCGCGGGTCGAGGACCTGAGCCGACGCCTTGACGAGGCCGAGGAGTTCGACGAGGACCGGGTGACCGAGATTCTCGGCGCCGAGACCGCCCGGATCGTCGCAGCGGCGCGCTCGGCGGCAACGGAGATGCGCGGCGAGGCCGAGCGGGAGTCCAAGGAGCTGCTCGACACAACCCGCGCCGAAGCCGAGGAGACGGCCGCGGACCTGGTTGCCGAGGCATCGCAGGACCGCGAAGCAGCCGGCAGGGCGCGCTCCGAGGCGGAGTCGGCTGCAGCGGAGATCGTGTCGGAGGCCACCGAGTCGGCCGAGAAGGCCATGGCCTCGGCAACAGCCGAGGCCGAGGAGACCCGCACCAGTGCCACCGCCGAGGCCGAATCCCTCACGAGTGCTGCAAAGGAAGAGTCGGAGCGACTCCGTTCGGATGCCCAGAGCCGGCACGACGAGATGATCGAAGCAGCCTCGAGTGTGCTGGGAGAGCGCACCGCCGAGGCGCAGGAGGCTGCCGACGCGCTTCGCGAGAAGGCCGAAGCGGCTCTGGCTGACGCCGAGGAACGAGCGGCCACCGAGCTGGACAACGCTCGCACCGAAGCGCAGCGTCTGGTTGCCGAGGCCAGGGACACTGCGGCCATAGAGGTGGAACAGGCGCGCGAGAAGGGCCGCGAGATGGTGGCTGAGGCCCGCGAGGTGCGACAGCGCATGCTGCGGGACCTGGCCGAGAAGAGCCGTGCGGGTCGCCAGAAGGTCGAAGCGGCCAAGGCGGCGCGTGCTGGAGTGGTCGACGCGATCCGCGGCGTCGTGGGCAACCTGGAGCAGACCCTCGGGGGGCTCGACGACGGGGACCGGGACCTCAAGCGCCTCGCCGATGCCGCTGCGGCCGGCGTGCCCGACGACGTGGACACCGTGGCTCGCGAGCTCGAGGCGGCGCTCGAGGGTGCATCCGATGTCGATTCCGGGGTCGGTGCGGGTGCGGAGCCGGACGATCAGTCCGCCGAGGAGGCCGAGGAATCCCCCGACGAGGTGGCGCCGGACGCACAGGATGCAGATTCCCCCGACGAGGCCGAGGACGACACGCAGGCATCCGCCGAGTCCGGGCCGGACGAGGTCGTCACCGAAGATGCGGACCTCACCGAAGAAGTCGGGGCAGATGATGCTGGCGCAGATGAGGCGGACGGGACCGCTGCGGTGCCCGGGTCCGGGGCAGGCACCACTGACGGGACCGACAGCGACGACAGCGGCGTGTCGACCGCAACGTCATCAGGTGATGCCAACGGCGGAGACGGGCCGGCACGGGGCATGGCAACTGCCGGTGCGGGGAGCCAGATGGCCTCGGTGCACGACCTCTTCGAGAAGCTGCGCTCCGACGATGATGCGCCGGACGTCGCGGCTCACCCTGCGGGCGCCGAGGGCGCGATCGACCTGACCGAAGACGATGCCGAACCCTCGGCGGACAGCGCCGTGGCTGACGGCAATGCCGCGACTTCCCCGGTCGTGGCTGGCGATGCCACCGACACCTCGGTGGAGCCGGAGTCGACCGGCAACCTCGCACTCGCCACCGAAGCCGGGGAGCAGAGCCTTCTCGACCGTCGTGACGAGCTGCTTGCCCCCGCCGAGAGGCTGCTGGCCCGCAACCTGAAGCGCCTGGTGGGCGACGAGCAGAACGAGGTGCTCGACCGGGCCCGCCGGATCAAGCGCGGTCGCGCCGAGCTCGAAGACCTGCTCAGCGAGGACGCCTCCACGACGTTCGTGGAGGGCCTGGCCGAGCCCTACCTGCTGGCAGCAGCGGCGGGTGCGCAGATGTGGTCGGAACTGTCCGTCGCCGACCTGGTCGAGCCGGCAGCGCCCGACGTACAGGATCGCCTCGCCAAGCAGGTCGCGGAGCTCCTGGAACTCCGGCGGGTGCATGTGCGCGAGGCCCTCGAGCAGCACGACCGGGCGGGAGCCGACCCCTCGGAGCTGGTCGACGAGATGCGCGCCGCCTACCGCGAGCTCAGGGCCACCAGCGTGCCGGAGCTTGCCGCCGACCTTGCGTCGGGCGGGTTCAACAGCGGGATTTCGACCGCTGCCGGCGACGATGCAACGTGGAAGTGGATCCCCGACAACGGTGGCCTGCCGTGTGCCGACGCAGAAGACAATGCCCTGCAGGGCCCGATCGCGTGCGGCGCCGATTTCCCCACGGGCGACTCCCTGCCGCCCGCACACCCGGGCTGCCGCTGCATCTTGGTGCCCGAGAGCGCCGATCAGTGAGCCACGGATCACCGTTGCAGATGCCCGCCGACCCCGCTTGAGGGCAATGCGAACCTGCGGGTGGCCCGCCACGCTCTAACCTGAGCGATCGTGCGGTACCCATCGGACATGCCGAAACGCTCCAAGGAGCCCCGCGAAAGGAACCCCCGTCGCGGGCGGGTGATCGCAGCGGTCGCGCTGGCGGTTATAGCGGTGCTCGCCCTGTCGATGCGCGCGATCGCCACTTTCTGGACCGACTGGCTCTGGTTCGACGACCTCGAGCGTGGCTCGGTGTGGACGAGCCTGCTGTCAGCCAAGGTCAGCCTGGCCGTTGTCGCCACGCTGGGGTTCTTCCTGATCGCGTGGATCAATCTGATGGTGGCCGAGCGCCTCTCACCGTCGCTGGGCGCACTCTCCATCCAGGACGAAGTGCTCGAGCGCTACCAGTCGGCTGTTGCAGGCCGCCAACGGTTGTTGCTGTTCGTCGTGTCGCTGGCTGTCGCCCTGGTGCCGGGCATCGGCGCCGGCGGCGAGTGGAAGACCTGGCTGCTATTCCGCTTCGGTGGTTCTTTCGGCGTCGACGACCCCCAATTCAACACCGACATCGGGTTCTACATCTTCAAGCTGCCGTTCCTGTCGCTCGTGGTCGACTGGGTGTTCGGGTTCCTGCTCGTAACCCTCATCTTGGTGGTGGCGCTTTACTACCTCAACGGTTCGATCCGCATGCAGGCCCAGGGTGAGCGGATCTCGGGCAGCGCCAAGGCCCACCTGTCGGTGATCCTGGCCCTGCTCGCCATCGTCAAGGCGGCCGACTATTGGCTGCAGCGCTACGAGCTGACCCTCCAGCAGCGCGACTCGTTCGACGGTGCCGGCTACACGGCGGTCAACGCCACGCTGCCGGCACTGCAGTTGTTGATTCTCGTGGCCCTGTTCGCCGCGTTGCTGTTCGTGATCAACATCCGCCGACGCGGCTGGGTGTTGCCGGCGATTGCGATAGCGCTCTGGGCCATCACTTCGGTGGTGCTGGCGGGGCTCTACCCGGCGTTCGTGCAGCGCTTCCAGGTGTCGCCCGCCGAGCTCAACAAGGAGGAGCCGTTCATCGAGCGCAACATCGAGGCCACGCGCACGGCGCTCGGAGTGGACTCGGTCGAGACCAACGACCTCAACTACGACGAGAACCTCACAGTCGAGGAGATCGCGGGACAGCGCGCCAACATCGACCTGGCCCGGGTCATGGATCCGTCCGCGCTCGACCAGACGTTCCAGACCCTCGAGTTCGGCCGCCCCTACTACGAGTTCCGCGACATCGACGTCGACCGCTACGTGCTCGGCAACCAGCCGCCCACAGTCGCCGACGTAGGCAACGCGGAGGTCGAGGAGGAGGCCCAGGAGGAGATCGAGGAAGTCCAGGAATCGGGTGACCTCGACGTGTCCAAGAATCCCGACGGCCCGACGCCGGTGGTCATCGCGACCCGCGAGCTCCAACCCGAGGGCATCGCCGAGCCGCGCACCTGGGAAAAGGAGCACCTGGTCTTCACGCATGGCTATGCGGGTGCCCTTGCCCCGGCCAACCAGGCCAACGACAGCGGCCAGCCCAACTTCATCCTCAGTGGCATCCCGGCCATCACCACCTTCCTGCCTCCGCTCGACCGACCCGAGATCTACGTCGGTGAGGGAATGGATGGCTACGCGATCGTCGACACGTCCCAGACCGAGCTCACCGAGGATTCGCTCGAGGCCGAGTACAACGGCACCACCGGCGTCAACATCAACAACTTCTGGCGCAAGGCCGCGTTCTCCCTGAGGTTCTCCGAGATCGACCCCTTGATCTCCGACCTGCTCACCGACGAATCGCGGATCATCTACAACCGCGACGCGGTGCAGCGCGTGGAGCTGCTCGCCCCCTACCTGCTGCTCGACCCTGATCCGTATCCGGTGCTGCTCGACGGTGGGATCAAGTACGTGGTCGACGGCTACACCACGTCGGGCAAATACCCCTACGGCGAGAGCTTCATCGCAGCGGACCTCGACCCCGATGCCACCGGCGAGTCGTTCAACTACGTGAGCAACTCGGTGAAGGCGGTTGTGGACGCCTACGACGGCACGGTGGAGCTCTACCTGTCGGACACACTCTACGGAGGCGAGGACCCCATCATCAGGGCATACGCGCAGGCCTTCCCCGACCTCTACAAGGAAACCCTGCCGGCCGGATTGATGGATCACCTGCGCTACCCGGAGCTGCTGTTCAAGATCCAGACCGAGGTATGGGCTCGTTATCACCAGGAAAGCCCCTCGACGTTCTTCAACAACTCCGACGAGTGGGCCATTGCCCAGAACCCGCCTTCGGATGCCACCGCGGCGGCTCCCACACTGGACGCCGCGGGCGTGCCCACCCAGGGCTTCGGCAGGATCGAGCCCTACTTCCAGATGATGCAGCTAACGCCGGAGCGCGAGCCGGAGTTCCTTCTCACCAGGCCGTTCGTGCTTGCGTCGGCCAACGACAGCGCGCGAAACCTCACCGCGGTGATGGTGGCCAGCAACGACGCCGAGTCCTACGGCCGCCTCGAGGAAGTGGTCATCCAGGCCAGTGGTGGAGGTGAGGGGGGAGCGACCGACAACCTCGTCGATGGCCCGCTGCAGGCGGCGGAGCGCATCTCCATCTATCAGCCGGTCTCGGAGTACCAGACTCTGGTCGGCCGCAGCGGTTCGAGCGTGCAGTTCGGCAACCTCCTGATCCTGCCGTTCGGCGACTCTCTGCTGTACCTGCGGCCGGTTTATGCCCGCCAGGAGAGCAGCGGTGTCAACACCCTCCAACGCATAGCGGTCACCACCGGCGATTCCGTCGGCTTCGGTGAGACGGTCGACGAGGCGTTGGCGGACCTGGTTGACGGCTACGAAGCACCCGAAACCGGCACCGAGGAGCCGACCGACGGAGGTGAGCCCTCCGAAGGTGGCGGTGAGACCCCCGCGGTCGACCAATCCACAGAGGAACTCCTGGCCGAAGCGGACCAGCTCTTCAACGAGGCGGATGCGGCGCTCGAGGCCCGCGATCTTGCCGGATACGAGGAGAAGGTCAACGAGGCCCGCGAACTGCTCGAGGAAGCTCTCACGGACCTCCTCGGTCCTGGGGCTGTGGGTGAGGGCGACGCGGCCGATGATCAGTCGGGAGCCGACGCATCGGCCGGCGGCACCGACGGGGCGGGCGCCGAGTCGCCCACCACGACGGTTGCCGGCGAGACCTGATCGGTCCGGCGCGCTCACAGGCCGGTCTGTGGCTTGACTCAGCTGCTTGTGAACGACTGAACTTGCTCCGCAACCCGATCCGAATGGATCCCCCCGGCGCGCCCGGGCAGGGATCGTCATCACCTCCAGGGAACCCAGATGCTGCACATGCTCGCCGAAGGCGGCTACCAGGAATTCACACTCGACAGCCAGGAGTGGTTCTGGCTGATCTTCTGCGCCGCGATGGCGGTAATCGCCCTCGTCGTGGGCTGGATCATGATGCGCGGCGTCTTGGCGGCCGAAGCGGGCAACGAGAAGATGAACGAGATAGCCGGGGCCGTTCAGGAAGGCGCAATGGCCTACATCAAGCGCCAGTTCCGCACCATTCTCGTGATCGTGGTGCCCCTCGCGGTGGTGGTGTTCGTGACCTCTGCCGAGGTGCTGTCGCCGACCGGAGAAGGTCTGAGCAAGTGGGAGTCCGGAGGCTGGCGCACCCTGGCGTTCCTCGGCGGCGCCCTGTTCTCCGGCTTCATCGGCTACCTGGGCATGTGGCTTTCGACCCGCGCCAACGTGCGCACGGCGGCCGCTGCGCAGCGCGGCTCCATGAACGACGCCATGCAGGTCGCCTTCCGCTCCGGTGGAACCGTTGGCCTGTTCACCGCGGGCCTTGGACTGCTGGGTGCGACCGCCATCGTGATGGTCTTCCAGAACACCGCCTCGGCGATCCTCGTGGGCTTCGGCTTCGGTGGTTCGCTGCTCGCCCTGTTCCTGCGTGTCGGCGGCGGCATCTTCACCAAGGCTGCTGACGTGGGCGCGGACCTCGTGGGCAAGGTGGAAGCGGGCATCCCCGAGGATGATCCCCGCAACCCGGCCACGATCGCCGACAACGTGGGCGACAACGTCGGTGACTGCGCGGGCATGGCCTCTGACCTCTTCGAGTCCTTCGGCGTGGTGCTGGTCGCCAACATCATCCTCGGAGTAACGGCCTTCAATGCGATCGGCATCGAGGGCGATGAGGCGGTCAAGGGCCTGATCTTCCCGCTCGCGATGATGGGTGTGGGCCTGCTCGCCTCGATCGTGTCGATCTACCTGGTGAAGGCCAGGGAGGGCGAGACCGATGCCCTCAAGCCGATCAACCGGGGCCTCAACATCGCATCGCTGATCATGCTGGTCGGCGCGGCGGTGATTGCGTTCACCTACGTCGGAAACCCCGAGGGCCTCGGCCCTGACTCGATCTCGGGCGTCGGTGCCCGGATGTTCGCTGCGATCGTGGTGGGCGTGATTCTCGGTCAGGTTGCCAGCCGCATCACCCAGTACTTCACCTCGAGTTCCTTCAAGCCCGTGCGTGACATCGCGGAGTCGGGCAGGACCGGCCCGGCGACGGTCATCCTCTCCGGAATCTCCTCCGGAATGGAATCAGCGGTCTGGGCAGTGGTCGCCGTTGCGGTCGCGATCCTCGTGGGCCTGGGCCTCGGCGGCGGCAGCGTCCTGTTCGCCGTCTACCTCGTCGCTCTCACCGGCATCGGCATGCTGTCGACCACCGGCATCGTGGTCGCAGAGGACACCTTCGGACCGATCGCCGACAACGCCCAGGGAATCGCCGAGATGAGCGACATCCTCGAAGGCGAGACCGAGCAGATCCTCGATGGCCTCGACACGGTGGGCAACACCACCAAGGCAGTCACGAAGGGCTTCGCCATCGGATCCGCGGTCATCGCCGCGGTCGCCCTGTTCGCATCGTTCCGCGAGACCATCGCTGAAGAGACCGGCGACCTGTTCGGTGACATCGCGATCAACATCGCCGACCCGAAGACGTTCGCAGGCGGCCTCGTCGGTGGCACCGTGGTCTTCCTGTTCGCCGCCCTGGCGATCCTGGCGGTGAGTCGAACGGCCGGCATCGTGGTGCAGGAGGTGCGCCGCCAGTTCCGCGAGAAGCCCGGCATCATGGACTACACCGAGAAGCCCGACTACGGCCCGGTCATCGACATCTGCACCGGCGCTGCGCTGCGCGAGCTCGCCACGCCGGCCCTGCTGGCAGTGTTGATGCCGATCGTGATCGGTTTCGGCCTCGGGGCCCTGGCTCTGGGCGGTTACCTCGCAGCCATCATCATCGTGGGTGCGCTCATGGCCAACTTCCTGTCCAATGCAGGTGGCGCATGGGACAACGGCAAGAAGTACATCGAGGAGGGCAACCTCGGTGGCAAGGGCAGCGACGTCCACACCGCCGTGGTGATCGGCGACACCGTCGGTGACCCCTTCAAGGACACGGCCGGCCCGGCGATCAGCCCTCTCATCAAGGTCATGAACCTGGTGTCGCTGCTGGTGCTGCCGGCCATCATCAGCCTCGATGACAACAATTGGCGTTTCGTGGTCGCGGGGGTCGCCCTGGTGATCATCCTGGCGAGCGTGATCTTCTCCAAGTCCCAGGCTACGAGCTTCGGTGACGACGAAGAGGCGGCCGTGGAGTCACAGACCGCCTGAGCCCACCGTGCTGACATCTGACCGCCCCGGTGGCAGGCTTGCCTGATGGGGAGCCGCGGGCAGCGCAATCAAGAGGTAGCCCTCGTTGCCGTCGCCCGGGTGCTGGCCGAGTACCGCGACATGGCCATCGACAACCTGCCGGCCGTTCTGGACGGCGGGGTCGAGGACCTGCACCAGTTCAGGGGGTCGATGCGCCGGGCACGCAGTGTGCTCGGGGTCGCCGAGGGCGTGTTGCCGGATCATGAGCGCCTGGGGGCCAGCAGGGCCCTCCGTTCGATGGCAAGGCTCAGTTCACCGGTGCGTGACCTCGACGTATACATCGCTGACCTGCCGGGGCTCTGCGATGGCGTCGGCGACCCGGCCGACCCTGCGGCGGCAGCCACCCTCGTGGAGCTGGCGGTGGCGATGCGGGAACAGCCATCTGTGAGCTTCGAGTGGGCGCTTCGTGGGCCCGACGGCAAGTCGATGTTCGACTCATGGTCGATGGTCTCGAGCCCCACCCCGATGGGGGCCGGTGAACCGGGCCCGTTGGCAACGCTGCCGGCTCTCGAGCTCGTCGACGGCTGGACGCGCAAGGCGTTCAAGCAGACCCGGCGCAAGGGCCGCCGGGCGCTCGAGTCAGACGACCTGGAGCACTGGCACGACCTGCGCAAGGCGCTCAAGAAGTTGCGCTACCTGGTGGCCGCGTTTGCCTCACAGCACGACCCCGGCGATCTGCGGCGCGTGCGCCGGCACCTGCGTCGACTCCAGGACCACATCGGCCTGCTCCAGGACCTGCGCGTGCAACAGGAGCTCACCTCCGAGTTGCTCGGGCGGGCCCGGCGCGCTGGTCTGGTCCGTGGTGCCGAACTCGCCTCCACACTCGATTCGGTGTTGGCGGAGCGACTGCTGGGTGCCCAGGGGAGGTGCACCGGTGCATGGGAGGACTTCGACACACCCGCCACGCGCAAGGCGGTCCGTCGTCTCACTTCCGGTTGAGAACGCTCGGAATCGAACCGATGGTCGGCCCGGCACGGGTGGGACCACTCAGGCGCGGCGCATGAGGCGCAGGCCGCGACGTACGCGGCCGGCGCGACGGTCGGCGGAGTCGAGCGTGTAGACCACCGCGCGTTCACGTCGGCCGCGCACGTCGATGCGTCCGGCCGGCTTCCATCCGTCCTTGGTGTCGGCACGCTTGACCGAGGTGGCCGATACGAGCACTCCCCCGGGCCGTGACTTCGCCTCGTCGCAGAGGCGGGATGCGAGGTTCACGACGTCACCTATGACCGTGTACTCGTGGCGTTCCGGCGTGCCGACGAACCCGGCCAGTACCTCGCCGCTGGCCACGCCGATGCCCGCGGCGAGCGGGCCGCCATCGCGTTCGAGCTGCCGAGGCAGGGAGCGGGCGGCCCGCATGGCTCGCAGGGCGTGATCGGGTTGGTGGGCCGGCGCACCGAAGATGCACAGTGCCGCGTCGCCCTCGAACTTGTTGACCCACCCACCCTCACGGTTGACCACAGCCACCACCGCACCGAAGAACCGGTTGAGCATCTCCACCACCTCGCCGGGGTCGTGACGCTCCGCGAACTGGGTGTAGCCCTTCAGGTCCACGAACAGCACGGTCACATCGCGGCGTTCCCCGCTGTTGTGGGGGCCCGCCTCGGCCAGGTCGGCCAGGCCGGCGAGGCCGACCTGACGGTGGAAGGTCTCGCGCAACTCCTCGCGCTCGCGTATGCCTGCGGCCAGGTGGTTGACGCCCTGGGTGAGCCGGCCGATCTCACCGAGGTCGTCGACGGGCAGGTCCACGTCGAGTTCGCCCTCCTCGACCTTGCGCAGCCCGTCGCGCACCCTCACTATCGGCCGCACCACCGACCGTGCCGCCAGGGCCATGACAACTCCGCCGGCCACGAGGGAGGCCAATCCCACCCATGCGAGTCGGGTGGAGTCCAGCGGTGCCGGCGCGATGTTGGATCCGAGCGAGATGGACAGCAGGGGTATGCCGCTTCCCAACAGCCAGGCGAACATGAGCCGCGGTCCGATGTCCCGTCGTGACTCCGGTAGCTCGGCATCGGTGAGCGCCATGGCGAACAAGGGGCGGAAGTGTCCCTCGAGCAGCAGGTACAGAAGTGTGCACGTGACCACGCCGGCGAGTGCGATGCCCACCGACACGCGCTGCACGTCGGAGTTGATGACACCGAACAGCACGGCAGCGGCGAACCACGACACGAGTGCGGTACCGGTTTCGACCGCCGGCAGGGAAAACAGGAGCTTGCGTTCCTTGACCGTGGGCTGGCGGTCCTCGGCGACCCACGACACCGCGCGCCGCAGCAGCACCGCGCTGATCGGCAGGCCCACCAGGATCATCAGCGCCAGGTAGATGCCGAACACCCACAGGTTCAGGGTCTCGTTGTTGAGGGACTCCTCGACGGCCTCGGGAAACAGGAAGCGGAAGTAGAGCGCAACGACCAATACGCCGAGCCCATTGGCAACGACCTGCAGCCGCACGACGCCGCGAACAGCCGCGCGGTGCTTCACCAGTGGCTTGCCCGTCCGTATGGGACGCCTGGAGCGGCGGACGGGTCCGTTCACGTCAGCCGCCGGTGTCGAGCCCGACCGGACACGACACGCCGGTGCCGCCCAGCCCGCAGTAGCCCCCGGGGTTCTTCGACAGGTACTGCTGATGCTCCGGCTCGGCGTACCAGAACTCGCCGGCCGGCTCGATCTCCGTTGTGATCGTGCCGTATCCGGCACGATCCAGTTCGGCCTGGAACACGTCGCGGGAGTGTTCCGCGGCGCGCAGCTGCTCGTCGGAGGTTGCGTAGATGGCGGAGCGGTACTGGGTGCCGCGGTCGTTGCCCTGGCGCATGCCCTGGGTGGGGTCGTGGCCTTCCCAGAACACTGTCAGGAGCTGCTCGTAGCTCACCTGGTCCGGGTCGAACACCACGAGCACCGCCTCGGCGTGGTTGGTACGGCCGGAGCAGGCTTCGCGGTAGTTGGGGTTGGGCGTCTGCCCACCGCTGTAGCCGACGGAGGTGCTGTACACGCCCTGGGTCTGCCAGAAGGCCCGCTCGGCGCCCCAGAAGCAGCCCATCGCGAACACCGCGGTCTGCATTCCATCGGGCCACGGGCCCTGCAGTGGTGTGCCGAGGGCATGGTGGCTCTCGGGCACGACCATGGCTTCCGAGCGCCCGGGCAGCGTGTCAGCCGGGTCGAGCAGCTCTGCGTCTGGTCCGGAGAAGAACGAGAATCCCATCTGCAGAGCCTACGCCTGCTTGCGGGCACTGGGGATTCGACCCATGCCCAAAAGAGCCGTGGGGCTGGCCCTCGGGGGCAATGGGCGCGAATCTTGGTGCATGGCGGCGCGGGGAGACCGTGCGGTGCTGGGAGCACCGGACGTAGAACAGCTACGAGCGCGATTACGCATGGCTGATCCGATCGTTCGCGCCTCTGCTGTGGCTGAACTCCGCTCCTGGCAGGGCAGCGTGCTGTCCGAGGGCGTCGCAGAGTTCGTGTTGCGCGCAGCGACGGTGGGCTATCCGTGGGTCTCGGAATCGCCTGACGACATCGGTGAGTTGCTGATACAGCTGCTGTGGCCCAATCCGGGCGCGGTGGAGGTGGCGGAACTCGAGCGGGCCTTCGTGTTCTGTGCCGAGCGGGCACGCCGGGCGATCCTTCGCGCGCTGGCCCTGCGCGGCGACGACGAGGGCGTGCACTCCGTGGCGGGTCTGCTCGGACTCGACGGCCCGTCCGACCTGTTGCCGGTGCCCACGAACGACCTGCTGCACCCGCTGCTGGAGGCACCTGACGTGCGGGAGCTGGTGGCGCCCCTGATCTCGGTCGCCTGGCGGCGCGGTTGGGCACCGGCGGCGGCGGACCTGCTGCGCGAGATGGCGAGGAAGGGCCGGCTCGAGCCCCCGGATGCGCAGCTCATCACCGATGGTCTTGCCCCACTGGTCGTTTCGCTGGTCGACACCTGCGACCGCGCCGCCTCGACGAGCGACCGCGGGCCGCTGGTGAGGGTTGACCGTGAACGGCTGGCCGCGCTGATGCCGTTGTTGGCGGAACTCGACTCCGACGGGGCGACCGAACTGCTGCGCCGGGTGCTGGCTTCGGCCGACCCGCGGGTGGCGGCCTCCGCGATCGTTGCCCTGGCCCGCAAGGGCGAATTGGTGGGCGAGGACAGGGTCGCCCTCGTGGCGAAGGATCCGCAGGCGCGGGCCCTGCTGATCGATGGGCTGACTCCGTTGGGTAGGGGATTCGAGTTGCCGGAGTCGATGCGCAGTTCGGTCGCAGTGGCCGAGGCCGAGGCGGTCTCGTGGCTGGCGGGCCGCACGCAGCTCGGATCGGCACCCGACGAGATCGAGCACAGGGGAGTGGTGCCCGCACCTCCTGGCTGGGGTCGAGGCCTCCTGCACGTGTTCGGTTTCCGGGTACGACCCCCGCACTGGTCCTCGGAGAGGGGATGGATGGTGTTGGCCGCAGGTCCGTTCGATCCGTCTGCGGAGCTGATGCCACGCCGTGCTGAAGGTTTCGAGGTGTGCTCGCTCTACGAGAGCGAGACCGGCCTCGACCTGCCGCGGCACGTGCTGGCCATCTCCGAAGCCGTGCTGGCGGCCCGCGGTGAAGAAGCCGCCTGACCCCCGCCCGGCCCGCAGGGGTCGGCGAGTGGTCTGCGGATCAGCGGTTCAGTAGGTGGTGACTGCCCGGCCGATCTTGTCGATGCCGCGCAGCAGGCCGGGGCGTCGGGCGATCTGGTGGTAGATCCGCTCGGAGATCTCCGAGTCGTCTCGTTCCTCGAGCGCTTCGCCGTAGGACGACGAGAACTGCGCGGCTATGCGCGCCAGCGCCTCATTCTCCTCAGCTGATGGCGGGGCGTCGGGAAGGTCCAGCGGCAGCTCTTCGAGTTCGCCGGTGTCGAACCAGATGAACCGGTTGTCGAGGTCCACGTCGAGTTCGACCGCGCCGAGGTCCTCGGTGTCGCCCTGCTCGCCCTCGGCCGCTTCGTCGAGGTCCCAGGGAAGGGTGAAGCGGACCATGGGTGGCCCGCCGAACGGGCTGCGCAGCGGCCCCCTTGGGGCATTGCGCGCCAACTCCCAGAGCCGGTCCATTTCGTCGTTCTGGAGCCGTCCGTGGGCTTCGGAGAGGGTCATGGCAAGGCCGTGCATGCGCGGGCAGGACCACCAGTCGACGTCGCCCTCGGCGCCGCGGTCGAGTTGGGAGCCGCAGTGGGGGCAGCTCGGCATGGTCACGCCTTGCATCGGGATATTCGGTGCGCTCACGCAGAACCACGGTATCGACAGACGGCCGGTTTGCGGTCCGCCACCGCGCCCTTTGCTCAGCGGCCCGCTGCCGGCCCGTTCTGTTGGCGCTGAATCACGCCAGGCATGATTCAGCGCCAACAGAGCAGCGATTCCACGGTCAGGAGATCATCTCGCGGAGGCGGTTGCGGTGCAGGATCGCCTCTTGCGGGTCGTCTGCCGGCTCGGTGTCACCGAAGTGGACCTGGCGGTCGATGACCCTCACCATGATTGCGCCGTGGCGGTATGCGCAATAGGTGCGGAACCAGTGCAGGTCCTCGATGTCGAGCCCCGAGGCCTGCCGGTAGCGCTCGGCCACGTCTTCGGCATCCATGAAGTCGGGCATTCCGGGCAGTCCGAGGTCGACGGTGATGTCCTGGAAGAACGTGTGCAGGAATGACATCCAGCCGAGGTCGACCTCGACCGGAGCGAGGGCGGCCATCTCCCAGTCGAACACGGCCACCGGCTCCACACCGTCGAACATCATGTTGCCGATCCGCGCGTCGCCCCACGACAGGGCGGGGTCGCGGGCATCGGCCGCCTCGGGCCAGTTGGCCTCCAGCCACGCCTCGGCTTCGTCCAGCAGCGGTATCGAGCGTCCCTGGCGGGCGAAGGTGGCATATTGCTTCCAGTGGTTGACGTGCCGGCGCAACACCGTGTCGCCCGGCTGGTCGTACTCGAGGAATGCCGTGTGCTCGCCGACCGGTGTGCGGTGGATCTCGGCGAGCACGTCCACGCTCGCGTCTTGCAGTTGGCGCTGTTCTTCGGCGGACCTCTCGAGCAACGAGCTCTCGATCGGGTAGGGCATCACATCGGGGGGAACCTCGCCGTGCGCCCGGTCCATCACGAAGAAGGGTGAGCCGATGACCGACGGGTCGGTCTCCAACCAACGCAGCCGGGGCACCGGCGCCTCGGTGTGCCGGCCGACGAGCTCGATCGTCTTCCACTGCAGTTCGAGGTCGTAGGTGGGAAACACCGGCACGGCGTCCTCCGCAGCAGCGAGGCGGGCGACGAGCTCCGCGCCGACCGTCTCGCCGCCTTGTGTCCAGGACGCGCCAAACAGCACCGTCTCCGATGACATGCCGTTGTCCGGCACGCCGAGCTCGGTGATCTCGGCGTCTTCTACCTTCGTTGACAGCCACCCGCGTAGCTGCTCCCGCAACTCGTCGTGATCCCGTGTCGTGCGTGTGATTTCCGGGGTTTCGCCCTGTTCCACTTGCTGCCTCACTGTCCGTTCTCGTGCCATTGCGCCACGGCTCGCATAGGCGCCAGCGCGCAGCAGGCTACAGCCGTACTAGCGTCCGCGTTGGCGGCCGACGGGGTGTCGGCCCACGATGACGTCCTTGCGGACACAGGGGGACCCATGAGCGGCCAGATTCCGCTTGTCGACTACCTGGTGTTGGGCGATGAGCCCCACCTCGAGGCATCCGAGTGCACCAGCTGTGGAGCGCGCTACTTCGATCGACGCAACGCGTGTGCGAGCTGCGGTGCGGCCGGCGAGGACCAGTTCCGCAGTGTGGCCGTGCCCAACGAGGGTCAACTGAAGGCCTTCACGATCGTGTCGTTCGCCGCTCCGGGGGTTCCCGTGCCGTTCGTGGCCGGGGTGATCGACTGCGCAGGCACGTCGGTGCGAGGAAATGTGGTCAACGTGGAGCCCGACGCCGACCACGTCCGTCTCGGTATGAAGGTGCGCCTCACCACGTTCGCCATCGGCGAGGACGGCGAGGGCACCGAAGCGATCGGGTACGGCTACGAGCCGATGGAGGCAGCATGAGTGAGGACATCTGGATCCTCGGGATCCACATGACGAAGTTCGGCAAGCGCCCTGAGTCCGATGTGGTCGACCTCGCGGCCGAGGCGGCGCTCGGTGCGCTGTCCGACGGCGGGGTCACCATGGGCGAGATGGGGGTGTTGGCCGCCGGCAACCTCATGGGTGCCGCCACGGGGGTGGGCCAGATGCTCCAGAAGCAGATCGGCCAGACCGGCATCCCGGTGTACAACGTGGCCAATGCGTGCGCCACGGGTGCCACGGCGCTGCGTACCGCGATCATGGCGGTGCGCGCCGGTGAGTGCGACATGGGCCTTGCCGTCGGTGTCGAGAAGCTCGCGGGAGCAGGACTGCTCTCCGGTGGATCGCGCAAGAAGGACTCCGACACGTGGGAGCCCAGTGGCCGTTACGGTGCAGTGGCACCGCTCGACGGCCGTGTCGGCACCGAGACCATGCCCGGCGTGTTCGCCCAGATCGGCATGGAGTACGGCCACACCTACGGGGGCACCGACTTCGAGCTCTTCGCCCGCATCAGCGAGAAGAACCACATGCATTCCACGCTCAACCCGCTGGCGGCGTACACCAAGGCGATGAGCCTCGAGCAGATCATGGGCGACGTGATGATCGCCTACCCCAACACGCGGCCGATGTGTTCGGCCAACTGCGACGGTGCTGCTGCTGCGGTGGTCGTGAGCGACTCGAAGCTGAAGACGATGTCGCTGGAGCAGCAGCGCCGCGCGGTCAAGGTGGCTGCCTCAGTTCTCACCACGGATCCGTGGGAGGAGGCGTGCCAGATCCTGCCGGACGTCAACACGCTCACCCGCAACGCCGCCACCCAGGCCTACGAGCAGGCCGGGGTAGGTCCCGATGACCTCGACCTGGTGGAACTCCACGACTGCTTCGCCACAGCGGAGTTGGTGCACTACGACAACCTGATGCTCTGCGAGCAGGGCGGTGCGGTCGACTTCTTCGAGTCGGGCGCACCGTTCCGGGACGGCCCGAAGCCGGTCAACGTGTCGGGAGGCCTGGAGTCGAAGGGCCATCCCATCGGGGCGACGGGCATCGCCAACATCTGGGAGGTCTGCCACCACCTGCGCGGTGAGGCCGGGGACCGCCAGATCGACGGCGCCCAGGTCGGCCTGGCACATGTGATCGGGCTCGGGTCGGCGTGCGGAGTGCACATCCTGGAGAAGGCCGCCGCCTGACCGAGACCGGGCCCGCTGACGCGGGTATAGGACGACGGACTGCGAGCGCAGGTCAAGGCACTCATCGGCCCGCGCCCGACCGCGCGCGTGATGGTGCGGTGTCAGTCGCAGCGCGTGAGGCGCACGCTGGTCACCGTCGGCATCTCCACGAGCGCCCCGCTGTGAAGCGCCCCCCAGGCCGACAGCGCATTGGCCACATCGACGGCCGCACCGTTGGAGTCCCACTCGGTGTCCAAGCGGATGCAGGGCGACCCTGTCGACTCCCACGTGGTGTAGGTGCCGCCGGCCCAACCTGCTGTGAGCGGGTCGAGGGCGTCGAGCACGATTCCCTCGCGCAGCACCAGGCTGAGCAGGAACGGTCCGAACGGGCCGCTGCGCACGGTTGCGGCCCCACCGTCGGTGGGTGGTGCCGCAACGGCCACCTCGGCCTCGTCGGCCAGGTACTTGGAGGTGTCGAAGCCCTGTTCGGTGTTGGCCGGGTAGCGAGTGAGCGTCTGGTCGGGGCCGGCCGGGTTGCCCAGCGCCGCAACCACCTCGTTCTGGAACTGGCCGCCGCGCAGGTAGGGCGCCGTGGTGAGGGTGAGCAGCGTGATGGGCACGGTGAGCAGGTCCGGGTCGCCGCCGGCATTGAGCTGTTCCTGCAGGCTCTGGGCCTGCTCGAGCGGGCTCATGGAGCCGTAGTACGCCGCGCGTACCCGCTCTGCACTGCCTTCGATCGCGATGAGCTTCGAGATGTAGTCGGCGTCGAGCAATCCGTTTCTGCTCAGCCCGGACAGGTCGTGGATCTGGTCGTCGAGGGCGTGGACCAACTCGTGAGCGATGACCTCGCGCCGGTAGGGCGTGAGCGAGGTGCCGCGCACCTTGAGCACGTCGGAGTCGGGGTCATAGAAGCCGACCACGCCTCCGCCGTAGGCCTTGCGGAACTCCGTGATGAGGTCCTGGGAGCCATCCATCCAGTCCAGTGCCTTGAACGCAGCCTCATCGGGAGCGATGGACGCCTCTTCGAGTGCGAGGTTGGCCAGCACCTCGGCTTCGAACGCGACCGGGTCCACGAATTCGACCACCGGGTCGGCCACGAACTGGTGGCCGCGCACTGCCTCGACAAAGGAGATCAGGGCGTTGACCTGTTGCTCCGGCGTCTGTGTCGGCGTGGTTGTGCACGCGCCGGCGAGGATTGCAACGGCCGCGCCGATCGCCCAGAGTCCGCGGATGGTGAGTCGTCGCATCGAATCCCCCTCGAGTGGCCACCTGCCGTTGGGCCGGTCACCAGACGGTAGCTGGTGTGAGGTCCCCGGGCCGATGAGTCACCAGGTGCCGGCTCCTGCCCCCGGCACAGGACTGACCTCGCCCTGCGTCGTGGGCGCGCACCCTGGGGCAGTACCCGCATCGGTCCGGCCACCCGCTACCTTTGGCGCTGCGACGAACGCCCCCTCATTCCGGAGAAGAGATGAAACGCCTGTTCGCCATACTCACCGCCGCGCTGCTGATCGCGTCCGCATGCTCGAGTGACGATTCCGAGACGAAGGAATCCGACGACAAGTCGACCACGACGACCCTGCCCGACGTCGAGGGTGCCTTCTCGGCGTTCTGTGAGTCGGCCACCACGCTGGTCGACGACCTCGAGGAGTACACCGGGCTCTTCTCACAGGGTTCGACCAGCCTGACCGTTGGCCAGGTCAAGGCCGGTAGCGAGGACCTCAAGGCGGCCCGTGGGCAGGTGGAGCAGGATGCCACCGCGCTGCAGGACTCCATCGATGACTTCAACTCCATCCAGGAGCAGAACGCGAAGGACCAGGAGGAGCAGACGGGCACGACGTCGACCACCGTGGTCGAGCTGCCGGTGGACGACGCAACCATCGAGCGGGTCGTGCAGGCCGAAAACGACTTCGACGACGCCGTCACCGGCATCGACGACGACACGCCGCTGAGCGAGGCCGAGGTCGAGTTCCAGTCTGCCGCCTATGCACTGCAGGTGTCATGGTCGGTGCTGCTGTCCGAGGCCGGTTGCCTCGATGAGGACCAGCAGACCCTCGACCAGATCCGCCAGTACACGGCGGGTCTGCAGACGGACCTGCAGACGCTGGGTTACTACAACGGCAAGGTCGACGGCATCTACGGCCCGGAGACGGTGGACGCCATGCAGGCCTTCCAGGCCGAGGTCGGCCTTCCCCAGACCGGCCTTCCCGATCCAGCCACACAGAAGGCCCTCAACGAGAAGCTCGCAGCCCAGAAGGCAGTCAACGTGTCGGCCCTGCAGGGGCTGTTGGCGGGTCTGGGGCTGTATGACGGGCCCATCGACGGCATCTACAACGACCAGCTGACCGAGGCGGTCAAGGAACTGCAGGCCCAGCTCGGCGTGCCCCAGACGGGTGTGATGGACCCCGCCACGTGGGAGGCCTACGCCAACCGCCGCGCGGGTCTCGAGGAGCTGCTCAGGCAGGCCGAGGCGAACGCGACCAGCACCACGACCGAGGCTCCGACCACCGAGGCGCCCACCACGGCTGCGCCCACCACCGAGGCGCCCGAGACCACAACCACGGCCGCGCCCTGACCACTCGCTTTGCTGGTGCTGGATCACGAAGAGCGTTATCCAGCACCAGCGAAACCCCGTGAGCTGCCGCGCTCGTTCAGTGCCGGCCAGCTTCGGGTGACGTCGCCGCAGAATCTGAAGTAGTCAAGACCGTCTCAACAACTGGTGCTTTCGTTCTGGTGGCATACAGGATTGTCTCAATTCCCAGGACGATCCTCAACCGTGGGCGTGATCGCTCCGAGTAACTGCCATGCCTCGTGCTGCCCCCACCAGTGCCGAGATGGCAGAGCTTTCCTACAGCGCCCTGGGTGAGATCTTCTCGATCGCCGTGGTGCTGCTCGCACCTGACCTGTCGATCCGATGGCACAATCCGGCCGCGCCCAGGGTTCTCCAATGGCCCGAGGGCGAACTGCTCGGTCGCAACGCAGCTGACTTCATCCACGTCGACGACCTCGAGAACATCGTGCCGGTGGCCGGCGAGATGGCAGAGCTGGCTGAGGAGTCAGACGAGCCTCCCAAGCCATCGACGCCCGTGGAGCTGCCATGTCGCATCCTGCGCTCCGACGGTGGTTGGACCCCCATGAACGTGACCGGCCGGGTACTCGACAATGACGGCCAGATGCTCGCGGTTGTGCGACCAGCGGCCGAGCGACACGCACTGCATGCAGTGCTCGACGGGCTCGGCAGCGGTGTGCCGCTAGAGCGGATGCTCCAAACCCTCGCCGGGCTCATCAGGGCCCAGTTCGGCACAGATCACGCGTGGGTTGTGCACGACATCGATGACACCGCTTCGGTTGTCTCCTGTGACGGCGAGCGGTTGTCGTTGAGTCCTGCAGAAGTTCTCGCCCAGCTTCGGGCTCTCTCGGAGCGACCCGAAGTCCTTGTGAGCGGCGATCTCTGGATCGTGCCCGTGACGAGCGAGGATGACCGGCGGGTGTTCGGGGCCATGGTCGTGCCCGAGTCGCGTATCGGCGGCCCCAGTCCGTGGGACGAGCTGATCGCCCACAGAAGCGCCAACCTCGCGTCGGTCGCGTTCACCCGCGACCAGAGCGACCGCCTGCTTCACCAGGCCGCGACTACCGACGACCTGACCGGTGTGATGAATCGTCGCGAGTTCGAGCGGGCCCTGCACGAGGCCTCGAAGGTCTCGCTGCCGGCGACGCTGTACTTCCTCGATCTGAACGACTTCAAGGAGGTCAACGACGAGCTGGGTCACCTTGCAGGCGATGCCGTGCTGATGACGGTGGCCCGCCGGCTCCAGAGCTCGGTGCGTGCACTGGACCACGTCGGTCGCCTGGGGGGCGATGAGTTCGTCGTGTTCTGTCCGCGCCTCGCGGAGGTGGACGTGGAGCCGACCAGGCAACGAATCGCAGACGTGGTCGAGCAGCCGGTTTCCCTGGAAGGTCTGTCGGTCTCGGTGTCTGCGAGTGTCGGTGTCGCCCGCGCATTCAACTCCGAGCAGGTCATGACTCTCATCACCCGCGCCGACTCCGACATGTTCGAGCGCAAGCGAGCACGCGGGTCCGGCCGCCCCGCTGTGCCGGTGGCCGTCAGGCGTGCCTCACACCTGAGGTGACCGCAGCCGGCACGGCGTGTGTCGGTGCTCCCGGTGCGTCCGGGTGGTGCCCTGGCGCACCTTCGGTGGAGTCCTGATCACCGGACCGGGTACCCCGCAGGAGCCATAGGGCTGCAACCGCAGCGACTGCGAGGCCCATCGCACCGATCCTGAACGCATCGGCCACACCGCTTGTGAATACCTTCGCAGCGTGTCTCGCGTCCGCTGCGCCGGCGGCTTTGCGAACCGCCTCGAAGTCACCGGCAACCACCTTGGGCCGCAGCGCAAGCAGCTCCTTGCTGTGGTCTGCGGCGGCATCCCACGTGGCCCCGATGCGAGACATCGCGATCGATCCGATGATGGCGATGCCGAGCACCGAAGCGACCTGTGCCGCGAGGTTCAGCGCACCCGATGCGCTGCCGGCTGCGTCTTTGTCCACCGCCGACATGGTCGCCGCTGACACAGCGGGCATTGCTGTGCCGAGCCCAGCGCCAAGTACCCCAAGGTCCAGCGCGATGGTGATCGCCGCGGTGGAGTCGTCGACGCGGGAGAGCAAGAGCATGCCGAGTGAGGCCAGCGCAAGGCCGATGAACGTGAGCCGCCCAAGGCCGATCTTGTTGGCGAACTTGCCCGACAGCGGAGACAGCACGATGAACGACACCGTTGCGCCGACCGTGATCAGCCCGCATTCGGCGGGAGAGAAGCCGAGGGCGTTCTGCAGCAGGAGGGTGAGCTGGAACAGCGAGCCCGACAGTGCGAGCCCCAGCAGCATCGACAGCACGAGGGCGGCGGGTACGGGCCGCCGGCGCAGCTGGCTCCAGTCGAGCATCTTGTTGTCGGTGCTGCGCTGCTGGATTGCGGCCACGGCCACCACCGCGATGCCGATCACGACCGGGATCACCACCCGACTCGACAGGAAGCCGACCTTCTCGGCGTTGTTGAGCCCGAGCGACACAGAGATCAGGGCGACCGTGAGCAGCGCGGACCCGACCCACTCGAGCTTTCCCGCGACGCGCACTTCCTTGCCCGGCAGCTTCGCCGCTGCGACCACCAGCACCCCGACAGCCAGAGGCACGTTGATGCCGAACACCCAGCGCCAGCCGATGCTCTGCACGAGCAGGCCGCCGATCAGCGGCCCCAGCGCCATCGCCGCGGTGGACACTGCGGTCCACATGCCCACGACCGCACCGATTGCGTCCTTCGGCACTGCCGTGGTGAGCATCGCGAGGGCGAGTGAGCCGAGCGCAGCAGCACCGATCCCTTGGACCGCTCGGGCCCCGATCAGCAAGGTCATCGAAGGGGCCAGCGCCGAGGCGAGAGAGCCGACGGCGAAGATCCCGGCGCCGATCACGTAGAGTTTCTTGCGGCCTACGCGGTCTCCGAGGGCACCCACGGGCAGGGCCAGCGCCGCACCCGCCACCACGTAGGCCATCAGCACCCACTGGAGCTGGGGTGCGGTGGCATCCAGGTCGCGCTGGATCCGCGGCAGTGCGACGGTGGCAACGCTGGCGTCGAGCCCCACGAGGAACTGGCCTGCAGCGAGGGCTGCGACGACCACGACGGGGAGTTTGGCTAAGGACTTGTGTTGTTCGGTCTCGGTCATCGGGGGGGTTGCGACCGTCCACGCCATGGGGCCGCTCAGAGGATGCCCATCACGGTACCGGGAGGTGGGGCGACTTCCGCGGAACGCGGTGCTGCGCCGCGCGGCCGACGGCAGTGGCGACTACGGCGTGTCAGGCGAAGGTGCGCACCAGCTCGAGCACCGCGGCTGCATCGGGGCCGTCGCCGCGCAGTGAGCTGTCCGCTGCATCCCGTCGCTGCGCCGCCACCTCGCACAGTTCGATGGTCGCGCCCGTGATGACGGTTGCCGCGTCGTCATCACCGAAGCTCCACTGGTCACCCGCCGGTGACCGGAGGTGGAACGCCACGGTTCCGACCATCGGGCGCTCTGCCCGCAGGAAGGCGTAGGGGAGTGTCCGGTGGGCGAGCCGAGCGATGTGCCACAGCCGGTCGGTGGGTTGGAGGTCGATGCCCAGCCCGAAGGCCACGTCGCCGGAGTGGATCCACGTCTCGGACAGTCGGGTCGTGGCCAGCGTGCGCGCGGCCAGCTCACCGGCCACCCACTGGACCCGCACCCCGGGGTCGCATTCCTCGAATGCCCGCAGCTGGGCATCGGCACTGGCCTTCCAGCGGTCGCGGATCGCATCGAGATCGTCGGTGCGTTCGGCGGCGACCACCTCGGCCGCCCATTGGTCGACGTCACCGACCGCGCCGACCTGGGGCCCGGACTCAACCGATTCCTCGAGTTCGCCCCGGGTGCTTGCGACCGCGAACTCGTTGGTCTGCGCGACATGGAGCAGCACGTCGGCGATGCTCCAGCCGTCGCATCGGCTCGGCAGTGCCAGCATCGCACCGTCCAGCGGATCGACCATCGACGCGAGCCGCTGCTGCTCGGCTGCAAGCGCCTCGTTGATATCGCTCATCATCACTCCTGATGGCTCCGTCGCCGGGTGGCGTGGGCCTCCTCGGGTGCAAGCTAGTTCTGGTTCAGGCACAGCAGCACGGGTCGCGATGCCGCCAGTGCGGCCGGGCTGCGCCTCAGGAGCCGCGTAGGTGCCAGGCCTTTGGCCTGGTGAACGACCGGATGCCGGAGTGCGAGAGTGTCGACCCCACACCGGAATGCCGCCGCCCTGACCATGGCAGCGTGGGGCTCACGCGATCGCAGCAGTTCCAGTAGGCCGAGCCCACGTCGAGTTTGGCCAGCAGTGACTCGGCGCGCTCCTGTGATGGAGTGAACACCCCCGCGGTGAGCCCGAAGTCGGTGTCGTCCATCAGGGCAACGGCCTCGTCGTCATCGGCAACCTTGTGGATGCCGATGATCGGCCCGAACGACTCCTCGCGCATCACGGCCATCTCGTTGTCGACCCCGGTGAGCACGGTCGGTTCGAACCATGCACCGGGGCCAGGCAGCTTCTTGCCGCCGCGCAGCAGTGCGGCTCCCGCGCCCACAGCCTCGCCGGCCTGCCCGGCCAGCACGTCGGGCTGCTCCGGTCGCGTCAGCGGCCCCAGGTACGTCGTGTCGTCGAGCGGGTCGCCCATCACCATGGAGTCGACTGCGCCCACGAATGCGTCCACGAACGCGTCGTGGATCGAGGTGTGCACGTAGATGCGCTCGACCGAGCAACAGCTCTGCCCGTTGTTGTAGAACGCGCCGTCTGCCAGAGCCGCTGCCGACGTGGCCGGGTCCGCGTCGTCCGCCACGTACGCGGGGTCCTTGCCGCCCAACTCCAGTTGCAGCACACCGAGATGACCGGCGTATCTCTCCGCGATGCGCATGCCGGTTCGGTGGGAGCCGGTGAAGAACAGGCCGTCGGGGCCCTCCTCCACGAGGTGGGCGCCGAGGTCGCCCCCGCCGATGAGCGCGGTGAACACGTCGGTTGGAACGCCGGCCTCCGCCAGCAGTTCCGCGATCGCAAGACCCGTCAGCGACGCCAGCTCGGATGGCTTGTAGAGCACGGCATTGCCGGTGATCAGCGCGGGCACGATCACGTTGGTGCCGACGAACCACGGGTAGTTCCAGGCTGAGATGTTGCCCACCACGCCGAGTGGCTCGTGGGTGATCCGCTCGGCCGTGCCCGTGGCCTCCCCGCTCTCAACCGCCTCGTCGGCCACGGCGGCCGGGGCGGCTTCGATGAAGAAGTCGAGGCGCGGCAGGGTACCTGCGAGCTCGTTGCGGGCCTGCGTGATCGGCTTGCCGGTCTCGAGGCTGAGGGTGTGCGCCAGGTCCTCGGAGCGCTCGTCAACAAGGTCGCGGAATCGGGTTGCCACCGCGATGCGTTCGTCGAGGCGGGCGGCGGCCCACCCGCTCTGGGCGGCGCGGGCAGTAGCGATCGTGGCACCGAGGGTCGAAGGTTCTGTCGGTTCGAGGTCGGTGATCGTCTCATCGGTCGCGGGATTGCGGACGAGCACTAGCTGTCTCCTTGCGGTGCATGGGCGGCGTTGCGCGCCCGGCACGCCGCGAGGAACTCGGCCAGCACGACCGCGTTGTCGAACACCGGTGCGCCACCGAGTGGCTCGCCGCGCAGGGTGTCGAAGAACTCGGGGTGCCACTGCACGCCCATCACCCACGGCCCGGACCCGGCGCGCAGGGCCTCGACCACACCATCATCCGCGGACAGCGCTTGCACGACCAGTCCATCGGCAACGGTGGCGACTCCCTGGTGGTGGATGCTGTTGACCGTCGCTCTGCACGGCCCATCCAGGAGAGCCGAGAGACCTGTGGAGTCCAGGATGTCGACCTCGTGAACGTTCAGGTCGTAGGTGGCGGCGTCCCTGTGGGCCCGGTCGGTGACCTGCTGGTGGACGAGATCCTGGTGAAGCGTGCCGCCGAGGGCGACATTGAGGACCTGCATCCCGCGGCAGATCCCGAGCACGGGCTTGCCGACTTCGCAGAACTTCCCGAACAGTTCGATCTCGTAGCGATCCCGGATGGCATCTCCGCTCCACTCGGGCCGCAGCGGTTCCTCTCCGTAGGACTGCGGTGCCACATCCGCGCCGCCGTGCAGCACCAGCCCGTCGAGGTCGGCAACCCAAGTGTCGATCTCGGGCCCACCGGGCGGTGCGGTCGGGATCGGGTAGACGATGGCACCACCCGAGGCGACCCACTGGATCATCGACTGCTCGACATAGAGCAGGGTCTTGCCGGTGAACAACGCACGGCTGGGGTCCGCGTGGTCGAAGCACGAACTGAGCCCGATCCGGGGCAGCCGCCCAGCGCCGTGCGGACTTGGCCCGGTCATCCGTAGGCCCTGGCGAAGATGTCCGCGAAGTCGGCCGCGCCCACCGGCCTTGGATTGTTGGCGTGGCAGGGGTCCTCGGTGGCAAGTCGGGTCAGTTCGGCTGCCAGGGCACCGTCGAGTCCGTGATCTCTGAGCGTTGCAGCCACGCCGACCTCTGCCTTCAGCGCAGCGAGCCAGTCGAGGAACGCCTCCGCCGTCGGGTCCAACCCGACAACCAGCGCGAGGTGTTCGAGCCGGTCAGCGGAACTCTCCACGTTGAAGCGCAGCGCGTGGTCGATCATCAGCCCGTTGGCCAGTCCGTGGTGCACGTCGGCCGCCGTGCCGAGGGCGTGGGCGCACGAGTGCACCAGCCCGAGGCCCTTCTGGAACGCCACTGCGCCCATCATCGAGGCGACGAGCATCGCCGAGCGGGCTTCGATGTCGGATCCGTCTGCAACGGCGTTGGCCAGGTTGGCCGCGCAGAGGCGTACGCCTTCCACGGCGATGCCGTCACACAGAGGGTTGAAGCCCTTGGCGAGGTAGGCCTCGATGTTGTGGGTGAGTGCGTCGATCCCCGTGGCTGCGGTGATGTGGGGTGGCAGCCCGACGGTGAGCGCCGGGTCGGCGAACACGACGCGAGCGAGCAGGTGCGGCGAGTAGATGATCTTCTTGATGTGGGTGTCGTCATCGGCAATGACGGCGCTGCGGCCGACCTCGCTGCCGGTGCCGGCGGTGGTCGGGATCGCCACGAACCAGGGAAGTGGTGCCTGTTCGATCGGGCGGGCACCCGGCATCTCGTCCTCGTAGTCGAAGAGGTCGCCGGGGTGGGTAGCCATCAAGGCGACCGCCTTCGCCACATCCAGCGCGGCTCCGCCGCCGAGTCCCACGACCGCGTCGGCACCGTGTTCGCGGTATGCGGCCACGCCATGGGTGACCTGTGACTCGACCGGGTTGCCCCACACGCCGGAGAACGATGCCGCCTCCAGGCCGGCACCCTGCATCGAGGCCAGCAGGTTCTGGTGGAAGTCGAGCTCGGCGACCCCGCGGTCGGTGACCACGATCGGCCTGCTGACGCCCTGCTTGTGAAGGTGGGCCGGCACTTCCCCGGCGGCACCGACACCGAAGCGAATGGCCGTGGGGAAGTCGAAGCTGGTGGCGGTCATCGAGTTACTCCGTGGTCGAGGGCAGCGCTCAGCATCGCCGACGACTCACACGATCTCGAAGTAGCGCTGCAGTTCCCAGTCGGTCACAGCGCTGAGGGACTGGTTCCACTCCCACCGACGGCTCGTGGCGAAGTGGTCGACGAACTCGTTGCCGAGCATCGACCGTGCCGTTTCCGAGGCGGTGAACCGTTCGGTGGCCTCTGCGAGGGTCGCGGGATAGCGGTTCACGTCGGCGTCGTAGCCGGAGCCGGACACGGCCTCCGTGTCGAGCTCCAGTCCGTCAGCGATGCCGCGCAGGCCCGCTGCGAGGCAGGCGGCCACGCTCAGGTACGGGTTCACGTCGGAACCGGGCAGCCGGGTTTCGAGCCTGGTCGACTTCTCACTGCCGGGGATCACACGAAGGGCGACCGTGCGGTTGTCGACACCCCATGTTGGGCGGGTCGGCGCCCAGTACCCCTCGACGAGGCGCTTGTAGCTGTTGACCGTGGGGGCGAGCAGCGGAAGGAGGTCGCTGAGGTGGGCGAGCTGGCCGGCGACATATGAGCGGAACGTGGTGCTCATCGAGTCGGCGTCGCTGCTGTCGTGGAATGCCGACTCGCCGGAGCCCACCTTCAGCAGGCTCTGGTGGTGGTGGCCGGAGCAGCCTGGGAGGTCAGATGAGATGCGTGCCATGAACGTGGGCAGGATCCCGGTGCGGGCACCGATCTCCTTCGTCGCCGTCTTGAACAGAATCGCGCGGTCAGCGGCTTCCAGCGTGCCGGAGTGCAGGATCGCCGCTTCGAGCACGCCCGGGCCCGTTTCGGTGTGCAGACCCTCCAGCGGGATGCGGTACTTGCGCAACTGGCCCATCAGGGCTTCGAGGAACTCGGCGTTGTGGCTGTGGCGGATCACGCTGTATCCGAACATCCCGGGGCTGATCGGATCGAGGTCACGGTGGCCCTTGGCAGTCGCGGAGTCGGGTGTCTCCGCGAAGTTGAACCACTCGAACTCGAGGCCGAACACAGGGTCGAACCCCATGTCGTTCGCCTGGCCGACAATCCGCTTCAGCAACTGCCGGGGGCAGATGGCGAGTGGGGCTCCGTCGTCCCGCTCGAAGTCTCCGAGGAAGAACGGGCGGTCGCCCTCCCACGGGATGCGGCGGTAAGTGCCCAGATCGATGCGCACGTTCTGGTCGGGGTAGCCGGTGTGCCACCCGGTGAAGGCGGCGTCGTCGTAGCACTCGTCGCCCATGTCCCAGCCGAGCACCACGTTGCACATGCCGAAGCCGTCCTCGGCGGAGCCCAGGAACTTGTCCTTTGCCATGTACTTGCCGCGCAGGATTCCATCCGCGTCGGTGACGGCCACTTTGACGTAGTCACCCTCCCAGGCGCGCACCTCTGCGAGTGCCGCATCGGATCCACCGTCGTCGTTGCTGTGCTCTGCGCTCACGGCCGGTGAGTGTAGGGGTCCGGCGAAGGTCCGTCTCAGGGATCGGCCCGGACATCTCGGTTGGCGTGGCGGGCCCAGTCGTCGATGATCGACTCGACCGTGCTCAGGTGACGGGCGATGGCGAGCGCGTCGGGCACCTCCGCGAGGACTTGCTCATACCGGCGAACCGGACGCGCGGTCTCGCCCTGGCCGATCAGCTTGGCGGTGTGAGTCGCGTGTGTTCGGGGCAGACTGTGGGGATGCGAGTACTGATAGTCGAGGATTCTCCCGAGGTGATCGAGCTGCTACGGCCTGTTCTCACCGCGGACGGGCACGAGGTTGAGGTGGTGCAGGACGGTGAAGCCGGACTCGCCTTGGCGGCCGAGTTCGATCCGGAGGTCGTGCTGCTGGACGTCGTGCTGCCGGGCCTCGACGGCATCGAGGTCTGCCGCCGC
Organism: Actinomycetes bacterium; assembly: GCA_024222295.1. Lineage (NCBI taxonomy): Bacteria > Bacillati > Actinomycetota > Actinomycetes > Actinomycetes bacterium. The sequence goes on from JAAEPF010000017.1 coordinate 162,376, forward strand.
CTGCGTCAGAGTTCCGATGCCTACGTGATGATGCTGACCTCGAAGGACGACGAGGTGGACCGGGTGGTCGGCCTGTCCGCGGGGGCGGACGACTATGTCACGAAGCCGTTCTTTCCCCGCGAAGTGTCGGCGCGTATCTCGGCCATGGCGCGCCGGCCGAGGGCACCGCAGTCGCAGGAGAGTGGGACCGAGGCCATCACGGTGGGTGACCTCGAGGTCGAGCCGGAGACCCGTCGAGCGACCATCGCCGGTGAGGAGCTGGCACTCACCAAGAAGGAGTTCGACCTGCTGGAGCTCCTGGTCTCGCGTCCCAGGGTCGTGCACACCCGAGAGATGCTCCGCGAGCACTTGTGGGGACCCGACTGGTTCGGCGACGACCACGTGGTGGATGTCCACATGGGCAACCTCCGCAAGAAGATCGATGCCGGACGCAAGCCCAGCAGGATCCAGACGGTACGGGGCGTCGGCTTCCGCATGGCTGACGCCTAGTGCCGACTGGGGTGTCCGAAGGCGGTCAGCTCAGCCGGCGGACAGCTCCACGGCCACGCCACCCGACTCGGAGCGTGCCAGACGCAGCTCGAGCACGGCGTCATCCGATTCCGACAGGTCGGTGATGGCGTCCATGACAGTGCTGTCAAGCGCCTCGGGGTCAGGTGTGGCGAGGTCAGCAGAGCCCGGCGCCAGGTCGACCATCAGCAGCTTGCCGGCCTGCGCCGCTGCCAGCTGCCAGCGCTCCTCGTGCTCTTCGAGCACGCTCGACAGACTGGCAACCTGCCGACGACCGGTTGCGGACGGGGCGGGTTCCCCGCGGGGTGCGCGCCGATCGGGCACGGCAGCGTCGAACGCCCTCTCGTCGAGGGCGTCCCTCATCTCGGCGAGAGCCTGCGCCATCGCTGCCAACCGGCGCTCGCCCATCGGTTCGTCGGCGGAGAGCGATTCGAGTTCGAAGAACAGTGCCGACAACGAGGTCCTGAGGCTGTGCGACAACTCTGAGAGCACTCGCTCACGGTCCGATGCCGCATCGGTGGCTGCATCGCGGGCCGCCTGCAACTCCAGTGTGCGGGCCTCGAGTCTTTCCTGCAGCATCTGGCGCTGGTCCCATCGATCCGTGGTGAGGCGCTCCGCGATCGTCTCGGCCTCCTGCCGGGCCGCCCTCTCGCGGGCCACGCGTCTCTCGAGGCGTCGGATCCGCTCCAGGGACTCGTCGCCGGAGCTCACACGGCACCCTCGATGCGAATGGTGCAGCGGCTGTCCCCACGGTGCTTGCAGGACGTCTGGTGCACGCTCACGGACTCGCCGAAGTGGTCTGCCGAGCCCAGCACCAACCCTTCGGCGAGCATGCAGAGGTCCCTGACGGACTCATAGTCCATCTCGAGGGTGCCACCGTCGTCACGTAGGGCGAACCGCGGCACCGACGCGCCGGGGTAGAGCTTGAGCACCTCGGGATGGATCATCCCGTTGACCCTCGGCAGGAACTCCCGCAGCGACGAGGCGTCGTCGGCGAAATCGGGGTAGCGCCGGATGAGCGGAGTGAAGCTGAGCCGACCGAGGACCCGCAGGACGTCCTCGACGGGCGCACCGAGCCTGCTGGACGCGGCTCCCGCGACCTCTACCAGTTCGGCGTCGGGGTAGTTGCCCACGGCGGTGTAGGCGCCCTCGAGGTCGCAGTCCTCGACCAGGTCGTCCCACATGTCGTCCCCCCACTCGCCGGAGACGGCTTCCTCGAGCACATTCATCAGTAGGCCCGTCATGGGACCTCCTCGGGGTCCTGGATCGCTTGTCGGATGTGGTTGCGGAGATGCGTCGTGGTCGCCGACATGAGGCCTTCCAGCTCGACCGTCGTCGAGGCCGCCACCGGATCGGTTGCGTGCTCGACTTCTCGCAGGGCCTCAGCGAGGGCCGATGCGCCGAGCATCGCGCTCGGCGACCGAAGGGCGTGGACACTGCGGCGCGTCGCCTCAGCATCCCCTTGGACTGCGGCCCGGCGGATCTCCGCCAGCCGGCCCGGCGCCTCGGACATGTAGGTGGCGGCGACCCTGGAAACGGAGTCCGCTCCCAGCTCGTCGACCAATCGCGTGAACCTCTCGGGGTCGATTGTCGGGTCCTGTGGGCCGGACGCCTCAGCGGTCCCGGACCGGACGGGTTCGGCGGCCGTGTCTCGGTGGTGATGAGAGTCGGGCACTGCGGTGTGGAGGCCTTCGGCCAGGGCCGACAGCACCACCGGCTTGGCTAGGAATCCGTCCATGCCGGCCCGTTCACACGCCTCCCGTGTGGAGCTGAGCGCGGATGCGGTCAGCGCCAGGATCGGCAGCCTGCGACCGGTGCCCCGTTCCCCCATGCGGATCATCCGTGCGGTCTCGAACCCGTCCATGTCCGGCATGTTGCAGTCCATCAGCACGACATCGATGGTGTCAGATCCCACACGTTCGATGGCTTCAGCCCCTCCTTCGGCCAGTACGCACCGGCAGCCCAGCCTCATCAGCTGCGCTTCGACCAGCAGCCGGTTGGTGGCGTTGTCGTCGACGACGAGCACGTTCAGTCCGACCGGTCCGCTGGCGTCTCGCTGAGCCGGCGCATCACCGGGCTCCCTGGTGAGGGGCAGCGGCAGTTCGAAATGGAACGTAGATCCATGACCCTCGAGGGTGCTCACGTCCAGCCGGTTGCCTCCCATCGCCTCGACCAATCTCGCCGAGATGGGCAGGCCGAGACCGCTCCCGCGGGTGGCGTCGATGCTCGCCGCCTGTCTGAACGGCTCGAAGATGCCGGTGACCTCGTCGGGGGGTATGCCGGGGCCGGTATCGGTGACGGAGAATCGCACCCACTCGGTGGAACGTGTGGCGGCGCCCGGGGCAACCTCGATGTCCACCCGGCCTTCGCTCGTGAACTTGATCGCGTTGGTGACCAGGTTGAGCAGGACTTCGTAGAGCCTGTCCCGGTCACCGCTGCGCCAGTCCGAGACCCATGGGTCGATGGAGGCGTCCAGGCGGAGTCCGCGCTGCTCGGCCCTCATGCGAGCGACTTCCATGACTTCGCCGATCACCTCGCGCAGCTGGAATGGCTCAGACCTGATGGAAGCCCGGCCTGCGTCGAGGCGCGCGAGGTCGAGCAGGTCGTCGATCATGCGGGCGAGCCTTTCGGCCTCTCCGCGGATACGGGCCGACCAGCTCGCTGCTTCGGTCTGGTCGGGATCGTCGAGCTGGTTCTCCAACAGTTCTGCGAATCCGAGGATCGAATGCAGCGGAGCGCGGATTTCGTGACTGACGATCGCCGCGTAGTCGGACTTCGCCTCTGCCAGCTGGAGCGCCGATTCCCGCGCCGACACCAGTTCTTCCTCCGCGTGCTTGTGCTGTGAGACGTTGCGGGTGGTCACAACTATGCCGAGCAGGTCTGGATCATCGAGCTGGTTCACCGCGCTCAGCGCTACCCACTCGTAGTGCCCATCTGCGTGCCGCACCCGCACCTCGGCCTGGAACTCCTCGCCGGGATGCCCGAGCACGTCGGCCAGCATCCTGGTGCCGAGTTCCAAGTCGTCGGGGTGGGCGAGGTCCGCCATGCTCCGCCCGACCCACCACTCCGAGGGGTATCCCAGCACGGCCTGCCCGGTGGCGGTGGAGCTCGAGACCTTGCCTTCCGCGTCGAACACCGTGACCGTGTGGGAGGCGCTCAGCAGCAGCTTCTGCAGCGTGCGGCAGTAGCGCTCCAAGTCCATGGGTGGATCGGCCGTCGAAATGTCCGGGCCGTGGTCGCTGCTCATGCTGCGGGCACGAACCGTTGTTCCTCGCTCATGGGTACAGTTTGCCCGGTAACGTCGTGTTTTTGCATGCGTCCCGGTGCCACGAAGCGGCCGAGGTCGGTCTGGTGGATGGTCTCCCCGGCCCCGGGGCTATCGGCAAGGAGCAGGTTCACCACGACGCTGCGCAGGCGCCCTTCGACCGCGAAGCTGGTCAGGGCGGCGGAGGGTCAGGGTTCGAAGGAGAGCACCCGGCCGGAGCGGTGCTCGCTGACCAGGACCTCGCCGTCGTCGCGGGCAAGCACGGTGTGCGGTCCATCCAGGCCGTCCAGCACCTGTGTGGAGGCCGCCGGCTCGTCGCCCTCCATCCAGTCGGCCAGGTCGACCTCGACCAGTGAGCCGGTGACGAACAGCGCCACAAGGGCCCGGCTGTCGACCACGGCGACTCCGGTCGGTGTCGCACCAGCAGGGAACGTCGCCACCGGGCCACTCACACCGGGGCACCGCTGGGGAGGCGGGCATCCGGGCCACCCGCCGTCGGGAGCCGGGTCGCGGTCCGGTTCGCCGCCCTCGGCCGGGCTGAACAGTTGCAGTTCATCGGGCGGAGGGTCGGCGATGTTGTCGCCGATCTCGGTGACCAGGAGGGACCCGTCGGGCAGGGTCGCGTGTGCGTAGGCGTTCTTGAGACCTGTGGCGAACGGCTCCGACTCGCCGGTCGCCGGGTCGAATGACCACAACGTCCCACTGCCATCGACCACCTCGCCCCCGCGGACCGAACCCGAGGTCTCGTAGAGGATCCGGCCGTCGGGGAGGGCGGTGAGGGTTCCCTCGCTTCGCCCGTTGAAGGGAAGGTCTTGCAGCAGCACCTCCTTCGGGCCTGCGTCGCCGGTGCCGTCCCAGTCCGCGCTCGCCAGACTGCGGCGTTCCATCACCCACAGCCGGTCGTCGAGCCACAGCACGCCCGTTGGTGTGTCGAGTCCGTCCAGCAACACCCGTTGTTCACCCGACTCGAGGTCGACCTCCAGCACCTGGCCGTTCGGCTCGCCCTCCGGCCCGTTCAGCTGGGCGACGAGCAGTCGGCCGTCCGGGCCCTCTGCGATCTGGGTCGGGCCCGCAAGCCCGTCCACCACGACCGTCGCGCCGACCGGGCCATCGGGGTCGGCATCGGGGGAGTCATCCGGGTTTCCGCAAGCCGACATGGCAACCACCACAGCGGCGGCGCCCAGCGCAAGTGACCTGCGCAAGCGGCGCGACTTCGACATGGGCCCATCATTGCAGTGCCGCAGTGGGCACCTGCCGCGGCTTGCCCCTGGGGTCGCGGCCCTAAGGTCGACCCCATGGCACTTGTACGGCCCGGCGAAGGCGATGCCCCCGAGCATCCGGTGGCGCCCTGGGACGACCTGCAGATGACCTATGCGGAGGATCTGCCGGAGCTCGTGCTCTGGTGGCAGGGCGACGAAGTTCCCAGGCCCGAGCTTGCCGTGCTCAACGAGGACCTTGCCGCCGAGCTCGACATGTCCGTCGAAGCCCTGCGCTCAGACGATGGGGTCGGAATCCTGTCGGGTTCCAGGGCCATCGAGGGAACCGGGAGCGCAGCCCTCGCCTACGCAGGTCACCAGTTCGGCCAGTACTCACCCAGGCTGGGCGACGGACGCGCGCTCCTGCTCGGAGAGCTCGTCGGTCCCGACGGCCGACGGCTCGACCTGCACCTGAAGGGATCCGGTCGCACACCGTTCGCCAGGGGAGGGGACGGCAAGGCGACCATCGGCCCGATGCTGCGTGAATACGTGATCGCAGAGGCGATGCACGCCCTCGGCGTGCCCACCACCCGGAGCCTCTCGGTGTGCACCACCGGCGAATCGATCCCACGCGACCGCGTCGAGCCAGGGGCTGTGCTCGCCCGCACCGCGGCCAGCCACATACGGGTCGGCACCTTCGAGTACGCCGTGCGTGTCGGCGGCGACGAACTGGTGCGCAGGCTCGCCGACTACTCGATCGTGCGGCACCATCCCCTCGCCGCACAGGAACAGGAGCCGTACCGCGCCTTCCTTGCGGCGGTGGTCGAGGCTCAGGCCGCGCTGATCTCACGGTGGATGCTCATCGGGTTCGTGCACGGCGTCATGAACACCGACAACATGACGATCTCCGGTGAGAGCATCGACTACGGCCCGTGTGCGTTCGTGGACCGGTACGACCCCGACACCGTGTTCAGCTCCATCGACCACGGTGGCCGCTACCGCTTCGGCAACCAACCATCGGTCGCGCTGTGGAATCTGAGCCGGCTGGCGGAGACCCTGCTCGGCCTGCTCTCCGATGATGAGGAGGAGGCCGTCGAGGTTGCCACCGCGGAGCTGCGGCGGTTCCCGGAGTTGTACGAGTTGCAGTGGCGGACGGGCCTGGCCGCCAAGATCGGCTTCGGGTCGGCACCCGTTGACGGGCCCCTTCTGGAGGACCTGCTCGAGGTCATGAAGGCAGATGGCCTCGACTGGACCTCGACGTTCAGGCTGCTGGCCGACGAGCTGCGCCAGGCCGACGAGCAGCTGGTGTCGGTCAGCACCGGCGAGCCGATACTCGACTGGAAGGCCCGGTGGATCGAGGCGTTGGAGGCCGAGGGTCGACCGCTGCGTGAGGCGGCTGACGCGATGGATGCGGTGAACCCGCTGTACATCCCGCGCAACCACCTGGTCCACGAGGCGCTCGAGGCGGCAAACGAGGATGACCTGGCACCGTTCGGCGAACTGGTCGAGCGGGTGACCCACCCGTTCACGCCGGTGCCTGGCGCGGATCGCCATGCAGCCCCGGCACCCGAGGAGTTTGCGTCGGTGTTCCGCACCTTCTGCGGGACTTAGTCCGCCGAAGGAGCGCCCGTTGCCCGACAAGGGGGCGAGCCACGTTGTGCCTCAAGTCTCGCTACGGTGCCGCGCATGGCACTTCGAGTCGGCGTACAGCTGCACCCACAGGCGACAACTGTCGAGGACCTGCGATCCGCGTGGAGCGCGGCGGACGAGATGGGCGCCGACTCCATCTGGTTGTGGGACCACTTCTACCCGCTCTACGGCGATCCCGAGGCCGAGCATTTCGAGGCCTGGACGCTGATGGCGGCCATGGCAGTGGATACGACCAATGCCCGCCTGGGGACTCTCGTGACCGGGAACAGCTACCGGAATCCGGAGCTGCTCGTCGACATGGCCCGCACCGCTGACCACATCTCGGGCGGCCGGCTCTACTTGGGTGTTGGCTCGGGCTGGTTCGAGCGGGACTACGAGGAGTACGGGTATGACTTCGGCACCGCCATCGGGCGCCTACGCCAGCTGGGGGACGACCTGCCCCGCATGAGGAACCGGCTGGCCAAGCTGAACCCGCCGCCCATGGGCGAGCTCCCCCTGCTGATCGGCGGGTCGGGGGAGAAGGTCACCCTGCGCCTGGTCGCCGAGTACGCGAACGCCTGGAACACCTTCGGTCCACCGGATCACTTCGCGGCGAAGAACGCGATCCTCGATGAGTGGTGCTCGCGGACCGGCCGGGACCCGGCCGAGATCGAGCGAACGGTGGCGGTGAATGCCGACGACGTGGACGACGTGGGTCGTTACGTTGAGGCGGGGGCCGGCCACGTCATCGTGATGATCGGCCCGAAGTTCGACCTGGACCCGCTCGCCACGCTGATCGGTCAACGCAGCGAGTTCGCCTAGTCATCGCACCCGACGGTGCTACATGCGCTGGGTGTAGTCCCAGCTCGAGACCCTGAGGTCGGTGATGCCGATGGCCACCTCGTTGTCGAGCCTGGACTGCAGCCAGTCGGCGAGTGAAGAGTTGTCCTCGCCGAGGTAGCGGTCGATCAGGTGGTTGAGCAGATCGGCTGCCTTCTCCGGGTGGAACTCGGCCACACCGTGCCCTCGCACCCCGCAGTATGGAGGTGAGTCGGCGGCGACCTCGAACCCGCAGGCGTTGTCGTTGCGCAGTCGTCGGGCCAGCAGCGAGTCGGCCTGGGTGGCACACCAGATCGTGGAGCCGTCGAAGCTGAACCACACGGACTGAACCAGCGGGTGCTCCCGCCCCCGCGTCGCAAGGCGGATCGGTATGGCCGCATTGCTGAGGAACTGCGACACCTCGTCGGCGTCCCACGGACCGGAGATCAACTCGGGTGCCGGTTCGTAGGCCATCGCCTCATTCTCCCCCTCGACCGGAGGCGGCGCGGCCATCCTCAGCGGCGAGGACCGGTCGCGCCGAGTCCGGCAGCGGCTGCTTGAACAGGCCGGGAGGTATGGGCTCCCCGCACCGCACAAGGGAGATGTGCCAGGAGGGCGATGAACCGAGCGCCCAGCGCAGCCCGCCCACGGCGACGCGACCGACGTGCTCGCTCGATGGCGGCACGTGTATCCCAAGGGTGCTGCGGACGTTCGGCGACACCGTCGAGGCAGCGGCGTTGAACAGCACCGCGTAGGGCAGCTTCACGGCGATCGGCAGGGGTGGTCGCCGCAGGAAGCGCAGCGCCCTTGCCTGCGCGTCCGAGTGCTCGATGCCGGGGTGGTCGTCGACCCAGCGCTCGAGGTCCGCTGCGGTCCTCGGCAGGGGGCGGGCTCCGAGCAGGGATCCGATGCGAGACTGTTCCTCCACGAACCGGTCGGCGTCCTCGTCCGACAGTGGCTGGGGCCCGAAGTCGCGGTATGCCGACAGGAACGACTCGGTGAGCGCGTTGTGGACCCACGCTGCCAGGGCCGGGTCACCTGCGCTGTACGTGCGGGAGCGCTCCGAGGTGCCCGTCACGCCGCGGTGTGCACCACGCACCATCGCGACTGCCTCCTCCACCTCCGGCTGTGACCCGAAGGTGGTCGAGGTGACGTAGTGGGCGGTTCGGGAGAGACGCCCGAGTGGATCCTTGCGGTAGCGCGAGTGCTGGTCGACCCCGGCGACCACCTCGGGGAGCGCCGTCTGCACCAGCAGAGCGCGGATGCCGCCCACGAATGCGGTCACGTCGCCTATCACCCTCCAGGAGACCGACCCGGGACCTATCAGACCCGGGTCGCCCCGGTGCTGGAGGGTCTGTTCGAGGGGTTGCGGCCCGTGGCTGAACAGGTCCGTTGTTGAGCCGATGGCCCGCTGTCGGATGAAGCTGAGCATGGGGTGCCTGCGACCTTCTGGGCTTCGCCCTTCACCCTGCTTTTCGGCCCCGGCCCGTTCGCCGGATGCGCAGCCGGCTCAGCGGCGCCGGTCACCGGAGTCCGGAGTCGGCTCAGCCGGCCGGTCGCTCGGTGCGTTCGCCTTCGAGCACCCGGATCAATCCCTCGGCAGCCTTGTCGCCGATCCGCTTGAAGGCGAGCCCGAGGAAGGGCTCGAACGCCCGCCAGGCCCCCTTGAGAGTCAGTTCGGCATCGTAGGTCACGACCGTTCCGGAGGCGGTCGACTCGATCGTCATCTTGTCGAGCGACACGAGCATCCCGCTCTCCGCGCGGGCCACGACCGTGTCGGGACGGTCGAAGTCCGTGACGTGGTAGCACAACGTGATCGTGCGTCCGGCGGTCCGGACCGCCACGTCGAATGCCGTGCCCGGACCTGGGCCGTCGCCCTCGGCCTGCTCCACGCCATGTACCCCCGGGTCCCACTCCGCGAAGTTCGACAGGTCCGCCATGTAGTCGAAGGCCTCCTGCTGGGACTTCGGGGACAGGACGGAGACGACGTATCGGGCCATGGGCCGTTTCTAGTCCATCGAGTTGCGCGGGTCGTCGAGTTCTGGCTGTCGGGCCCGCGTCAGTCGTGCCACTCGAAGCGCATTCCGGCGTGGGCCTCCAAGCGCTCGACGAGGCGGTCGCCCAGCGCCGAGGCCGGGGTCCAGAACCCTCCGCCGCGCTCCTCCCGGGGCAGGTCGAGCAGGGCGACGGCCGTCTCGCCGAGCATCCTCGCCGTTGCCCCGTAGCCGGGGTCTCGGTCGCCGGTCACACGGGTGCGGACCCGCTGACCGGACGCCGTGAGGCCCGAGAAGCGCAGGTCGAAGAACCCGGCCATCTGTGCCTCGGGGTCGGGACCGTCGCCAGGCTTGGGAAGCACGCGCTTGGCGAGGTTGCGGGTGGGCCCGAATGCCAGGGCGCCCATGCCCGCTCCGAGTCCGGCCATGAGTCCGGTGGCCTTGGCCGCTCCGAGGGGACCGGTGCCCATGTCCATGGCCTCGTCGTAGAGGAAGTCCGGTCCCCACGGTCGACCGAGCAGTGCGTGGGTGCGCTGCACCACCCGGGTGTTGACTGCGGCCATCACGAACGGCGCCAACCACTCGCCGGTGTCGGGATCCCGGGTGGGTCGGGTCGTGTCCGGCTGTCGGGGTCCCGTTCGCAGGTCCGGTGGGTTGAGCGCGTAGGGATCGGCAAGGAGCCGCCGCAGGCCCGGATCCTTGGCCGCCTCCTCCACGATGTTGACCATCGAGGCGATGGTGCCGCCACTGGCCCCACCCTTCGCGCCGTGTACGCGCATCGAGATCCGTTCGCACGGCTCGCCCAGGTGCTGCTCGGCCTGTTGCTGGGTGAACCAGACGCCCAGGTCGGACGGGATGGAGTCGAACCCGCATGAATGCACGACGCGGGCGCCCGAGGCCTCCGCGTCCCCCTGGTGGGTGTCGATCATGCGCCGGATCCAGTGGGTCTCACCGGTGAGGTCGCAGTAGTCAGTGCCTGCGGCGCTGACTGCGGCGACGAGGGGAGAGCCGTAGAGGTCGTAGGGGCCCACCGTCGAGATCACGACACGGGCGGAACCCGCCATTTCCGCGAGGGCCCCTTCGTCGGAGGCGTCAGCCACGATCCGCTCGACGTCTGCCCCCGTCGAGCGCGCCACCTCGTCGAGCTTGGGCGCGGACCGGCCGGCGATCGCCCATCGCAGGGGGCCATCAGCACCGTGCCGCTCCACCAGGTGGCGACAGGTGATCTGCCCCACGAAGCTCGTGGCCCCGAACACCACCACGTCGAATTGCCTGTCTTCGTCAGTCACGGCCGGCACGCTATCGGGTCGTCGTCGAGGATTCGCCGTGCGATGTTCCGGCGCAGTCGCCGCTCTCCAGTCGTACCGGCCCGGCGGTTCGGGTCGGCCGCACAGCCCGAAGAAGCTGTGGCAGGCTGATTCCATCCCCGCGACGCGTCGGGGCAGAACGGGGGTCGTCGTGGCAGATCATGGGACAGTCGAGCAGACCGAAGTCTGCGGGGAAGAGGAAGCGCTCGCGGCGGTGGCCGAGATGGGACTGCACGGGATCGCCATGGACATGGTCGGAGCGCAGGAGGACTTCCACTTCCACGAGTTCGACGCGGTCCTGTTCGTGCTGAGCGGCAAGGCCGCCGCCGAGTACCCCGATGGGGAGGTACTCGAGGCGGTGCCCGGCACGGTGGCGAAGGTTTCCGCGGGCACAGTTCACCGCGATGTGCCCGGCTCGGAGTACCGGGGGGTGTTCGGGTTCAGCATCGACCCTGCGGAGATGACGCAGCCGATCAACAAGCCTGTCCCCGCGTAACCAAAATCGAGCGTTGCCCCAGCCGGCGATGTGGTGAGATGTAGGCATGATCGGCGCAATCATCCTGGGTCTGCTCGCTGGAGGCCTGGCCCGACTCATCGTGCCGGGCGACAACAATGTCGAGGGCTGCCTGCCCACCCTGCTTCTCGGGCTGGCCGGGGCGCTCGTGGGATGGTTCTTCTTCACGAAGCTGATCGGCATCGGCGACAGCGACGTGTTCGACCTAGGCGGAATCATCGGGGCGGTGATCGGCGCGGCGGTCCTGCTGGCCGCGTGGGGTGCGATCACCGCAAGAGCAGGCGGTCCGAAAGGCTGATCCGCCATCAACGTGGGCTTCGGTGTGCCCTGGGTCGCCGCTCCCTACCTGGGGGTGTGTCGCGTGGCGCTGCGCCGCACGCACGAGATCGTGGATGGCCTGGCGGGCTGACCGCACGCCGGAACTGGACGCGTCCAGCTGCTCGGCTCAGTCCTTCAGCGCGAGGAGTACCTCGTTGTGCCGGAGGAACCAGGGCTTCCAGGGCGGGTCGTAGCGCGCCCAGATCGGCTCGCCCTCGGTGTCCAGCCCCTCGCGGTCGAGCGTTCTGCGGAGTTCGCGCAGGTTCCGGTCGTGCAGCCCCTTGGACCAGCTGCCCCGGTAAGGGAGCGCGGCCAGCCGCTGCGCCCCGACCTCCTCGAGGGTCACGCGGTCATCGTTCGGCGTGGGCAGCGACTCGGAGGTGAAGTCGTGCGGCATCATGAAACGCACGGTGAAGCTCTCCTCATCCGGAACCTGGATGACCGGAGTGGTCATGGCGATCTTTGTGCTGCTGCCGTCGCCCGAGTCGTTGGCCCCGAAGATGTAGCGGGCGAGTATGCCGAAGCCGGCGTTGCCGGCACCCTGCAGCGATCCGCTCACCCTGGTGGAAGCCACCAGGTATGGCTCGTACTTTCGAACCTCCACGCTGCCGATGGTTCGCTCGAGTTGGTAGTCGGGGCTGTCCAGGGCCATGGGCAGAGTGTCGCGCGGAGTTGGAACACGCAGACACCGCGCGTCGTTGTCGTAGACATGAGCGCACTGATGGAACACCGGAGCACACCCATCTCGCGTTCAGCGCCGGAGAGCGTGCAGCGGCCGGTGATGGTGCAGTACTGGACCGACGTGGTCTTCATCCACTGGCCACTTCCCCCCGAAGAGGTCCAGGCGCTGCTGCCGGACGGGGTTGAGGTCGACACGTTCGACGGCAACGCGTGGGTCGGCCTGGTTCCATTCAGAATGGAGGGCCTTGGGCTGCCCGGCCTGGCGCCGCTACCGATGGTGGGGAGCTTTCCGGAGGTGAATGTGCGGACCTACGTGCGCAGCGGCCCCCGGAGGGGCGTCTGGTTCTTCTCACTCGACGTCGACCGGCTGCTGCCAGCGCTCGTGGCACGCGCCGCCTATGCCCTTCCTTACTGCAAGGGCGACACATCTCACCACAGGATGGCGGAAACCGTCTCCAGCTCGGTGCGCCGCACTTGGCCCGGTGGCCGAGGCGGTCCTGCCGCAATGGCGGAGCTCGTCGTTCACACGGGTGACCCGATTGACGTCGGCCCGGGCCTGGAGAGCTTCCTGACTTCCCGTTGGGGTTTGGTGTCAGCGAGTCGTGGCGGGCGGCTCCGCTGGGCGCCGGTGGAGCATCCGAAGTGGCCGCTGTTCTCCGGCGAGCTGGCGCAGCTCGACGAAACCCTGCTCGCGGCGGCCGGTCTGGACCGCCCGGCACAGGCGCCGCACGTCATGTGGTCACCGGGTGTTCCGGTGAGGGTCGGCCGCCCGGTGTCGCTCAGTCGAGTTGCGCAACGCCGCTGAGCCTCGCGATTGCCGCGGCAGCTGCGAGACCGGAAAGCACTGCGCCCTCCACCCTTGGCTCGCCGAATGCGTCACCGGCCAGCACCAACGGGGGAAGCCCTGACGCCACCAGGCAGCGGTCGGGGTGGGACACGACGGGGCGCGCATAGCGCCAGCGTTGCACCTGTGAAGCTCCGGCGATGGGTGGGGAATCGAGCTCGGCGGCGCCCAGGAGTGATGAGAGCACGGCCTCGTCGGGTGACCTCCACAATCGCCGACTCTCTTCGGCGCTTGCGTGGATCGTCACCGCAGGTGATTCGGACACACCCTTGGTTTGGTTGTCCGCCATCCAGTCGATGGGCCCGCTGGCTGGGTCGACGGCACCGGGCTCGGGCAGCCCCGAGGGTCCGCTGAGCGGCACGAGCGCAGCAAGGCACGGGTCGTAGGCGATCGCGTCCAGGGCCTCTCGGTCGCTGCGGGCGAGTTGCACCTGTCCCGCTTCGATCATTTGCAGGGACTGCGGCACAGGTGCGGTGAGGATGACTGCGTCCACGTGCGTTTCGTAGCTGGCCGCCCGCAGTCGCCACGCGCCGTCCACGATGCTCACGGACTCGACCCGCTGCTCCCTGCGCACGTCGCTGCCCCCCGCGAGGTGCTTTGCGATGTCGTTCATGGAGCGCACACCGCGATAGCGGATGTGGCCGTCTGCGACTTCGGGTGCTTGGTCCTCCAATCCCCGGGTTCCCACCCTGGCGGAGAACCAGGGGGTGGCGATGCCCTCGGCCTCCCAGTGCCCGACCATCTCGGTGAACCGACCGGTGTGGGTGGTCAGGAACTGGGCGCCGTGGTCGATTGTCGCTTCGCCGATCCTCCGCGTGGCCATCCGACCCCCCACGCCACGCGCCTTGTCGAGTACGACCACGTCACAACAGCTGCGCAAGGTCCTCGCTGAGGTCAGCCCTGTGATTCCTGCGCCGACTATTGCGACACTCGGCCGATCACCCATCGGCGCAAGCTACCCCTGGCGCAGCGGTCGGGACGGTCGGCCCGACGCGCTGGCTGCGGACGAGTTCCGGGATTTCCCGTGAGTTGCTCATCCAACGGCACGGGCGCGGGCGAATCACTCTCCGTATGGGTGAAAGCATCGACACCAGGGACGGCGTGATTGTCGTGGGCGGCGGCTACGCGGGTCTTCATGCAGTGCGGGCGGTGGCCAGCCGTTCGGTCCCCGTGACGCTCGTGGATCGGGAAGGCCGACATGATTTCGTGACCCGCCTCGCATCCGTCGCCGGCGGCACCGCACCGTTGGGTGACGCCGGCAGGCCGATTGGAGAGTTCGCCTCCGACGTGGAGCGCGCCGCGGTGGCAGAGGTCGGCGACGGCTGGGTGCGGCTGGTCGACGATCGGATCCTCTCAGCTGATGCGGTCGTCGTGACAACCGGTGCCGAGGTCTCACGGCCTCCGATTGAGGGCATAGAGCATGCGTACGGACTTCGCAACGCACAGGATGCTGCGTGGCTACGGTCGGCGATAGCCGAGGCTGAGTCCCTCGTGATCATCGGTGGTGGCGCCACAGGGGTGCAGCTCGCCGGAGCGGCATCCATCGCCCATCCCGGGCTTCGCATCGAGCTACTCGAGGCAGAGCACAGGTTGCTGGCTGGTCTGCCCGCCGAGCTGGCCTCGGGCGCGCGGCGGATCCTCGGTGACAGGGGCGTGGTGGTTCGTCTCAGCCACAGCGTCGAGCGAATCACCACCGCTGGAGTGGAGACCGCCTACGGCTCGGTCGACGGCATCGTCGTCTGGGCCGGCGGCTTCGAGGCCGACACGTCGGGCATCGGGCTGCCCACCGCCGAGGACGGGCGGATTCTTGTTGACGACCGGCTCCGGGTGCGCGACTTCGAGCGCACGTTCGCGGCCGGCGACGTGGCAGCCCACGTCGACGGCCGCGGCGACCGGCTCCCGATGTCGGCCCAGGTTGCCGTGGGTGCAGGCTCGGCCGCCGGCGCCAACGCAGCCCGTCTGGTGCGCGGCCGAGATCTGCAACGGGTCCGACTGTCACAGATCGGCTGGGTGCTCGATCTCGGAGGTCGCCGGGGAGTCGCCCGGGTGGGCCCGTTCTCGCTGAGCGCTCCGTTCCTGGACCAGTTCGCTCCGGTCATTCACGACTTGATCGACCTCAAGAACCTCTTGGAGATCGGCGGCGCCGCAGGCCTACGGTTCGCGCCTTCGTCGGTCACGGGTCCGCTCGGCTGTGTGTCGCCAGACGTGCCCGACGCAGGTGTGCGTCCGAGGCTGGCTTCCGACCGGCGTTCAGCCGACCGGTGATCACAACCCGGCTCTGGGTGGACACACCACCCGAGGCGCGGCACGTGTTCCGGTCAAGGTCGATTCGTGGGTCTCGGCGGCTCACGTCGTGTCCGTGGAGGCCGAACAATGGTGGCGAGCGCGTGGCATCGCGGGACCGCCCGCCAAGCCGTTGGAGAGGCGGTATCGGGTGGGCCCGCAGGCTGTGACTCTCGCTTGGGCGGCACCCATCTCGCTTTCTTCCTTGGACGGATCTGCAGTAACGTGATCTTCACGCCGCGGGGTGGAGCAGTTCGGTAGCTCGTCGGGCTCATAACCCGAAGGTCGTAGGTTCAAATCCTACCCCCGCCACCAACGAGATCCGTGCAACAGCAGGCCTCCGGGCCTGCTGTTGCCGTTCCGGGCGGCAGACACCGGAGCCGGCGTCAAACCGATGTCAAACGAATCGGCGCGGACACACCGAGTCCCAGCAGGATTGGGTTCGTTTCGCGCGGCTAGCTGTCGCACCCGGGAGGCTTCCCAGAATCCCTTTTCAAGAACCCGGAATAGGGCGCAGGGAAACAGGCGTACCAACACGGACTAGTTGGTGTTGGCCAATCGAATTGGCCCCCGCGCTGTTGAGGCATCGACCGGTCTTCCGTCCTGCAGTATCTGAATCCGTCCCTTTGCGTGCAGGCGTCTGGCCGCCGCACGAGCGGGTTCGACGAGAGACCTCCATTGTTCAGAGCCAACCAGTCGGGCGGCGTCGGTGGGACAGATGGAGCCGTTTCTGTCCGTCTCAGACAACAGTCCCAAGATGGCATCCTCGAGCTTGCGGTCGACGGGGCGCCGTCGCCGCTTCCGACAGCCAGCCGAGCAGTACCTGACTTCGTCCCAGTTGCGCTCCCAGGCCTTGCGCCAGACCATGCGTCGACCGCAAACGGCGCAGGTCTTTGACCGTTGAGGGGATCGGCTCATGTCGGCTCCTCGACGCTTCGGCGCCAAGTCGAAAACGAGTTGACCCGAGCGCCTCCTGGCGGACATAGCCATTGCCATGGATGCGTCTCGCTGACCTTCAGCTTCGAGATCAGGCGGGCGAACCTCGGCACCGGTGCATGGGTTACTGAAAGAGACAGCCCAGCCAATTCCTCAAGTGGGTCTCCCAACCGGAGTACGAGTTTTCGGCGAGTTCCCAGGTCGGCCAGTGTCTCTGTCAGGAACACGAGCCGCTTGGAAGACAGCTGTAGGCGGCTGAGCAAAGGTGCGTCGAACACGAATACGGCTGGCAGTTCCGGATTGGCCGACATGGCCGGATCGTTCCCGAGTGACTCGGCGGTCAACCACAACCATTCGGAGGGGCCTTGCTTTTGGACCTCGGTGGGTCCGAACAGCCCAGGGCTGTCCATCCTCTGGTATTCCGGCTGCTCGGCGTAGGCGGGCTCTGTTGGGAAGTCCTCGATTGGGCACGCCTGATTGTGTGGACAGGTGGAACACAACCCCGGAGCGCGCTTGTCCACCTGCCAGCGACTGAATCCGTAGGGCTTCGCTGACCCGACGCCGGTCACCCACTGCCAACCCAAGCGGTTAGCAGCACGCGAACCGTCAAGAAGATGCCGGAAGAACTCGTCTTCCCCACGGCGCCAGTCGAAGCCGTTGCGAACCGACCAATGGCTGGCCAGCCACATGCGCTGCTGGTTAACGAGCCAACCGTCTGTGTGGAGCTCGTCGATCGCGGTCGAGACGCATGCAAGATCACGGTCCCAGCCTTCCCCGTCGCGGGCAACCACCATCTCGCGCCTGACCCCGCGACCTGTTCGGGAGCCATGGGTCGCGTACCAATGTCTCGAGTACTCCTGCCAGAGCAACTCGTCACGGAAGCGCCGCACGTCCTTCTCGGGTCCACCTTCGACTGAGTTCCAAACGCGTTGAAGTGAGAGCAGGCCATGACGGATGTAGGGAGACAACCGCGAGGCGCCCCGCGAATCTGGCGGCAGAACCTCGTTGCGAGTCCGGGCGTAGCCGCGGACCTCGAAAGAAGCGAGCGCCGATTCCGCTGCTGTGGCGCCACCGCGCACTGAGCCAGAGCCACGCACATCGTCACTGCACAAGTGCGCCAGACGCGCCGACACGAACTCCTCGGCTGCGGCGCGGCCGGTCTCTGGGAGCCGAAGCTCAGTCATGATGGTCGTTTCTGGGCATGTGCAGATAAAGAAGTCGTGGCTGGAGGTGAGTGACACGGGTCAACGGCGAACAGGGAAAAGTCTTGGTTGGAGCGGCGACGGTCGTCTTCATTGCCCTGTGCCCGGCTGTCTAATCGTGGTCGGTCCTGCCGCTCGGGACCACCAATAGTGTGCGATGGCAGCGGCGAGCGTCCCGCGCCGCCTGAGGTGGTGAACAGTTGCCCGTCCGTCAAGAGGTTCATGGATGCGATGCCAGCGCCGGGTCGCCGAGATGACCCGCCCGTGCAACGACGCGATCCCCCGGCAACAACTCGAATCGGTGGCCGAGGTAGAGCCGGACCTCGTGGTGGCGATGTCGAGTTTGGAGATGACCAACCGGGAGGTCGACGGTGTCTGGTACAACTTCGGTTCGCCCGAATCGGACGAAGTCCTGCTCGGCCTCTTCGGTGAGACAGTGAACCGGCTGACATCGACGGGAGCCAAGGTTGCGCTGGTGCTGATGCCGGAGGTCGTGGCAGGCACGGAGCGGGGCGTTGGGCCTGAGGAGGTTGCGCGGGCCGAAACCTGAACGATCTTTTGGAGCAGGTCGCGCAGCCATCTCCGGGTTCGCAACCCGGGGGTCGCAGGTTCAAATCCTGCCCCCGCCACCAACGAAACCCGTGTGACAGCAGGCCTCCGGGCCTGCTGTTGTGGTTCGGGGCGCCTTGTCGCCGCCGCGCCGAACCTGTGTCAAACGAACTCAGACGCGCATTGGTAGCGAACTGTCGTCGATCTCTCGCCGGTAGCATCGGGCCACACATGGTCCTCTTGGTGCTGGCGCTCGTTTCGGGACTGTCGTTCCTTCGCTACGGCTTCGAAGTCCTGTTCCGGGTTCGGCTGAAAGACGAGTTCACGCGATACGGGATGCCCGGAATCCGCACCTTCGTCGGCGTGATGGAGATCCTCGGTGGCACGGCGGTCCTGCTGGGACTCGCCTTCCCGACTCTCGGGGCACTCGCGGCTGCCAGCCTCACCATCTTGATGGTCCTCGGGCTAGTCGTCCGCGTCAAGGTCCACGACCCACTGCGACTGATGTTGCCCGCTGCCTTGCTGGGCGTTCTCAACGCGGTGCTGGTCGCGCTCTTTCTCAGGTCGTAGCTGCCGCTTCCAGTTCCATGCCGCTCGGTTCCGACTTAGGGGTTCCGCTCAGGATCGCCGAAGTCGTTGCAAGCGAGAAGACCGATAGCGCGGGCAGGTAGCGCTTGAAGGGATCGCCGACCTTGAGGTGCATGCCTATGGCACCAAGCATGAAGGCGGCCAGGCCGACCGAGGCGGGGCGGGTCACCCTTGGCTTGAAGAGTCCGACCAACATCAAGCTGGCAAGGCTCACCTTCGCCGCGCCCACCGCGTACATGGCGTTCTCCGAGAACCCGTACTCCTCGAACTCTTCCTTCATGTTGGTCGCGTCGCCGCCTCGGTAGCCGGTGTCCTTGTTGAACCGGTTGAACCAGACATTGAGGATCCACAGAGCAGCAGCGGCCTGGGCCAATTTTCCAAGATATTTCATGAGCGATGGAAGCCTTCCGTTCGGCAGTCGTAGGAACAGTATGACGTTGCTGCTAGCCGCATTCATCTCGCCGCGGCCCCGTTGAGAGGAACGTTCGATGTCCACCCCGCAGCCCGGCTGGTACCTGGATCCATGGTCAACAACCCATTGGAGATGGTTCGACGGCACCGACTGGACCGGGCACACGGAACCCATGCGGCAGCCGGCGGCCAGCCAGGCACCTGCTGCGCCGATGGCTGTGGTCGATGTGGAAACGACCGGCTTGGGAGCAGCGGACCGGATCGTGGAGATCGCTGTCGTGTCAATCGACGCGACCACTGGGCAGGTGCTTGACGAGTTCGAAACGCTCATCAATCCGCGACGCGACGTCGGGCCGACCAGCATCCATGGTGTCACCGCCTCGATGGTCACCGACGCCCCCGAATTCGGTGACATCGCAGGGATCATCGCTGAACGATTCGACGGCACCGTGATCGCTGCCCACAACCTCGGGTTCGAGCGGCGAGTTCTCGGCTCCGAGTTCGACAACTGTGGTGTGGCGTTGGACTGGGGTGCAGGGTTCTGCACCTATGCCGCCACAGGGCTAAAGCTGTCCGAGGCGTGCTGGGTTCGCGGAATCGAACTCACAGGCGCGCACACCGCTCTCGGTGACGCCCGGGCAACAGCACAGCTCGCATATCAGGTGTGGGGCGACGACGACCCGGCCGGCTACGTTCAAGCGGCGGTCTCCCGTGCACCGCGCATTGCCGGTACCCGGCTCGCTACCCGATCAAGTGGACGCGACACGGTCGATGCCAGCACGCAACGGGGTTTCGTGGCGGCCATCGCCAAGAAGGTGACCGGCCCCGGGGACCGCACCGGTCACGAGAACGCCGAGGCGTCCTACTTCGAGCTGATCGACAGCGTTGTCGAAGACTTCCAAGTCACTGGCGAGGAACGCACAGCATTGACTGAGCTGGCCGACAACCTCGACCTGGACGAGCCGACCGTGCGCGTGCTGCACCGCATGTTCGTCAACGAGTGCGTCAACGTCGCAGTTGACGACGACATTGTCACCGACGACGAACTCGAAGCGCTCCTTCGTGTCGCAGCGCTGCTTGACGTTCCCGCTGACGTCGTTGCCCAACGTGTCGACAGCTACAGGGCGATGGATGTGGAAGTGGACCTGGTCGAGGGCCTCGAGGTGGGCTTCACCGGCGAAGCAGTCATCCAAGTGGACGGCACGGACGCTGTGCTCGAACGCGAGGACTTCGAGGACCTGTGTAGCGCCGCCGGCCTGGTGCCGTTGTCCAAGAGCGTGCGCAAGAAGTCCACGGGCCTACTCGTCGCCGCCGACCCGGAATCACGTTCCGGCACGGCTGGCAAGGCACGCAAGTTCGGGATCCCGATCACGACATCGCAGGCAATGTTCTCCGCCATCCAATCCGGCCAGCCGTCGGTTCCAGCTCGAGTAATGACCGCCGACCACCTAGCGCTCGTTTGCACAGCGTGCGGAACATCGTGGCTGGCCAAGAGGCGGCAATCGGAACCGCTGTGCAACAGCTGCAAGTCCTAGTGCCCCACCAAACGCGCCGTGTCCGCTGAGCCGGCAGTCTGTCGGTCTGGCCCTAACTGGGCTTGTCTCTATTCCAGGCTCCGTTGGTCGCGTGGGAGGCGACCCGCTATCTGGGGGTGTCTACTCGTCTTCGCCTGGGAGGTTTCCATCCAGCTCGCCGTCTGCCGGATTCACGTGAACCTCTGCCACGTTGCCTCGTTGCTCGATTGAGGAGGCCAAGCCGTTCTTGGTCACGCCACTTGGCAGCTCGCACTCCAGCTCCACGTACACCAGGTCGAAGCGGAGACACTGCGCGCCCCGGTCGGCAACCGGGCAACATCTTGACGACACGCTTGATTGGTGGGAGCTGTTTGCCGGCCGGCGCGATGGTCTGTCCGAGAGATGGTGGTCGTTCTGATCCTCGAGGAGAGCGGCAACGAGCGAGAAGACACCGGGCCCTCGATTCTCATGCAGGCGTTCGGTTCCCGTTGTCAGCGAAGTAGGTTTCATCGCCAGTCATGGCCAGCGACGGAAGCTCAGCGCAGACACAGGACCGTGGTGAAGACGTCGTCACGTAGGCGGAGGCGGCTCGCCGACTCGGGCAGAATGGGGTGTACATCCTTTTTGGTGCGAGGGCACTTGGACCAGGCCTGCATGCCGAGCGGCTTCATGGGCGTGACCGTTGAGTCAGTCGAACGGGAGCTCCGCTGGCGCGAGGAACACGGCTGGGTGGGCCGCGTTCGACGGGGACTCATCGACATCGCGAAGCTCTTCTCAGGACTGACGTACCCGTGAGACGGCACGTACCTCTGAAGCCGTAGAGCGACGGGGTAGGCGCATGGACTCGAGGCATGCATGGTCATCGACAGCTGCGCGCCTCGATTTGACCTTGCTTGCGCAGGTTCGGCGACCAGAATTGGTTCGTGAGTTGCGAGGGACAGCTACAAAGCCGCCGAGGGGCCGACTCTCAAGATGGAGCGTGTCGTAGCTGATGGGACCATCGCTCTGGCGGCCGGCCGACGCGACGTTGCGAACGCAGCATGACGCAGCGCTCGAGGCCCAACTGACACTTCTGAACGCCTCCGCTCCTGGTCTGCGGCACTTCACCCATTCGACGGACTTGGGTGACTTCTCGTTGCCGCGTTGGCCACGGCTGCTCTAGCAGCAGCCTGCGCACCACCACAGTCACCACCACCGGCTGCGTCAGGAGACCCCGGTGCTGCGGTGTGGGTGACCGGCGACTCGATCGCCTGGGCGACCGGCTGGCGGATGGACAACGTGTTCAGCATCGCCCAGGGTGGAGCCCGCTTCACAAGAACCGACGCCGTCCCCGACGGTGGCCCGATGTTGGAATCGATCGGAACCCGCATCGACGCGGTGCTTGAGGCAACCGGCCGGCATCCCGACACGATCCTGATCCTGGGAGGCGCGAATGACGTGTTGCAGGGTTGGGGAAACCCGATCGCTGCAGCGGTGTCGGTTCATGACCGTCTCGAAGCGGATGGGATCGACGTTCGTTTCGTGACCGAACCCTTCGAGCTGGCAGCACCCTGGCTCGGCTACTTCAACGACGACCTCCGCGACCGGTTCGCGGACACGATCGACTGCGAGTCAGACGGCTACCCGCTGTCGGATCGGATTCACCCCACCCTTGGCGCCTACGAGGCGTACGCAGACTGTGTGCAGGGGGCACTGTGAACAGCATTGCCGCCACCATCTGCGTGTCGATTGTCATCTTCGTCGCGTCGCTGTGCGTGTCCGTAGCGGTAGGTGCCATGTTGGCCCGCCGCGACGGGCTCCGCAGCTTCGTCGCACAAGGTTGCGTCTCGCTGCGACACACGGTGCCGACTCCCAAAGTCCTATCAGCGGGGTCGCTATCTTGCAGCGCATGGCTTTCCCCGGATGGTGAACGTGAGGCGTTCAGAGGAGCCCGAGCTCGCGGGCCGCTTGGACCGCGGGCTTGCGGCCCTCGACATCGAGCTTCCGGTAAATGGCCTTGCAGTGCGTCTTGACCGTGTTGAGCGACACGTACAGCTCGCCCGCGATCTCGCGTTGTGACAGCTCCGACGGCAGGTACCGCAGGACCGAGAGCTCGCGCTGGGTGAGTCCGTCGGCGGGACCATCCACCTGCGGTCGTTCGGCGCGCCCGTGGCGGGCTTCGATCCTGGCGAGGTAGCGGCCGGCGATCCCGGGGTCGACGCACCGTCCGGCGATCGACTTCGCTTCGGCAAGCAGCGCCTCGGCGTCGGGGTGCCCCTGGGCGAACGCTACGTCAGCTGCGCTCGCAAGGGCGTAGGTGAGCATCACGTACTCGGGTGAGCGGCGGGCGAGCTGCACTCCGCGTAGCGCTGCGGGCCAGGACGCTGTGGGCGAGGGCCATCTGGGGTGCCTCGCCGATCCGGTGCTCATCCTTCGTGGGATCGGCCCGCTCGGAGCTCGCCGCCACCACGACCTTCGACGTCTAGTCGAGGCGCACCTCGTCGCGCGCTGCGTCGAGGTCGTCGTGGACATGCACGGCATGCTCCCGGAGGGCTTCCCCCTTCTGCGGGGCGATCTCCGGGGTCGGGATGCCATGCCCAGTCCAGCGACTCGCCGGGGTCGCCGCGGGCATCCCCGTGCGATGGTGGCCGTTCAGGTTCGGATCAACGGTCGGCGCCGTCAGATCTCGCCGTTGGCGACCAAGTCGAACCACTGGTCCAGAGCCGCCGAGTTGACACCACACATGCAAACGTGGTTTCGGCACGATGGATCGCCGGTCGTCACCTTGTCAAACCAAACGCGCTCACTTGGAACCCCTGCCTGATCGGCTTTGGACACGAACTCCTCGGATTGCGATACCGGCACGATCCCATCCTGGTCGCCATGAGCTATGAAGCCCGGTGGGTCGGCGGCTTCGACGTGGTCCACCGGGGATGCGTCAAAGGTTGCATTTGGGTCCAAGCTGGAACCGAGCCAGCCTCGATTTGCATCATCCATGGATGGGCTTGCGAAGTCCATGATCGCAGCAAATGAGACGTAGCCATCTACTTCGACATCGGGAGCATTGGTCCAGCTCTCGCTTGTAGCCACACCAGCGAGCGTCGCCAGCGTAGCCCCAGCGGAATGGCCGGCAACGATGAGGGTGTCAACATTCAGGTTGTACGTGGAAGCGTTGGCGCGCACCCAGTTGATTGCTTTGGCAGTGTCCTCAACCGCTGCCGGGAACGGATTCTCGGCACCATCCGTGTGGCGGTATTCGATGTTCACGATGGCGAAACCGCGGTCAAGCTGTTTGACGATTGGCCCAAACCACTCCGTCATCATGGATCTGTCACCACCGACGAAACCGCCACCATGAATGGCGACGATCGTACCCCTGGAGGGTGATGACTCAGCGGGGTAGATATCGAGTTCCTGGGCTGGATCAGAACCGTAAGAAATGTTGGCGAACTCCGGTTGAAGGCCTTCCTTCCATATGAGTGGACTCTGCTCATCCGGGTTCGGAGTGGGCACGAGACAGCCCGACCCCGAGGTCGGATCACACATGATCGAGATATCCGCTCTGGCCAGGCTCGTGGATGTCGTCGACACCGCGTCGGTTGACGAGGAGGTGTATTGGCCTGTGCCCTGGGCCGCGACGCCTTGATCGGTAGTCCCGGCGCATGATGCCAGTGGGAACATCACGGACAGCGCTATTGCAGCCAAGAAAGAACGATCAGGCACGGACCGATGCTCACACGGGGTATGCGACCTCGCAAATTTCTGCTCAAGTTCGGCGCTCGGACCGAGGGGCCTACCGGTCGGACCCTCACGTCGACCGAACCGGCTCGGGTCTGCTCAGGACGCTTCGTTCACGAATGCATCGGCGAAGTTCCGACCCGCGGCCCGGATCCCGTCGGGAGTCCAGTGGATGCCATCGCCCAGCACCGGGAGGTCCCGATGGACCACGGCGTGCACCCCGGGCCGCTCCGCCTGCACGTTCCACTGCTCAACCGACACATGAACTGCGAAGGGCCGGTCCGGGGCGGGAGATGGAATCGAGTCCGGGTCGAGTCCCGTGAGGTCATCGGGGATCGAACCCGTTCGGTACGTGCCGTGCAGGAACGGCATGTCGTCAGGAACCTGGGGCGTGCCACGCAGGTAGTCGACGATCGACAGGTAGTCGTCGCCCCAACTCTCCGCCCGCTCGCGGGTGTGCATGTCTGCACCGCCCTGCTGGAAGAGGAACCCCTCGAATGACAGCCCTGGGCGGGCCTGCCAAGCTGCCGTGATCTTCGACTCGAGGGTGGATCCGTGCAGGGCCCCGGGCACCCACAGGTCGATGGAGGTTCCTCCGACCGCATACTTGATGAACCCGATGTCCGAGTCCGGACATGCGGCGTGCATCGTCCATGCGAACGCGATCTCGGGGCCCCACTTGCCCGACGCGGGGATGCCCAGGCGCTTCCATGTCCCGCCGTCGAACATCTGCAGTCGGTCGGTGCCGGCCCGGTAGGCGGCGGGGAAGGTCTCGGGTATGCCTCCTGCAGCGACCATGTTCGACTGTCCCGACACGATGAACGTCCGCATCCCCGGGTCCGACTCGTCCCAGGGACACTCGAGGGTCGAACCGAGCTGCGCCTCGGGTTCGGTCGCCGGTGAACCCGAGCCGCCCGGCGCCGCGCATGCGACGGCGAGCAACGCGACAACGACGCTCGTCACGACCGTCGACGATGGAACTCTCAGCATCCCATTGCCACCTGGCTGATCAGAGGCCACAGGCTGCGGCTCCGCCGGATTCGAAGGTAGCCGTCGGGCATGTGACTGACACCGGTGCGAAGTCACCCATCGTGGTGGATGCCGCATCGCCGGCGGGTACCGAGAACACGCTTTGGGTGAAGCCCGGGTCCGGCAGCATGTGGCGCAGGATCAGCAACATGTCCTGGTTCGTGGAGCCCCAGTCCAGCCAGAGAACGCCGTCTCCCAACGTGGCGTTCGAGGGTCGGTCAGCGGCGGTCGAGGCGACGATGGTGTACTCGTCGTTGGCGTCGAGCGGGATCTGGGCGTCATAGGCACAGTCGGTCATGGGGTAGGGCTTGCGGTACTCGTTGGTGCAGATCGACCAGTAGCGGAGCTGGTTGCCCAACTCGGCGGGTGAATCACCCGCCTCGTTGTCGGGGGTGGACGGGGCCTTGCCCCTCACGACCACGACCTCGCCGGCACTGTGTTCGGCCACCGCAGCGACGTACCCGTTGTCGGGATTCGCGTACAGACCAGCGACGCTGAGGGGCTGCTTGAACAGCGGTGGGTCCTCGGCCGGACGGTCAACGGGAGGTCCGAACGCGTTGATCAGGTCGATCAGCGACGAGTTGGCCCCCGGTGAGGGACACTCGGGCAGCGTCAGCTCGGACCCATCGGTCCGCACCACGGTGACGGTCGGGAGCCCCACGCCACCCTTCACGTCGGCGGCGTCGTCGGCCACGTAGGTCCGATAGATGAGCGCACCCGCCGTTGAGGACGCCAGGGAAGAGCCGCTGCCCGGCCCGACGCCAGCGGACACGGTGAGCTCGTAGCTGCCGCCCGTGGCGGCAGGGTCAGCGAAGGGATTGTCGCCCGCGGTGACCATGAGATCCCTGTCGGTAACCGAGTCGACCACTGATCCAGCGACCGTGTAGGTGGCCAGCGAGATGTAGCGGGCTTCGGGGAATTCGCCCTCTACTCGGAGCTGCTCACCTGCCAGCAGGTTGTAGGTCGTCGTCCAGTACGTGGCGCCCTCGTCGGGATACGCCACGTTGAGCGTGTCCTTGTCCGTCTTGTACGGCCAGACGCAGCCGATGCCGGCTCGGGTCGCCGGAGCGATGGTCGTGCAAGCCGCCAGGACCGAAGCCAGAACCGCCACGGATCCGACCACCGCCAACGCCTTTCGCGTGTGCCTCATCAATTCCCCCAGTCATGCGCCACTGAATCGGTGGCCGAAACTGGACGGCATCGTAGGTTATGGGCCTGCGAGGCGTTCAACCTGGTGTGCGTGCTCTCGGAGCACCAGCCGTTGCCGGGGTCGCAAAGCCCTGCACCCGAGTGGAGCAGGACGACCTTCTCCGGAGCAGGCGCGGCGGCCGAGGTCCTTTCCGGTTGGCCGGCGGGCGCATCCCGGAGCCGGAGTGACAGGACATCCCGAGCGCCCTGCGCCGCGTGCAGCAGGCGGCAGCTGCCTTCCTCGATGCGGATCTTGATCGTGGTTTCTTCAGGGACAGCTTGACAGAACTAGTACGGTATCGCACTATCTAGATAGTACGAAGTCGCAGTATACGAACGTGCCACGAAACGGTGGCGGGAGGAACAAGATGATGACCAGCAACACGACACCCAAGCCGGAAGCCAAGCCACTCGGTGCTCGGCATCACGAGCAGCGGGACGTCACCAGCACACCTACACACACTCCCGGCGAATTCGGTCTCGGCGCGACAGCCGCTCGGCTCGGCACATGGCGTGTCTGGATCCCGACCTTGCTCGTGTTCCTGGCATTCTTCGGGGTCTTCTTCTCGTCCTCGGCGGCGTTTGCCATACCCGTGGTCGAGAAGGCCTGCGGCCAACTGCCGCTGGATGTCCGGTTCTACTCCACCGGCTACGAAGTCAGCGACTTCCTCGACGCGTGCGGTCAGGGTGGACGTGACGCCTATCGCAACATGCAGGTGGCGGACCTGCTCTACCCCCTGGTCTTCGGTCTGTTCATGGCGTCCTCGCTGTCGATGGTGCTGCGCCGCCTGTGCCCCGGGCGACCGGGGATTGCCGTGGTTGGCCTGGTGCTGGCCATGGTGGGCACCGGATTCGACTATCTGGAGAACCTTTTCGCATGGCTGGCACTGGCCGCGTTCCCGCAGCCTGCGGTAACCAACGGTGTTCTGGGGGTCGCGTCGGCGGCGAAGAACGTGTCCTTCTGGCTCGCAGGGATGACCCTAATGGTCGGCCTTGTGGCTCTGGTTCTCCGAACGGCGGCGGGTTGGTTGACCCGACGACAGATGGCCGGGCCCACCGCCAATCATGCGATCCCGCAGTAGGGTCGCAGTGATGTCCGCAAGTCAAGGACCACCGAGCAAAGCGGGGCGTCAGGAGCTCGACGATGGGCTCGGCAACGTGCTGTTCGACGTCTGGCTTGTGTCACGCGCCACCATCGCCCTGATCGACGAGGTCGTGCGGCCATCTGGTCTGGATGCCGACGAGTTCGCCGTCTACTCGGTCCTCGCCTCGGGTGACGGCATGACCCCTTCAGAGCTGGCGCACTGGATGGCAGCTCCCCCAACCACCGTGTCCAGTTACGTGAAGCGGTTCGAGCGACGCGGCCACGTCCGCCGCGTCGCCAACCCTGGCGACGGGCGCTCCTATCGGGTGGAACTCACCGAATCAGGTCGCCTGGCACACCGCTCGGCGGGGGACCTCTTCGCCCCGGTGCTTCAGCAGGTGACCGAGCGCATCGGCGAGCAGGCCGACGAAACCCATCTCAGCCTTCGAGCCCTCCACGAGGTTGTCGATTCCCTCGACCGCCCGGTCCAAGGCTCGGCGTTGGGCCAGGACCCGGCCCCGACCGGGCCAGGCCCAGCAGACGGCTGACGGTGAACCATCCCTGCTGTGATGAGCGCGGCATCCAGCCGTGGGACTGGAACCACGAGCCTCGTTCGAGAGCCTCAGCGTCCCCGGGTTGCCGGGTTGTCGGCGGTCATCCCGGTCGAACCCGCACGACGGCCTTGCCGCGGATGCGCCCTTCCTCGAGGTCCCGCAGTGCGTCGGCGGCGCGTTCCAGTGGGTACGTGGTGCTGACCGCCGGGGTGAGGTTGCCGGCCTCGATGTGAGAGCGCAGCCGCTCGACTCCCTCGTGGTGCTCCTTGGAGACGAAGGTCCTCAGGCGCTGACGCACGAACGGTGACAGGAGTATCGCCCTGAGCTGTCTTCCGGTGCCGCCGGTGAAGCTGCCCCCGTCCTCACCGCCGACGATCACGAGCGTGCCCGTCGGTGTGAGGGCGTGGCGGAGCTTGCCGAGTCCGTTGCGACCGCCGGTGTCGATGATCACGTCGTAGGTGTCCGCCGCAGCCGTCGGATCCGACGTCGCGTAGTCGATCACCTCATCAGCTCCGAGAGAGCTTACGAAGTCGGCCTTGGCGCCGCTGCTGACGCCGGTCACCCTCGCACCGGCCGCCTTTGCCAGCTGCACCGCGAAGCTGCCGACGCCTCCGGAGGCCCCCAGCACGAGCACTTCCTGACCGGGGCGCACCCGGGCGACGTCCTCGACGGCCTGGATGGCGGTAAGTCCCGATATGGCGACTGCAGCGGCCTGGTCGAAGGAAAGGGTGGCCGGCTTGTGCACCAGCTTGTCCTCGGGGGCACGTGCGTACTCCGCATAGGAGCCGATGCCGATCCCGAACACGTCGTCTCCGACCTCGAACCTGCTCACGCCCTTGCCCACCTCCACGACCGTGCCTGCCAGATCGAGCCCGGGAACCGCTTGCCGGGGTCGGGTGATCCCGTAGCCGGCGGCCCGCACCGCGTAGGGCTTGCCGGTCATCAGGTGCCACACGCCGCGGTCGACCCCGGCGGCGTGGACCTCGAGGACCACTTCGCCCTCCCCGGGCTGGGGACGCTCGATCTCGCGAACCTCCAGCGCGTCGGCCGAGCCGTAGCGTTCCTGGAAGACGGCTCTCATGTTCGTGGTCGATCCCTGGGTCGGCTCCGGTCGTTCCCCGGCGATGCTGCCAGATGTCGCGGAGGTTGATGTTGCAGTCATGGCTTGTCCCTTCAGGCCCATGGCCAGGTCGTCGAGCGATTCCACGTACTTAGTACGGGTCGTTGACCACGATAGACGTACTTAGTACTATCGGTCAACCGAAACCTTGGAGATCGACACCATGGCCCGCTCAACTGTCAGCAACCGCAAGAAGCGGACACCACTCAGCAGGGAGCGCGTAATGGAGGCCGCGATCGGGCTCGCCGACCGCGACGGCATCGAGCCCCTGACGATCCGCAAGCTCGCTGCGGAGCTGGAGGCGAAGCCGATGGCCATCTACCACCACGTGGCCAACAAGGAGGAGATCCTCGACGGGATGGTTGACTGCGTGTTCGCAGAGATCGAGCTTCCGCCAGCGGACCTCCGGTGGACCGACGCAGTCAGGGTGCGCTCGGTCTCGGCTCGTGAGGCACTGGGCCGCCACCCCTGGGCCACCCCCATGATGGAGTCACGGACCTCACCAGGCCCGGCTACCCTGCGACAGCACGATGCCATGCTGGGCTGTCTGCGACGAGGGGGCCTGTCGCTCGAGATGGCAGCCCACGCCTACGCGCTGATCGACAGCTTCGTCTACGGCTTCGCTCTCCAGGAGGCGAACCTGCCCGGCGGCGGTGAGGGGGAGATCGTTGAGGTCGCCGGTGACCTGGTCGATGCGATGCCGCCCGGGGAGTACCCGCACCTGGTGGAGTTCACCGACGAGCACGTCATGCGACCCGGCTACAGCTTCGCCGACACCTTCGAGTTCGGACTCGACCTCCTGCTCGACGGCTTGGAGGCGGCTCGTCTCTCCGCGAGCCCGGACAGGACGAGCGACTGAGAACAGGGTGTAGCTCAGGCAACCCGGTACACGAAGTACTGGACCCTGATGCGCTCGCCGTACTCGGGGTGGGCCGGCAGGTAGGGCATCGGCTCCGTGCCGAGCACGCGATGCCAGCGGCCCTCGTCCTCCATCCGGTCGAGTTCGCTCGCATAGTCCTGCGTGCGCATGATGTCGTCGCGTTGGGTGAACACGATGTGGCCGCCGCTGCGCGTGATCCGGTACAGCTCCCGGAGGATGTCGGTGGTCTCGAAGTAGGTCAGCGCCCCTATGAGGCTCACCGCATCGAACTCATCGTCGGAGAACGGCAGTGGCAGGTCCTGCATGTCGACGCACTCGAGGCGCTCGTAGGCACCCGTGCCCTCGGCCAGTTCGAGAAGCTTCGGCGAGATGTCCACGCCCGTCACATGGTCATAGCCCAGGTTCGCCAGGGCGGCGCCCGACAGTCCCGAACCGCACGCGGCGTCGAGCACGCTGCCCGCGACCGGCGAGTAGTTGCGCATGAGGGCAGCCGCGGTGACCGGCGCCACATATCCCCACTCGTCGAATGTCTCGTCGTACGAACCGGTCCCTGCGAAGCGGTCGTAGTTCTCCCGGACCGTGGCGCTGTCCGTCGTGGCGTCGTCACCCCAGATCTCCGGGGTTTCCTCGATGACGTCCTTGTTCACCGGACCTCCAACCGTTCAAGCGGTGAGCCCGCACAAGGTACCCGGCAGGCCTGGCAGCCTGCGGCCCTCCTCGCCCCGGCGTCGCACGAGTCCCGACCCTCTCGTTGGAGCCGGGGGCGATCAGTCAACGCCGGGACTCGCCGCCCGTTCGTTGCCGAGCATCCACCAGACGGCGATCGAGCCGACCACTATCACGAGCCCGAGCACCATGAGCAGGTCCCCGAGTGTGGCCAGGAAGGTGTTCTCGATCACCTCGAGCAGCTTCGTGATCGAGGAGGGCCCCAGGTCAGGGAACACCTCGTCGATGTGCTTGTGGAGGTCATCTACAGCAAGACAGCTCACCACCTCGCTGATCGATACACCGGCGCCTCCGGCGCTCAGGGCGTCGGATGCGTTTTCCGCCGAAAGGGCATGAAAGACCAGAGCGGAGAAGGACACCCCCAGCCCGCCGGCGAGCTTGCCGCCCATCGACAGCAGGCCGCTGACGCGACCCTGCTTTTCGGGCCTGACGCGGTCGGTGGGGGCGACCCGACCGGCGACCGAGACGAACGCGTAGCCGATGCCTACGGTCACCATGCCAGGCATCAGGTGCCAGAACACCGACGACTCGGAATCGAGCAGCGCCAGGAGGAACTGTGCCATCGCTGTGAGGGCGAGGCCGACCATGATGAAGGGCCTCGCCCTGCGCCCCTCCACGCGCTTGCCGATCCACGGCGACAGGAACACCCCGACCGCGGCACTCGGCAGCAGCACTGCGCCCGTCTGGACCGCCGACAGGCCGAGAGTGCCCTGGAGGTAGAGGGTGAGGTACAGAAGCGCGCCGTAGAACGAGAAGCCCACGAGCATCTTGGCGACCAGGCTGCCCGCGATCACGCGGTCACGCAGTAGCCCGATGTCCACTATCGGCACGGGCCGTTCGCGCTCGGCGCGCCACAGCACACCTGCCGCGACTACGGCCACGGCGAGCATCGCGACCCCCCACGGCCAGAATCCGGCCCGGCCGCTCTCGATCAGCGCGAGGTTGATGGCCAGCACCGAGACCCCGAGCAGCACCGTGCCCGGCAGGTCCAGATCAACCCGGCCCTCGTGCTCGCCGTCCACCGATGCGGGCACACCCCGCAACAACAGCAGTGAGATGATCGTTGCCGGGATGTTGATGAGGAAGATCGCCCTCCATGACACCGCATCGGTCAGGATGCCGCCGATCAGCGGTGCGACACCTGCGGACACACCCAGCAGGCCGCCGAGTGCCCCGAACGCCGCCCCGCGACGCCCCTCGTCATAGAGGTGCGCGATGAGCGCGGCCGAGGCCGGGGCGACCATCGAGGCTCCCAGCCCCTGCGGCACGCGGGCGGCGATCAGCACCACGTCGGTTGGAGCCATGCCGGCAATCAGCGACGCACCCGCATAGATCAACGAGCCGGTGATCATGATCCGCCGGGGGCCCACCATGTCGACCAGCCGACCCGCAGGGATCAGGAACACGGCATACGCAAGTGAGTACAGGCTTGCAACCCACTGGACCGTCTCGATGTCACCCCCCAGGTCAGCGCGGATCTGGGGAAGGGCGACGTTGATGATGGTCAGGTCGAGCGAGACCGCGATGACGCCGAAACAGATGCCCGCGTATGCCGTCTTGCGTACCCGGTCGGTGATCTCGGGAAGCGGCTCGGGCGACGCCCCACCGTTCTCCGGTGCTTCTGTCGCGCGCACATAGCCAGCGGCCTGCAATGGATGGTCCTCGTGCATCTGCACCGCCGCGTCTTGCATTGGCCTCATCTCGCTGCCTGGGGCCGATCATCCCCGCCGCAGCTCACAGATCTACGAATGGGCGGCCGGGAATCCGCAAGACTACGCGACGCATGCGGGCGTTCGTGTCGACCGCTGCCGGCAATGGAGGCCGCAGATGCCCGAACAGGAGACCAAGGACCTCGCATGGGGTCCGGTCCCCACCGGCAAAAACCCCACGGGTACTGAATATGCTGAGGGAGATCCATGTCAAACACCGAAGTGCCCAGGTCCGTCGAACGAAACGCACCGGCCAGCGGGTCGGATGACGCTGCCAGCGGCGACCACCGGGCAACGCGCCGTCACCACGGGATGCGCAGAGACGTGCCTGCCGTCAAGACACCAATCCTCTTGTTGTTGAGCGTGCTCCTTTGGTCCTGTCTGGCGTCTTGTTCTTCCGGGCAGTCAGATCGTCAGGCGGCGGAGCCCAACGACGTGGGCCCTGATATCGGGGACAAGAGAGTTGAGGTCAAGACCGAACTCGACAGCGTCGTGGCAGAGCTGCGCGCCGCCGGCACCGAGACCTGGGGTGTCCCCGTTCCCGGGCTAGCCGCAGCAGCCATGGCAGAAGACCTGGGCGACCGTCCCGTCTCGGTGGCCTCCGGGTCGGCCGACCCTCCTGGCGACCTTCCGCTGGAGGTGTCGGACCGCTTCCACATCGGAAGCGCCACCAAGACCTTCACCGCCGCCCTCATCATGAAACTGGATGAAGAAGGGAAGCTGTCCCTGGATGATCCGATCAGTCGCTGGATCGACTACGAGAACGGATCCAACATCACGGTCGAGATGCTGCTTGCTCACACCAGCGGGATTCCGAACTTCGTCGGAGTGAACGGCCGATCTCCCGAGGACACTCCTGAGGACTCAATCTCGTTTGCAGAGCAGAGCAGCGCGGACTTCGAACCCGGAGAAGGTTGGAACTACAGCAACACCAACTACATCATGTTGGGTCTCATCGCTGAGCAGGTAGCCGGGAAGCCCTGGGAAGACCTGATCGTCGATCAATTCATCGAGCCGCTCGGGTTGACTGACACATACATCTGGACCGGTGAGCCCAGGGGGCCGAGTGTGGACGGTTCACGGATGGCCTGCAGCAAGCCGGGGGAGCCCGAGTGCGATCCCCCAGAGAGGGACCTCGACCTTCTTGCCGTAACAGATGGCTTCGACTGGAAGGTCGCGTGGTCGGCAGGCGCAATCGTTTCCACCCCATCAGACCTTGCCCGCTGGGTTCGCGAGCTGGTCTCCGGCGATGTGCTGGACGCCGAGCACCGGGAGCTGCTGACCACGCCGACTCCACAGTCCGTCGAATCGTTGATGGGTGCACAGACAGCCAACTCGGGCTCCGGGGCAAGTGGCGGATCGATGGAATGGACCGGGTACAGCCTCGGCCTGTGTCGCTTCGAGGTGCCAGACGAAGGAGTTGGCTGGGGCCACACGGGTGTCATCGACGGATTCGTGTCCAACGTGGCCCACATGGTCGACAGCGGATACACCGTGTCTCTGACATCGAACTTCGAGTACTTCGACATGCGCGACGGGCTCGGCAACATCGTGATTGATGTCCTGTAGGTGCCATCCGGTGCAAGGCGGCGAGGCGCATTGCCTCTCTGCTGGAACGAGGCGCAGCTCAGGTGTCACCTCGTGTGCAGGAGTGCGCAACGGTGGGTGCGACGGTTGAGCATTAGCTTGTGGCCCACCGCCCACGAGCCGGCCAACCGCCCCGCCTCACCTGATCTCGCCGGAGTCGCACCGTGAACACCATCGAGCACCTCGTCGCAGGCCAACCCCGGGCCGGTAGTTCCGGACGCTCCGGTGCCGTGTTCAACCCGGCCAACGGCGAACAGTCAGGCCATGTGGACCTCGCGAATCCTGAGGATGTGGGAACCGCGGTGGCAGCGGCGCAGACCGCTTTCGATGAGTGGAGCAACGAGAGCATCGCCACGCGAACGAAGCTCATGTTCGAGTTTCGCAACCTCGTCGTAGCGAATGCTGGTGAGATCGCGAGCCGCATCACGAGCGAACACGGCAAGGTTCTATCGGATGCGGGTGGTGAGGTGGCCCGTGCGGTGGAGAACATCGAGTTCGCGTGCGGTCTGGCCGAGCACCTGAAGGGCAGCTACAGCGAGAACGCGTCCACTGGCCTGGACGTCTACTCCGTGCGGCGCCCCCTGGGAGTCGTCGCCGGCATCACCCCGTTCAACTTCCCGGCAATGGTGCCCTCCTGGATGTTTCCCAACGCGATTGCGTGTGGGAACACGTTCGTGCTCAAACCCTCAGAACGCGACCCATCGGCACCGATGTTCATGGCCGAGCTGTTCCACGAAGCGGGTTTCCCGCCCGGCGTACTCAATGTCGTGAACGGCGACAAGGTCGCAGTGGATGCCCTGCTCGAGCACGACCGTGTCAAGGCTGTGAGCTTCGTCGGCTCCACACCGGTGGCAAGTTACGTGTACGAGTCAGGAACCGCCCGCGGCAAACGCGTCCAGGCGCTCGGTGGTGCCAAGAACCACATGGTCGTATTGCCGGACGCCGACATCGAGCTGGCAGCGGATGCCGCCGTGTCAGCGGCCTACGGCTCCGCCGGGGAGCGTTGCATGGCCGTGTCGGTCGTCGTTGCCGTCGCAGGGGTGGGTGACGACCTCGTCGATGCGATCAAGGCCCGTGTCCAACAGCTCTCGATCGGTGCGGGAACCGACCCATCCAGCGAGATGGGCCCACTGATCACCGCCGAACACCGCGACCGGGTCGCCGGATACGTGGCGTCAGCCGCGAATGCCGGTGCCAGCATCGTTGTGGATGGCCGCGAGGCCGAGTTCGACTCGGACGGCTTCTTTCTCGGTGTGTCGCTCATCGACGATGTCACAGCGGACATGCCGGTCTACACAGAGGAGATCTTCGGTCCCGTGCTCAGCGTGGTGCGGGTCGACACTCTCCAGGCTGCTGTCGAGCTCGTGTCAGACAACCGTTGGGGCAACGGCGCAGCGATCTTCACCCGCGACGGCGGGGCGGCCCGCCGCTTCCAGCGCGACGCGGATGCGGGCATGATCGGTGTCAATGTCGCCATACCAGTTCCCGTGGGCTACCACTCGTTCGGTGGCTGGAAGGACTCCGCATTCGGCGACACGACCATGTACGGACCCGAGGGCATTCACTTCTTCACCAAGCCGAAGGTGTTGACCAGCCGATGGCCGGACCCCTCGACCAGCACCCTCGACCTCGGATTCCCCGCCAGTGAGTGAAGCCGTAGGCGCAGAGCCCGGCCAGTGGACCAGGGTCCGAGGGGAACCCTTGAGGCAAGCCTGCTCAGGATCATGACGGAAAGGGCCGCTACCGTCTGAACCGTCCAAGGCTGCTGGGTTGCCGAGCTGGGTCGATCCGCCCGGCGGATTCGTTCCAGGTGCCGCCAGTCAGAGGTTCCCATGTCATCCAAGAGGGATTGGGTTCACACCGAGCGAGGTTTCGACCGGCTCGTCAACTTCACCGACGCAGTAGTGGCGATCGCTGCGACGTTGCTGATACTGCCGCTCATCACGCGGTTGTCCCGCGCTTACTCCGACGGAGGGGATCCCGAGAAGCTGCTCTCATGGGACACCTTCACCTCCATCGCAGGCTTCGTGCTGACCTTCTGGGTGATGACCATCTTCTGGCGTGTGCATCACGGCGTGTTCGAGAGACTCAAGGGCTACTCCGAGCGGCTGATGACGCTCACCTTCTTCTGGCTCGCAAGCATCATCTTCCTGTCCTTCCCGGCCGGGATCATCAGCCTCAGCGACCTGAATCTCGTCGAGGAGAACTACGCGGCTGCTCTCTACTTCGCGACAACAGCAGTCGTCTCAGGCCTGGGAACAGCCATCGGGATCTACGCCTCCCGGCACCCTGAGCTGCTCCGTGACCCCAACGACGAGGCCAACCGGCCCAGCTACCGTCCATTCGTCTTCGCCGCCCTGTGGGCCATCCTTGCGCTCGTCGCAATGGTGCCCGCGGTGGGCTTCCACGCGTTCTGGGGTCTGGTGCTCTACCCCATAGTGATCATTGCGGTCAGGTCTTCGGACAGGGTGCAGAGGCATACCGAGCGAGGCCTGGACCGCCTCGTCAGCTTCTCCGATGCCGTGGTGGCAATCGCGATCACCTTGTTGATCCTCCCGCTCATCGAGATCCTCAGCGACGGTGTCAACGACGTGTCCGAGCTGAAGCTGGACAGGCTGCTGGTCGCCAAAGTGCTGGCATTCGGCTTCACCTTCTGGATGATGTCGAGGCAGTGGCTGGTCAACCACCGCACCTATGAGCAGCTGAAGGATTACTCGCAGCAGCTGATCACGCTGACGCTGCTGTGGTTGCTCGCGATGGTCTTCCTGGCCTTCCCAGCAGGGATCTTCGGAGAATGGATGGTCGCAGCCAATCCCTCCGAGGGGCCGCCGATCACCCGGTTCGCACCGTTGTTCTACTGGTCCGCACTGGCCGTCATCAGTCTGTTGGGCAGCGCGATCCAGTTCCACGCCTCCAGGCACAGCGAGATCCTGGCTGACCCTGCCCGCCCCATCTGGAACCGGATCGTCCTGCTCTACCCGGTTCTGTACCTGTCGGTAGGTGTCCTGAGTACTCGGTTCGGGCCATGGGGTCTGCTCCCGCTCCCGCTTCTGTTCGTGGTGAAGAGGCGGGGGGGCTGACGCTGTGTCGAAAGGAGCGCAGCAGGGTCGCTTCGGGCCGGCCGCAGCGCTGCTACCTCGGCGGTGTCGAACCCCTCGATGGTGACGCCGGCCGCGCAAGGCACCGGCGGTTCCGTCGATGCGCGTGTGTTGCCTGGCTCGGCGCCGGTGGCCGGTGTCGTGTCCCTGCCAGATGCTCCGGAGTCGTCGGGGCGGGTACGGGCAAGGGCAGTTCGGGCGAAAGGAACGGCGAGAGCAAAAAGGACAGGGACTTCGAACACAAGCACCGGGCGATCCGCAGGGTGACCCATACGCTCAGCAGAGTGAAGGGGATGGCGAACCAGAGCGCCACTGCGATCAGCAGGATTCGAACAACGCTCACGAATATCTCCAGTTCGCCCGGCGCTTCACCGGCAGCGAGGACGGTCCGGTGCTTCACTCATGCCTGAGCGAGAGACTGCCAGCGGTTGTTCAGGTCCGGCTCAACCGAACTTCAAGGATCGGTCAATATCGAGCCCGTCGGCTGTACGACTGCGATGGGTGGTTGGAGTTGCGCGCTGTGCGACTGTGGCGGGATCAGTTGGTGTTGCAGGCCTGCTGAAGGCTGGCGGGGAACTCGTCGCAGTTGTCGTTCTCGACCCACACGCCACGTGACGACTCGAGTCGGGCCGTGTAGTCGTCTTGGTCCGAAGCGTCGGTCACGAACGCAACGGCGTAGCCGCTGTCGCACTGGAAGTTGTTGAGCGTGTCGCCGCCGGGCAGCGCGGCGTCGATTGCCTCCGCAGTGCATGGAGCCGATTCGGTCGGTGTGGCAGCGGTGGTGCTGGGCGCCGCAGTGGTGCTCGACGCGGCAGTGGTGCTCGGTGCCGCCCCGCTCGCGGATCCACCGCCGTCAGGGGTCGAGGAGGTGGTCTCAACCTGCCCATCGAGGTAGCAGGCTCCCTTTCCGTCGGATGACTCGTCGTCCTTGGACAGGTACTCGATGGATATGCCCGCCTCGGTGAAGTCGAATGCCTCGCAGGCGAAGCGTCGTTCCCAGGCGTCGTCATCGCCGCCCTTGTACTCCTCGGTGAGGAGCAACACGTAGGCGCTCCGGGGAGCCCCGATCTCGATGCCGTTCGACCGCACGAACTCGGCGAGGCCCGCACCCAGGTCGGCCTGGGCGTCGGAGGACAGATCGCTGATCGAACTGGTGCCGGCCGGCAACTTGACCACGATGGCGTCCCAGTCATCCTGGTTCTTGTCGAAGCTGTTCGGCACCGGAACTTCGCTCCAGCCCCAGTAGTACTTCATGCCGTCGACCTCGTCGAAGTCCTGCAGCTCCGCAGGAGCCTGGGGTACAAGGCCGTTGAACCACCGGGCCCGGTTGGTCCAGAAGGCGTTCTGGAGCCCGACCATGTCATCGACGTCCGAGACCCAGCAGGATGCCCAGTCGAGAGCGAACACAGGCGCCTTTCCGTCCTGGCCGCCTTGCTCGTAGTAGGGGATGCTCTCGTCGTTGCCTTCGAAGAACGTGTAGCTGGAGTTGTCGCCACCCGGTTGCTGATTGGGGCTGTCCTGTGCGTACTCCAGCCAGTGGTCGATCCAGTCGTCCCAGTCATTGCCCGACAGGTCCGCGTTGCACTGGCAGGAGGGATCCGAGACCAGGGTGACGCCATCGGGGCCCGGAGCATCCGTCTGCTTGGGGTGACATCCCTTGCCGTCCTCGTCGCCGGCCCCGCCCGATCCGTCTTCGTCCGGACACTCCTGGTTGGACGGGTCGCCTCCGCTCCAGTGGCACCGGTCGTCGGTGACGTTCGCATCGGTCGGGTAGTACACCCCTGCGTCGTACCGGCTGAACTGCTTTCCCACCACCACGCCCACCTCGGCCAGGGCGTAGGGGTCCGATCCGCCGAGTCCGCTGCCGTCCTCGGGTGGGGAGTCGGAGGCGCACCAGTCGATCACGAACCCCGTCACGTCCACGTAGCCGTCGGTGTCCGACTCGTTGCCGGTGCCGGTGCACTGGGGGCCGTCGGTTCCGGCCGGTGCCGAGACCGTTGGGGGACCCTGATACATGCCGGTTGGCGGATAGACGTCGTTTCGCATGAAGCTCGCCGGTACGAACTTGTTGGATCCGAGGCCATCGGGGACCCGCACGAGAACGCCTGTGGATGATGGGTCCAGCAGTTCGTTCAGCAAGTCGGAGATGTCAGTCGACCCCGACTGGTCTCCTGCTCCGTCGCCGCCGGTGGCTGATGCATCGGCATCGTCGCCCGAGGAACAGCCGAATGCGAACAGGGCGGCGGCGGCCAGCGCCAGGAGCCCGAAGGGCGCAAGGGGCCGACGTGCGGTCAGTCGCTTCCGGGGGCGCACTTGAGCTGCCCGCATGGCACCGGGCCTACTCGAAGTAAGGCGTCGGCGTCGTCGGTGGATATGTCTGGTCTGCCTGGTAGTCCGGGGCATAGGTGGTGGTCGTCTGGTAGTCCGGGGCGTAGGTGGTGGTCGTCTGGTAGTCCGGGGCGTAGGTGGTGGTCGTCTGGTAGTCCGGGGCGTAGGTGGTCGTCGTCTTGTAGTCAGAGCCACCGCTGGACCCGCTGGACCCGCTGGACCCGCTGGACCCGCTGGACCCGCTGGACCCACCGGATTCGTCGACTTCAGTGGTTGTCGACTCGTCCAATGAAGTCTCTGTGCTCGAGGTTGTGCTGGAACCGCCTGAGTCATCGTCGCAACCGACGAGGCATATCGCTGTGATCAGCGGTGCCATTGCCAGAGCCAGAAGAGATCTACTCGTCAACGATCTCGATGTCTTGGGTGATCCGGTCACGGTGCCTCCCGATGTGAGTCGTGCTCTCGATGTCTTGGGTGATCCGGTCACGGTGCCTCCCGATGTGAGTCGTGCTCCGAGCAAGTACTGCTTGCATGGGTTTCCAACAGCAGGGTGCCACTACCGATTCAAGGTTCAGTCAATAATCGAAAATATGGGTCATTGGGCACACCAGGAACGAAGGTCCGCGGACCTAGGCTCGATGGATGGGCGTGCTATTCCTACCGGCGGTCCTGCTCGTTGCGTGGGTGCTGGCAATTGCAGGTGTGGTTCCCTTCGGCGGCAGCGACGGCGACAGCTTTGCTGTTACAGCCATGCTGTGGATGATGACACTGCCCGTGGGGACACAGTTCATGGTGAGCGGGTTGATGCACACCTTCTTTGCCCGATCGACTGCCCAGAACATCGGCTGGAGCACGAATGGGTTCCAGTACGAGATCGGATTCGTCAGCTACGGGATCGGCATCGCCGGTTTTGTGGCTGCCTTCCAGGACGCCGGAGCGTGGTTGGTGCTCTCCGTGGTGGTATCCGTGTTCCTCCTCGGCGCTGCTGCAAACCACATCCTGGAGATGGTCCGCGACAGGAATTACGCACTTGGCAACACATTCGTGCTGTTCTATGACATCGGTCTTCCGGTGTCCCTGTGGGCCCTGGTCCTGGCCGGCGCCGGTCCCTGACCGCCCGCTCGGCTTGCCGAACGGACCCACCAGCTCAGAGGGACAGAAAGGCCCGATCGGGCACCGAAGAGGCTGACCGTACGCGCAACTGGTGCGGAGGCGTCGGCGACATGGCCCCGGGCACCCATGGCCGAGTGGGCTGCTCAATCGGCGAGTGGGTCCTCGAGCACCTTGACCATCGGAGGCACGCCTGAATCGCAGTTGCTCTGTGCGGGCTCTCCGGTGAATCTCGCCCCAGCCCACTCGACGGCGAAAGGGCCGCCGGCCACCAGCGCGTCGAGGTGGGAGACGCCACCCAGCCACAGGGTCGTCAGGTCGACCCCTGAGTCGCACCAATCCTGGACGAGTCCTGCATTTGCTCCGGCCGGGATGATCTTGTCCGCAGTTCCCTGCACGACCAGCACGGGCATCGTCGGTGGAGGAAGCGGCGCCGACTGCTCCTTGAGCGCGTGTGCCCAGTCCTGGTCATCAACGGGATTGGAAACGAAGAACCTGCTGCCGAGGGCGTTCTCCGTCAATCCGAGCAGTCCATCGGTCAGCGTGCACTCGCTGGTCAGCAATCCGAGCCTCCGGCGGGCCGTTCCCGACAGCACCGTCTCGAAGTCCCTGTCCGGGTATGCCTCGCTCCACGACTTGATCACCGGTGGACCCAACGCCCAACCGTCGACACTGTCCCAGTTGGCGTTGACCCCGGCCCCCAGTCGGGCTGCGGGGGCGGCTGCCATGGCACCCATCAAAGAGAGTTCCGGCGCGATCTCAGCGGCGAGGTGCGCAGTCCACAACGAGGAGTTGCCGCCCTGCGATGATCCCCACACGATCCAGTCGGTACCCGCCTCGGCCCCCTCGAAGGCGCGGGCTGCGAGCACTGACGCCACCACGTCACGGGCTTCCTGGTCGCCGACCAGATACGTGGCTGGTCCAGGGATGCCAAGACCCTGGTAGTCCGTGGCGACCACCACCCAGCCCCGCTCGAGTGCGGGCAGCAGGGATGTGGTGAAGC
The DNA here is from genome assembly GCA_024222295.1 of Actinomycetes bacterium. NCBI lineage: Bacteria > Bacillati > Actinomycetota > Actinomycetes > Actinomycetes bacterium. The sequence goes on from JAAEPF010000017.1 coordinate 204,066, forward strand.
TGAGGGAGTCCAGCTCGGCGGCCCGGGAGGGCGCGCACTTCGTGGCGATCCCGGCGGTCCCATGCGCATATGCAACGACATTGCGGCCTGCCGGCGGCGCCACGCTGTCGGGCACGAAGATCATGCCGGACACCGCAATCGGATCGCCGGCGGAGTCCTCGCTGGTGTAGACGATTCGGTGGCCCTCGCCGCCGGGCACCGCGTATCCGAGGGGCTCGCTGCGCACGATGGTGCCCATCTCCGCAGGAGGGTCCTCGACCGTTGCGTAGAACGTTCCGTAATCGGTGTTCTCGCCGCGGCCGTCGGCACCGTCGCGCAGCCTCGACCAGAGTTCCACGCCGCCCACGAGCAGAGCCACGAGCGATATTGCGCCCACGACTGCGAGGAGGCCGACCACCCAGCGCGCCAGCTGGCGGCCGCTGCTTCGGTGTCCGGTGTCCTGAGCATCCCGGTCGGTCTCTGATTCCGTGCTCACGATTCGGTGTCCTCGGTGGCTCCAGGAGCTTTCATGTCGGTGTGCCCTGCTGTCACGGCGTGATGAGGATGACTGTCTTGGCCAGGGAGCTCTCCAGATACCAGGAGTTGGTACTCAGATTGGGCTGTCACGGCGTGATGAGGATGACTGTCTTGGCCAGGGAGCTCTCCAGATACCAGGAGTTGGTACTCAGATTGGCCGAATCACCGCTGATCTGGGTGCCAGCCGTGCCCACGCTCGATCCGTCCGAGCCGGAGAGCGTGACCTCGATGTTGTATCCGACACACGAGCCGGCAATATCGGACACCTCCACGCCGTATATCCAGAACCAGAAGACCTCGTAGTCGACGTCCACGTCATCGTCGCAGGGGGAAAGCTCGGTAGCGCCCGCAGCCAGATCCCCCTGGTTGCCCGGGGTTGGTGCAGCTTGCCCGCTTCGGACATGGAGCAGGAGAAGGCACGCGAGGAGGATGGCCACGACCACACCTCTGGAACCTCGGAGCAGATCACTCAACCTAGGCACCACCTTGGTCAGGGGTGTCTTCTGGCTGGTGGGACTGCGCGCCGCCGGGGCCCCGACGATCCGGCTCGGCCGACTCGGCCGCGTCAGGCGCAACGGGTTCCTTGGCGGTGGACCCAGACGTCAGGTCGATCACCGGGTCGGGTTGGGCAGCGTCGCGGTCGTCCCGAGCCGTCGCGGTCTGTTCATCGTGGTGCTGGGTTGCTCGCAGGTCGATCACCGGGTCGGGCTGGGCAACGTCGCGGTCGTCCCGAGCTGTCGCGGTCTGCTCATCGTGGTGCTGGGTTGCTCGCAGGTCGATTACCTGTCGGTCGGCCTGGTCGCCATCGGGCTCTGATGAACCCTCGTCGTTCTCCTCCCTGCTCGACAGGGAGGAGAACGTCATTGTTCCTGTGAGGAGGCCGCCCATGAGGGCAGCGACGACGACCGGTTGGGCCAGGTATGCCAAGACCCAGCCAAGCTTGGGAACAAGCAGAACCCGAGTTCCCACGATGTCCTGGTCCGAAGGTCTCCAGGGGTCACGGAACGAGTTGTTGTCGCCCTGCATCAAGTAGCCGTTCTCATCGTTGCCGACAACTCGGTGAACGACCGAGCTGCCTTCTCCCGGTTGACCCTTGGGAACCCGGTAGACGACCTGTTCCCCGACGGAGTAGTTGTCGCTTGACCTGGTGAGCAGGAGGTCTCCCGTGTGCATGGTTGGTTCCATGCTCTCTCCGGAGACGATGGTCAGCTGGGGGCTCAGCGGAAGCCCTCCTGCGTACATCAGAACGAGCCCGACGCTGACCGCCGTGACCATGAGGACCAATGCGGTCACTCGGCGCCTGGCCAGCCGTCGTTTCCGTACCGGCAAGCTCGAATTGAGTTGCCCAGTGGTCGAGTTATCACCGCTCATGGCACGTCTACCCTCTGAGTCGGCTGTAGCAGATCCCAGCTCAGGTTCGACACGCTGGCATTGGTTAGCTCGAAGTCGATCCAATTGACCTTGTTGTTGCCGCTGCGCCTGTACTTGTTCGAGACGAAGGTCACCTCTCCGTTGCTGTCGGTGGTACCGCTGACCTGAACGGTCGACTTCCCCTCGGGCGATATCAGGACATCAACTGCAGCGTTGGGGACAGCAGCGCCGAGATTGTCGACCATGGTGAGCGTGACTGTTGCTCGCCAGTTCCTTCGGCCCTTCTTCTCGCTGAAGTAGTCAGTGAATTCACCACCGAAGGTGCTTGCGACGACGGTTGTGGTGGTTGTGGTGGTTGTTGTGGTCGTGGTGGTTGTTGTGGTCGTGGTGGTTGTTGTGGTGCTGGTCGTTGTTGAGGTCGTACTGGTGGTTGTTGTTGTCGTGTCTCCAACATATTTGATTAGTGTGGCCGGCCCCGTTGGAGATATGGCTAGTGGGGCAGCCCTCCCATTTGCCGCGACAGCGCTGAGCAGACACGCCACAAGGGCAACCACCGTGAAAGCGGTGGTTGCCCTTGCTCTAGGCGTGTGTGCAATAGACACGGCCTGAATCTATTGATCAGCCGTTGATCTGAATGGAAACGCGGTCGACGTCTTCAGAGTCCATGACCTGGCCGCTTCCAAAGGTGAGAGTGGTAGCACCCGGGTTGGCAGCCACTGTGCCCGTAGTCTCGCCCTTGATGCTTCCGGTGGAGTTGGAGACAGCAACATCAATGTCCAGACCGTCGCAAGCTGCGTCAGTGCCACTGATCACGACTTTGTCCAGCTGGTAGTTGTTGGATGCCGAGTTCCAGGACGTCGCATAGTCGACGTCGACTCCGTCTGAGTCGCAACTCGCCACGACGGCTTCGGATGCCCCCAGCGATTGTGGTGTGACTCCCCCCAGTGTTGCAGCCGATGCCATGACTCCAGCAGAGACGGCCAGACCGGCCACCACCGCAATGATTGCCTTCTTCATATTTCCTCCAAGTATGGATCGCCCAAGTCGAGCGAGCCGAGCATTCTGCACGGCCAGCGGCAACGTAGAGTCGCAATATCAAGGATCCATCAACTTGTAGTCAAGAGCCACAGAGTGATCCGAGCGACCTAGAATGCCGCGCTTCTCAATCTGGCTCGGCGCACTAGTTTCGATGGGCGCATAGTCCACATCAATAGGTCATTGGATCATGCGGGTATAGGGTAAATACCCAACGGCAAATGATGGCCGGCTGTCACAGCCTTATTGTGCCCCGATGGGATGTGTGAGCCAGGCCGCGTCCTGGCAGCGGTCAATCCCGCGAACATGAGGCGAAGGCGATCGCCCTCAGGTGGCGAGGGCGTGGATGAACAAGCTCGACATCCGTCGTGGACCGAAGACGACCGGGAGTACCGCGGCCGTCATGCGGCGGAGCCTGCGTCCTGCACAAAGACCCGAGTGATCTCTCCGGGGATGGACGCCACGTAGAAGTCCCGATCAAACCCCGGGGTCGGGAACATGCCCAGCGAAGGCGCTCCGGTCTTCGCACGCCCGAGCTCCTCCCCGGTTTCTATCGAGACGAGCACGGCTTCGGACCGGTCCTCGTCGCCACCGAACCGCGTCGGCCAGGTTGCGTCCTCCAGAACGAGTTCGCCGGTGTCGGCGTACACCATCATCTGCATGTAGTTCCGGTAGTCCTGGCGCCACAACCGTTGTGGATCGACACCCGGTTCGAACCGATGCGCCGACACCCCGCCATTGAGGGAGTCGTAGTGCACGAGGATCTTCCGGATCGGGTCGTACAGAGGAGGGCCCGGATTCCAGGCGAACGGTGCGTCGAGGTCCTCCACGATGTCCATCGCCGCGGGCGGCTCCAAGCCGAATCGAAACGCACGCTGTGGGGCACTGCCGGGTCGCATCCAGTTGGGCGGTCGCCCCATGTCCATCAGCCAGACGCTGTCGTCGGCGATCGAGGTGTCCCACGCGTCGGACTGGCCGCCGCCCTCGACCGCGTAGCTGCGATGCCAGCTCGTGTCGAGTTCCAGTGCGCCGGCTGAGTAGCTGATTCGGAACACATGGTCGGGGTTTGTCGAGTAGAGGAACTCCCCCGAGGTCGAACGGTCGCTGGAGATGCGGCCCATGCACCGTTGCGGAAGATCGAGCGGCTCACCAATGGGCTCGAGGTTGGGGTCCAGAAGCACGAACTGTGCCCTGTCGCCCCTTCGGAAGCCGAGGTTGCGCACCGCCAGGTTGCCGTCAGAGAGGATCACCAACCCGTTGTGAGGAGCATCAGCGGGCAATTCTCGCTGTGCACGCAGCCTGCAATGTGGGTCGAGGCGGAACACGTTCCGACCGTTGACCGCGTAGAGGTCGCCGTTCTCGTGTGCAGCCAGCGCACCGCACCAGAGCCATCCGCCACTGGGTAGTTCATCCGAGCGCCGCAAGGTCTGGAGCGTCTTGGGATCAACCTGCTCCACCCATCCTGAACTTGGTCCACTTGGTCGGTGAACCGGCGGGAGTTCTCCCTCGGCCAGAGATGCCCCGCAGAGCAGGAAGAGCTCGCCCGGACCACGACGAACAAGCATCACAGCCCACCCGCCGGTGGATCGGATTACGGACCCGAGTCGCTCTTGCGGTCCGAGGGCCAAGCCCGGCGACGACGACACCTTCTGGCGGCGAGGACCTCCGCACTCCGCAGGCCATGGGCAGTCGAAGTAGCCGGCGATGGGTCCAGCGGAGTCCAGGGTTGTCATGACCGACATCATCCCAGAAGGAGCGGGGCCCGGAAGCTCGACATTTTGTCTGTTGGGCGCCCAATCGTGCCGGGCGAGGGTCGGCGAGGTCGTGTGGGGCCGCTTCGGTGAGGACCAAGGCGTCCTGGCAAGTAAGAATCGGGAGCGAGCCGCCGAGCGCAGCGTCGCCATGTTCATGGGTCGCGCGCAGGCCGGACAAGCACACCGCATCAACGGAGCGAGTAGCGATGGGATTCATCCAGCCGAACCTGCCGGTCGTGGACCACGACACCTGGGATCACGAGAGCCGCCAGGAGCGGATGAAGCCGATGGCCCGGCACTTCGCCGAGCACGGCTTCGGCTCACCCGACGTCATCGTGCTCTTCTACTTCGTGAAGATCGCGTTCTACGTCCTGATCGGCTGGCTGATGGTGCTGTCGACTCCGGGCATCGACGGGATCTTCGACCCCGCCGGCTGGTGGGCCAACCCGGCGGCGTTCTACAAGTTCGTGCTGTGGACGATGCTGTTCGAGGTGCTGGGTCTCGGCTGCGGGTTCGGTCCGCTCAACCTGCGGTTCATTCCACCCATGGGGTCGTTCCTCTACTGGTTGCGGCCCGGCACGATCCGGCTCCCGCCGTTCAGGGGCCGTGTTCCGCTCACCGGTGGCGATTCCCGGACCGTCATGGACGTGGTGCTCTACGCCGGGTTCGTCGTTTCTCTGTTCGTGGCGATGTGGGGTGCCCTCCCGCAATCGCAGGTAGCGGTGGTGCTCGGGTTCCTGGTCCTCATTGGACTACGTGACCAGGTGATCTTCCTCGCTGCTCGCGCCGAGGTGTACGGGCCGTTGGCGCTCACGTACCTCTTCGCTGTGAGCGACCAGGTGTTCGCTGCGAAGCTGGTGATGGTGGCCATCTGGTGGGGAGCGGCTCTGTCGAAGTGCAACAGCCATTTCCCGTTCGTCGTCTCCGGCATGATGAGCAACAGCCCGTTCTGGCGCTTCGGCGGCATGAAGAAGAAGCTCCACAAGGACTTCCCCGACGATCTGCGGCCATCCAGGTTGGCGTCGGGTCTGGCACACGGCGGCACTGTCGTGGAGTTCGTCGCCCCAGCAGTTCTGCTGTTCAGCAACGGCGGCTGGATCACCACGACCGCCGCGGTCGTGATGATCCTGTTCCACCTCAGCATCATCTCCAGCTTCCCGATGGGTGTGCCACTGGAGTGGAACGTGTTCATGATCTGGGGCGTCTTCACACTCTTCCTCGCCCACCCCGGAATCGATCTGGCGGCCGTTTCCAACCCGTGGCTGATCGCGTCGATGATGGCCGTGATCCTGTTCTTCGTGATCTACGGCAACTTCGTGCCCGACAAGGTCTCCTTCCTGCCGTCGATGCGCTACTACGCAGGCAACTGGGCCACCACCTTCTGGTGCTTCAAGGGTGATGCCATCGATCGCTTCGACGAGAACGTCGTCAAGGCGTCGCTGATGCCGCACCAGCAACTCGAGCAGGTGTACGGCAGCGAGCAGGAGGCGTCGATCCCACTGTTCATGGGTTACGCATTCCGCGGCTTCTACACGCACGGCAGGGCCCTGTGGACCCTTGTGCCAAGGGCGTGCGAGGGCGATGACGAGGACTATCTGGTGCTCGATGGCGAGCTGGTGGCGGGCACGGCCCTCGGCTGGAACTTCGGCGATGGCCACCTCCACGACGAACAGCTGATCGGGGCGCTCCAGCGACGATGCAACTTCGAGCCCGGTGACGTACGGATCGTCTTGATGGAATCGCAGCCCTTCCATGACCGCACCCAGCAGTACCGACTCGTGGATGCCGCCACCGGCGAGTTCGAACGCGGCTACGTCAAGGTCGATGACCTCGTCGACTGCCAGCCGACCGACAACAACGTGCCCATCCACGTGACCAGCGGTGCCGATCAGTCGTGACCGAACAGCTTGACGCCGTTGTTGTCGGCTCGGGTCCCAACGGCCTCGCGGCTGCGATCACGCTGGCCGCCCGCGGTCACTCGGTGACGGTGCTCGAGGCCTCGGAGACCCCGGGCGGCAGTGCCCGCAGCGGTGAGCTCACGGTGCCCGGCCTCGTCCACGACCTGTACTCGGCGACCCATCCGTTCGGAGCCGCGTCACCCTTCTTCGGATCCCTGCCCCTGGCCGAACATGGCCTTCGGTGGGCATACCCCGAGATCGATCTGGCACACCCGATGCACGACGGCACCGCGGCGGTGATGGTGCGGGATCTCGACGAGACATGTCGGGGCCTGGGCGCGGATGGCCCTCGATGGCGCCAGGTGTTCGGACCGCTGCTGCCGGGCTTCGATGAGCTTGCCGGCGATGTGCTCGGCCCGGTCCTGCGATGGCCCGACCATCCGCTGTTGATGGCACGCTTCGGTGCCCGTGCCGCACTGCCGGCCGCAGTGCTGGCCGGGGCATTCACCACCCCCGGTGCACGAGCACTGTGGGCCGGATCGGCGGCGCATGTGTTCCAACCGCTGTCCCGGCCCATGACCTCGTCGGTCGGGGTAATGCTGACTGCGGCATGTCATGTCCACGGATGGCCCGTGGCGATAGGTGGCTCGGTGGCGATCAGCAACGCGCTCGTCTCACTGCTGGAGTCACTGGGCGGCACGGTGGTGACCGGGCATTCGGTCCGCTCGCGCGCCGATCTGCCGGCCAGTCGGGTCGTGATGCTGGACACGGCCCCGGGCGCTGCTGCGGAGATGTTCGGCGGGGAGCTCCCTCGCCGCACCAACCGCGCATATCGCAGGTTCCGGCACGGCCCTGCGGCATACAAGGTCGACCTGGCGGTTCGCGGAGGGGTGCCCTGGGCGGCCGAGGAAGTGACCCGGGCCGGTTTCGCCCACGTCGGTGGCTCCTTCGAGGAGATCGCCCACGCCGAGCGTGAGGTGGCAGCGGGGAGGATGCCGGCCCGTCCTTTCGTTCTGGTTGCCCAGCAGTATCTGGCTGACCCCTCGAGGTCGGTGGGCGATGTGGATCCGATCTACGCGTACGCGCATGTTCCTGCCGGTTGGAGGGGAGACGTGGAGGCGATCGTGATCGATCAGATCGAGCGGTTCGCCCCGGGGCTGCGTGACCGCATCGTGGCGTCGTGCACCATGGACCCGGGCGGACTTGCGACGGCCAACGCCAACAACGTCGCTGGCGACATCGCAGGTGGCGCCAACAACCCCATGCAGTTGCTCGGTCGGCCTCGGCTGTCGCTCGATCCGTACGCCACGGGTCTGCCGGGGGTCTACCTCTGTTCGGCCTCCACGCCGCCGGGCGCCGGTGTGCACGGCATGTGCGGGCACCAATCGGCAAGGCGGGCGGCGGCCTGGCTGGAAGCGAACGACTGATACCCGGGCGGCCAATAGGGTGCTCGCATGGATTTCGAACACTCCGAACGGGCGCAGATCGTGATGGAGCAGGTCGGAGCCTTCATCCAACGGCGGGTTCTGCCCAATGAGCAGACGTACCAGGAGCAGTTGGTGCACACCGACGACTGGACTCGATGGCGGATCCCCCCGATCGTCGAGGAGTTGAAGGCGGAGGCCCGGGATCTGGGGCTCTGGAATCTGTTCCTACCCGATGAGGAACACGGCGCCGGGCTCGACAACCGCGACTACGCGCCAGTGGCCGAACTGATGGGGCGCAGCTTCCTCGCTCCGGAGGTCTTCAATTGCGCAGCACCCGACACGGGCAACGCCGAGGTGCTCGCCCGCTACGGCTCCGATCTCCACAAGGAGCAGTGTCTACTACCCCTCCTCGCGGGCGAGATCCGTTCGGGATTCTCCATGACAGAGCCCGCAGTTGCGTCCAGCGACGCCACCAACATGAAGGCGACGGCCGAATTGGACGGCGACGAGGTCGTACTCAACGGGCAGAAGTGGTGGACGAGTGGTGCCGGCGATCCACGGTGCCGCTTCCTGATCTTCATGGGTGTGACCGATCCCGATGCCGATCGACACCAGCGCCACTCGATGGTGGTCGTCCCCATCGACAGTCCGGGGGTGAAGATCCTGCGGATGATCCCGGTGTTCGGGCACCTCGGTGAGCCCCACGGCCATGCCGAGATCCTGTTCGAGAACGTGCGTCTGCCGATCGAGAGCATCATCGCCGGGCCCGGCCGGGGCTTCGAGATAGCGCAGGGCCGTCTGGGTCCGGGTCGGATCCATCACTGCATGCGGATCATCGGCGCCGCGGAGCGGTCACTCGAACGCCTCTGCGAACGCGCGATGGATCGGGTCGCGTTCGGCAAGCCGCTGGTCAACCTGGGAGCCAACCGCGACATCATCGCCGACAGTCGAATGGCGATCGACCAGGCAAGGCTGCTCACGCTGCGGGCCGCCTGGGAGCTGGACACCTCCGGAGTGCTCGGCGCACTGGTGTCCATCTCGGCCATCAAGGTAGTCGCTCCCAACGTCCTGCAGCAGGTGGTCGACGCCACCATCCAGATACACGGGGGCGAGGGAGTCGCCGACCCCGAGCTCAGCTACCTGATGGGCATGGCCCGGGCATTGCGACTGGCGGATGGTCCCGACGAGGTCCATCGAGCGATGGTCGCCAGGCTGGAGGTCGGCAAGTACCGCTAGGGGGACGGCGCCGCACGAGCGGCGACGCCTCAGGTGGTTCGGCATCCCTGGCGGTCGCAGCGCCCTCACCCAGCGGTTCCGGCCGAGGGCGCTACGCTCGACGATTGCATGGGGAAGGAGCCGACCGCTTCTCGGGGCTTGCGGCGGGCGCTGGGACCCGGCGTACTGACGGTCCTGGTGGTGGGCGACATCCTCGGTGCCGGGATATACGTACTGGTCGGAGAGGTCGCTGCTGAGGTTGGCGGGCTTCTCTGGGTGCCCTTTCTGATGGCGTTCGCTCTAGCCGGGCTCACTGCCTCGTCCTACGTCGAGCTCGTGACGGCGCACCCACACGCTGCGGGAACCTCACGCTACGTGGAGGTTGCGTTCAACCGACCGGCGTTCACCTTTGTGGTCGGATTCGTCGTGGCCGCTTCTGCCATGACGACCGCTGCGGCCGTGTCCCGAGCAGTGGGTGGCCAGTACCTGGTCGCGTTCGGTGACCTGCCGACCGTCCCGGTTGCGCTTGCCACGGTTGTGCTCCTCTCGCTCGTGGTGTGGGTGGGAATAGCCGAGTCGTCGCGGGCCAACGTCGTGATGACAGCGGTCGAGGTTGGCGGACTGCTGGTGGTCATAGCGGCCGGCATCGGTGGCTTGGTCGACGGCACATCAGAGCCTTCGCGTCTGCTCGAAGGAGGCGGGTCCGAGTCTGGCGTCTTCGCCTTCCTCGGGGTCACTGCGCTCGCCTTCTTCGCCTACCTGGGATTCGAGGACGCTGTCCACCTCGCCGAGGAAGTCAAGAAGCCCCGACGCTCGTTTCCCATCGCCCTGTTCGCGGGACTGGCCGTGGTCGGGATTCTGTACCTGGCGGTGACTCTCTCGGCGGGATCGATCGTCGAGCCTGCCGAGCTTGGCCGATCCGAGACGCCCCTGCTGGCTGCGATCGAGACCGGACCCGTGCCCATCAGCGCGGAGGTGTTCGCGTTGATCGCCACCACCGCCGTGGCCAACACCGCGCTGCTGGCGCTCACGACTGCCTCGCGCCAGGTCTACGGCTTGGCCGAGCAGGGTGCCGCGCCGGCAGCGCTGGCCCGGATCGGACGGCGACAGACTCCCACCGTGGCGATCGTGGCTGTCAGCGCGGTGGTCGCAGTTCTGGTGGCCACGGGGGGAGTGCGTGAGTTGGCCGACACGACCGTTGCCCTGTTGCTGGCGGTGTTCGCGACCGTGAACGTCACGGTGCTGGTCCTTCGTCGCAGAACTACGGAGGCACAGGAGACCGAGGCGCCGTTCAGGACTCCGAGCACCGCCGCGGTGCTCGGTGCCCTCGGTAGCTCCGCGCTGCTCGTGAACTCACTCGTGGTCGGAGGGCTCGGCCTTCTGTTGCGGCTGGCCTCGCTGCTGGGCCTGGCGCTGCTGCTCTATCTGATCACCCGTCGACGGATCGGCTAGGTCACACTCGACGGCGAACCACCCAGTCGGGTCGTCCGGGGCGGGTCCTGCCAATCAGTCGCGCGCTTCGGTCGGTTCCTGCTCGCCCTGGTCGAGCCGGAAGGGCGGGTACTCGTCGCGCATGAGGGCCACATATGGGATCACCCTGTAGATCCAGCGGTTGATTCCCATCACCAGGCCGTACATCCCCCGTGGGTAGCGGCCCACGAACAGCAGCACGACTGCCACGAAGAACACCAGGATCGACAGCAGTCCCGGGATGGAGACCTCCCCGGTCGCGGTCGCGATCGTGGTCCCTGTGAACACCCCCAACACGATGTAGTGGGGGATGGCCAGCAGCCACCACTTGACGAGGACCAGCCCACGGCTGAGCCGTTCGGGGTACTCAACGGAATACGTGGCGGGGTAGTCCGGATCGGGCCCCAGGGTGAACGGTGGGTACTTGTCGGTACCAAGAGCGCCGTAGCCGTAGTAGACCACCCGCCAGGTCCAACGCAGAACGCCGAGGTTGAAGTCGAACAGCGACCGCGGGTACCTGGCGGTGAACAGGATGGCCCAGAAGGCGATGAAGGTGACCACGGCGAAGGCGATCCAGAGGACGAACAACACGATGAAGTGCGGGATGAGCAGCAGCCACTTGACCAGCCACAGCCAGCGGCTGACAGGTTCGTCGAGGCTGGCCTCCAATGAGACGATCGGACCCGTGTGTGGCCGGCCGCCCAGTTCGATCTGCGAGCGGGTGGCGAGTCCGATGACCCCCACCACAAGCAGCACGGCGCCGATCAGCACCCCGATACCGCCGAGGATCGTCGCGATGAGGCCACCGGTGAAGACCCAGGGAGACTTGGCCCCGACCGCGACGTCCGCGCTCACGCCCTCGGCGCCGTCCGCGTTCATCACCACCACCGACCACTTGCCGCTGCTCGGCTCCCACTCGAGGCTCTGTTCGCCGTTGCCCTCGGCGGCGGCCACCCAGAAGTCCTCATCACCCGGCGGCCCCGAAGGAGCGCCGGCCCCCTCGTAGTCGTAGTCGACCGAGAACGGGTCGACGCTCATGTCCGTGATGATCGCCCGGGAGACATCACCGAGGTACTCGTCCACCTCGCGACGGGGTCCGATGCCGACGAAGATCGCCGACTCGGTGGTGCTCTCGGCGTCCATGCGCACGGTCACCACATCGCCCAGCTCGAACGCGGTCTGGTCCGCCGTCGGGTCAGCTCCGAAGTCCAGCTCGTCGGACGTAACGGCATAGGAGGTCGTCTCGATCCGTTCCGCGGGGGTTACGAAGAAGCCATCGGCATCCTTCTGGGTGGAGTCGGCCCACAGGAGGAACGCACCCCCCGCCAGTGGTGCGAAGGAGAACAGCGAGACGATCGCGCCGGCAACCACCAGGATTATCCATCCGACCGGTACCGACCTCTTGTGCCCTTGATCCGGGAGCGGCTGCCCCTGGGAGCTCGGTGGTTGGACACGGGACTGCTCGTCGCTGGCCATGGATGCTCCCGGGGTCGCTGCTTTGATGCAGTCTCCCAAGGCCTGATTGGCGACACAAGGATTGCCCCTGCGGCCCCTGCTGTTGGGTCTCCGCGGTGCCATCGTCGGTTGGTTCTTCTTCACGAAGGCACTGGGCATCGGCGACAACGAGACATTCGACCTGGCCGGCATCATTGGCGCCGTGATCGGCTCGGTGCGCCCGTCAGGGTTGCTGGTCCGCCAGGTCGCTCAGCATCGGCTGCAGTGCATTGATGTAGTCCGCCAGCCGTGAGCCGATCTCCAGGTCCACGCCTTCCTCGCTCAGGTCTGGATCGAGCCAGGCCTCGCTGATTCGTCGCCACTTGGTCGAGTTGAAGAACTCACCCGCTTCGGCCTCGTCGCCGAGGGGCTTGCGCCACCGCGGTTCCCTCTCCATCAGGGCTTGGAGCAGCAACTCGTTGTCCTGTTCCTTGCGTGCCTCTCCATGCCACCCGATCTCGATGGCGATGCCCTTCTGGCCATCGATGTCGCGTCGTCCCATGACCTGGGCCTCGAAGTGCGGCGGCGGCGGCTTGTCGGCGTCGAACCAGACCTTGGTGCCGTACTTGTGCGAGCGGGAGTGGATGGTGCCGAGTCCGTCGTCGCACAGCGACCGAGCGACCTCGGCTACCAGGGCAAACAGGTCCGGCTCCATCCGGCGACGGTACCCGAGGCGGGCCATCGTTCCGCCGGGGATGATCGTTGTGTCGGCTACCACGCGTCATCACAGCGGCTCGTCGGCACGGATGACCCAGTCAGGTGCTTCTAAGCTCCACTTATGACCAAGCGGGTGCAGAGATGAAGGATGAGCAGCACTTCGTCCAGGACGCTTGCGAGATCCTTGCCGTGGCAGAACTCCAGCGTCTTGCCGAGAAGGCTGGGCTTGCTGCTACAAGGAATGCTTCGGAGAAGCTCCAGCACTTCGAGAACTACTCCGCCGAACGGAAGCTGACTGAGGAGTCGTTCAGCAAATGGCCCAAGTACCGGGGCAATCTGGACCGGCACCTCCCCGGGTTCTTTGAGGACCTCATCGGGGTCATCGGCGACACACCCATGGATTTCGTTGACGTCGAGCGTGACTTCCGCAACCTGAACCTGAAGGGCGACTTCGTGATCATGCGCGACCGCCACGACGACATCTCGGTATCGCTGAAGAACTACCAGGGGAGTGCCAAACGGCCCCAGTGCTCCAGCAGCACATTCAATGCCTTCCCCCTGAACTTCATCTTCGAGAGCGCCGGGGTCGGGATGTTCCTGGGTCCGGACGGGGTCCGGTTCAGAGGGTCCGCTCAGCGAAAGCGTGATGCGGCACTCCGTGCGACCGGGCACGAGGATGTCGTGCCTCTGATGGTGAAGCTCGACGAGCTCAACGCCGCCATCAAGGACCGCTTCGTGTATGACCCCGATTTCGAGTTCCTGGATGAGGACGAGTTCGACAAGGCCCGTAAGGAGGTGGGGGCGTCCGGCCAAGCCATCATCCTCGAAATCCTCCATCGATTGGACCCTGCCACCGTCAAGGACCGCCTGTTGGAGATGACGGGGCTCGATGGTCGAGAGGAGGTCCTCCTCCTGGACCCGTATCGGAGGTCGGACACCATCACCAACGAGGGGTTCTGCCAGCTGCGCTTCGGTGTGTCCGATCCGGCCAGCACGGTCGAGTTCGGCGCTCACGGTCAGTCGATCCGCTTCGAGTTCATCCTCGGAAGCAGGTCGCTGCTGACGGTCGACGTGCCGTTCACGATCAACAAGAACGGTGCATGGATCAGCGATGAATACGAGGGCACACGATTCCATGAGAAGGAGGGCTTGGAGTTGGCGACAGGTCAGCGACGCCCTATGAAGTCCAAGCAGTTGGCCACCTCCACCAATACCTATGTGGACTTCGACGCCGCAGGCATCTTCTGATCAGCGGTGGGTGATCTGTGACCAGCACGCCATACCTCATGAGAGATGGTGCTTCGTGAAGTTCGACCTCATCCTGACCAATCCGCCGTTCCAGAAACGGGGGACGAGGGGTCGCACGCCGCACAAGCTGTGGATCGAGTTCACCGAGCATTCCTTCGACACGCTGCTCGCGGACGGCGGGACTCTCTGCCAGGTCTCACCGAGCTCGTTCCAGAGTCCGAGCAACCGCATCCTCGACCTGATGAAGCGGCACGACACCCCGTGGCTGCACATCGACACCGCGCAGCATTTCGAAGGTGTTGGCTCGTCGTTCGCCGACTACGCGATCCGCAAGGTCGAGAACCCGCATCGCGGAACCGAGGTAATCGGCGATCACAAGACCTTCCGCGTCTCGCTCGATGAGAACGTTATGTATCTCCCCAACGACCTCAGCGACGTCTCGATGGAGATCCACCGCAAGGTCATCTTCGAGACCGTCGAGAAACTCGGCGTCGAGCGTGACTATGTGACGTGCCACAACATCAGGCTGAAGAGGGACGACACCCTGAGCAAGGAGAGGTCCGACAGGCACGTCCACCCCGTGCTTCACACCAACCGACAGATCTGGTGGTCCACTATCCGCCAGCACTGGGCGGACGAGCCGAAGGTCATGTGGAGCCGCAGTGGTTACACGCTGCCGTTCTTCGACGCCGGTGAACACGGCGGAACGGACATGGTGTATTTCGTGCGCGTGCCCGACGCCGATGCCGGCGAGGCACTGGCCTCCCACCTCAGGTCGAAGTTGTTCCGGTACATCTTCAGCACGGCCAGGTGGTCGGGATTCGGCAACGAGCGCGTCTTCGACGCCCTTCCGTCACTGCCACTCGCGTCGAAACTCGACGATGTGGAGCTGTTCGACCTGTTCGACCTGACGTCCGAGGAGGTGGCATATGTCGAGAGTCAAGTGGGAAGCGGTCGCTGAGCGTGTCGATGAGCACTCCTACATGCAGGGAGCTCAGCGCACCGCCGAACGAGTGGCTCTCACCGCGGAGATCTTCACCCCGACCGATCTCGTTATCGAGATGCTGCAACGCCTGCCGATTCAGCTGCTCAGGCCGGGCCAGACCGTGCTCGACCCGGCGTGCGGCGACGGGCAGTTCCTGGTGGCTGCCAAGTGGCTGAAGGTCATCCACTTCGGAGCCACCGAAGCGGACGCGCTGGGTGACCTCTACGGAATCGACATCATGCGCGACAACGTGGACCTCTGCCGGGCACGGCTCGGGGGCGCGACGATTGTCATGGGGGATGCGCTTCATCCCAGCGTGCGTCTCGACGGACAGACCCACGACGAGCACCAACTGATGAAGGCCCTGTTCGCGACCGAGGCCACCCAGACAGCGCTGTTCGACTGACGCTGCCGCGATCGGAGCTAGGGCTTCGCGTCGAGGGTGGAGGGGCTTCTCCTGATGGCCAGAGTCACCCCGACGGCCAACAGCACTGCCACAGCAGCTCCGGCGAACCACACCCAACTCCCCTTCTCGGCATCGGAGTCGCTCACGGATGCGTCATGGCGTTGCGGCAGGCCCGAGTCGTCGAACACGATTTCGTCGAGGAACAGCCGACGCGTCGAGTCCGCTGTGTCCACCTCACCCGGCAGCCAGCCGTGGTGGACCATGCGGAGGCCAGAGGAGTGGTTGAAGAACTGTTGGCCACCCGGGCCCACGGCATCTTCGGCAGAGGTCTGCCATGCCCGGTCGAGCGGCTTCTCGCACGGTCCAGTCTGCGACGAGCAGCGCGCGATGCCGATCGCATAGTCCCCGGTGTTCCAGTCGTTGCCCGAGTAGAAGAGCCACCAGTGGGAGCCGTCCTTGACCATCGAGGGAGCCTCGACGATTCCCTTCTCCCAGTCCTGGGTGTCCGAGATCAGCTTCGTGGCGTCACCGTCGGTCGAGAGTCCGTCGGCGGACAGGGGCTGCATGTAGATCGTCGTGGTGAGGTCACAGCAGTTGCCGTCGGCCTTCCACAGTAGGAATGGATTGCCGTCCTCGTCCAGGAACGGACTTGGGTCGATGGCCCCACCCTTGGCGAGCGGGCAGATCATCGGTGTTGTCGAGTTGTCGGTGAACGGTCCTGTGGGGCTGTCCGAGGTGGCCGCAGAGATGCACTGCCTGTCTGATCCGGGAGCCGGGGTGGAGTAGTAGAGCACGAAGGTGCCGTCGGGTCTGGCCCACGTGGCAGGCGCCCACTGGAAGCCCTTCTTCGTCCACGACGGGAGGTCCGGCATCGCGTCGCCCAGGTACTCGGCCTTCTCGCCGTCGCGGGAGATCCTGAGCACCGGGATGTTCGCGGATGCGGTGTTGGTCGCGTACACGTAGTTCCCGTCGGTTTCCTCCAGGAGGAACGGATCCGCGAACGCGCCGGGCACGATCGGTGCTCCACTGTCGATGGCCTTCTTAAGGTTCAGCTCGGTGACCTTGTCCGGTTTGTTGACGGTGCCGCCGAATCCCTCGGTGGGCTTGCGTTGGCCGGGATAGGCGCTGTCGTCGGCGACCGCCGGCGGAGCCAGCAGCAAACCGAGGCATAGCATCATGGCGAGGATGGCTGCGGTGAGCGGCCCCGGCCGCGCGCTCGAGTGGGAGTCAACTGAGGTGGCCCGGCCCGGTTGCACGCTGTGAGCGTACTTCCGGGCGGAGGGGCTGGTGGCTGCAGACATGTGGCAACGCCGGGTTCGGTACGGTTGGCAGATCCACGTGCTCGCGCTCGAGATCGACATCCGGATTCCGCTCGCGGCGTCGCTGAAGGACCGCCGCCAGGTCGTTCGTTCGCTACTCGACCGGGCGCGGTCGCGGTTAAACATCTCGGCTGCCGAGGTCGGCGCCCAGGAGTCACACCAGCGCGCGGTGCTCGGCTTCGCTGCGGTCTCGTCGTCCGCCGCCGAGGTCGAGGACGTGATGGATCGGGTGGAATCGCTCGTGTGGTCGTGCCCCGACCTCGAGGTCGTGTCGGCCGACCGGTCCTGGTTGGAGTGAGCGGTGGCAACGGAGGCCACCGATAGTCCCGAACTCTCACTCGACGAGTCCGGCGCTCGGATCGTGGTGGCGATGGCGGTGCTCGGGTCGGCCTCACCGCGGCTCGAGCCATCCCAACCGGTCGCCCTCGCTTGCGCCCGGCGAACTGCTCGCACCCACGCCCACTGATCGCAGCAGTCAACGGGAGAGCCAGCGAGGGGTTCTTCTATTGACCTGTTGCACGCTGAGTTGGTCCAACGGCAAGTCATCGACGTTCGATGCGTTGCTCGTGAGTCCTGGAGTGGGCAACCAGTTTGTGCTCGAGTTGGAGATCACGGCCGGCCTGTGGACCGGCGCCACCGCTTCCACCAACCTCGCCGCCGTTTCATCGGTGGGCGACTGTGTGAGCACTCCGGTGACCGAGGCCGACCTCCAGTCCACAGAACCGTGGGTGCTCCGGCCCGCAGGCGCAACGCTGTGAGTTCCGGCCACAGCTACTGTCGACGGTGATGAGCCTCGGCGAAGAGAAGTACATCAGCCTCACCACCTTCACCCGCGATGGGCGGCCCAAGCCCACGCCTGTGTGGATCGCCCGGCTCGGTGACGGTAAGTACGGCTTCACCACCGACGAGACCAGTTGGAAGGCGAAACGGATCCGCAACAGCGCCAAGGTGCTGGTGCAGCCGTCCAACATGCGCGGGGTGGCGAAGCCTGGCACGAAGCCGTTGGAGGCGACCGCTGAGGTCGTCACGGGAGCCGCCTACCAGGCCGTGAGCAGGAGCATCGCCGCGAAGTACGGATGGCAGTACTCGATGACCGGCATGCGCAAGAAGGTCCGGAAGCTGTTCGGCAAGGACGTGGCATCGGACTGCGGGATCGTCATCACGACCGGGGACTGAACCATGCGGGTCGTGAGCCTGGTGCCCTCGGTGACCGAGACGCTGCTCGACTGGGGGATCGAGCCCGTGGCCTGCACGCGGTTCTGCGAGCAGCCCGACCTCGTTCATGTGGGCGGCACCAAGGATCCTGACGTCGAGGCGATCGCAGCGCTCGGAGCCGATCTCGTGGTGCTCGATGCCGAGGAAAACCGCCGGGAGGACTACGACGCGCTGCTGGGCGCCGGGCTCGACGTGGTCGCCCTGCGAGTCCGTTCAGTTCAGGACGTTGGACACCAGTTGGAGCCCCTGGCCGCCCGTTTGGGGGTCCAGTGGGTCATGGGTGAGATTCCAGCGGGCGTGGCTACGTCGGCCTCGGCGTTCGTGCCGATATGGAAGCGGCCGTGGATGGCCCTCGGATCTCCCACCTACGGCACTTCGCTACTGGAACATATCGGGGTGGGCAACGTATTCGCAGACCATGAGGTGCCGTACCCCGAGACGACACTCGAAGCAGCGTCGGACCTCGGCCCCGATCTGGTGATCGCACCATCCGAGCCGTATCCGTTCGCCGAACGTCATCGCGCCGAGCTCGAGTCGGTCGCCCCGGCGGTGTTCGTCGATGGCAAGGACCTGGTCTGGTGGGGTTCGCGCACGGCGGGCGCCATCCGGCGACTGTCCGCACTGTCGGGCTGAACGGCAGAACTCAGCCAGGACCGTTTGCCTGCTTGCCGGGCTTTATGCCGCCGCGCCCGTTCGAGTGCGCCGGCGGTCCCTCGGGTTGGGTCCTCATCGACTGCCCCGGTGAACCTTGAGCAGTTTGGGATGCAACCGGATGTCGCGGCCCTGCCTCGGCCGGTCGGAGTACGGTTCCGGCGTCGGTCCGGTGGACGTGAACGAGATGCTGAACGGCCCCTGGAACGTGGGCCCAGCCAACTCACCCGTGTCCGCGGGTTTGAGCTCCGGCGTGCACTGGCCAAGAATGCGCGCAGAGACCGTGAGTCGCCGGGACGACGCGGATCCGACAACGGGGGACCACATGTCAATCGCAATCACCGATGACCACCGGATGCTGGCAGAGACTGCTTCTGACCTGCTGCGCTCGCGCGACGCCCGCGGAGCGGCGCGAGAGCTGCTGGAGGCGCCCGGGGAGACGCTGCCGGCGCTCTGGAAGGACGTCGCCGAACTCGGCTGGCTCGGCCTGCACATCCCCGAGGACTTCGGCGGTTCGGGCTTCGGGCTGGAGGAGCTCGTGGTCGTGACCGAGGAGATGGGCCGCGCCGTGGCGCCGGGCCCGTTCTCTCCGACTGTCATCGCCAGCGCGCTCGTCGACGCGGTCGGCGACGACGACACCCGCCGGAAGCTCCTGCCCGGCCTGGTCGACGGATCGACCTGTGCCGCCATTGCCGTGGACGCTGCGGTCACGGTCGATGGCGGCAAGGCCACCGGGTCGGCTGACGCGGTTCTCGGTGGCGGGCTGGCACAGCTGCTGGTGGTGCCCGCCGGCGACGACGCGCTGCTCGTCGAGGTCGGTGACGGGGTCAAGGTGACGGTGCCCGCGAACCTCGATCCCACCCGTCGCTCGGCGCGGGTGGAGCTGGACTCCGTGCCCACGACCGTGCTCGCCGGCGCCCGCCAGGTCTTCATCGACCTGGCCCGTACGGTCCTGTCGGCCGAAGCCGTCGGTGTGGCCCGCGAATGCACCGACCTCGCCGCGGAGTATGCCAAGGTGCGCGAGCAGTTCGGGCGCCCGATCGCCATGTTCCAGGCGGTCAAGCACCACCTCGCCAACATGGCTGTCGCCACCGAGCTCGCAACCGGAGCGGTCTGGGACGCGGCCCGTGCCGGCGCCGGCGGGGGAGCCCAGCTCACCTACGCAGGCGCAGTCGCAGCATCGCTGTCGGCTCCCGCGGCAGACCTGTGCGCCAACCTAAACACGCAGGTGCACGGCGGCATCGCGATGACCTGGGAGTCGGATGCACACCTGTACATGCGGCGTGCCGCAGCGCTGAAGCCCTACCTGCTGGCCAACGAGGCGGCAGCGCAGATCACCGACCTGGTGCGCGACGGTGTGGCCCGGCCAAAGGCCGTGGACCTCCCGCCCGAGGCCGAGGAGATCCGCACCGAGGTGCAGGAGTTCATCAAGCAGATTGAGGGGGCATCGGAGCAGGAGCGCCTCGATGCATTGCTCGAGACCGGCTACGTGATGCCGCACTGGCCCAGGCCGCATGGACGTGACGCCGGCGCCATCGAACAGCTCGTGATCGAAGAGGAGTTCAAGAAGGCTTCCGTGGAGCGTCCGAAGCTGGGCATCACCGCTTGGAACATCCTCACCATCATCCAGTACGGCGAGCCCGACCAGCTCGAACGGTGGGTCGACCCCGCGATGCGCGGTGAGGTGATCTGGTGCCAGCTCTTCAGCGAGCCCGACGCCGGCTCGGACGCCGCAGCGGTCAAGACCAAGGCGACCCGGGTGGATGGCGGTTGGCTGGTCAACGGCCAGAAGGTGTGGACCTCCGATGCGCACGAGGCAGGCATGGGGTTCGCCACGGTTCGTACCAACCCAGACCTTCCCAAGCACGAGGGCATCACCATGATGGCGATTGACATGCATGCGGACGGTGTGGAGGTGCGCCCTCTGAAGATGACCAACGCCATGTCGATGTTCAACGAGGTGTTCTTCTCCGACGTGTTCGTGCCCGACGACGACGTGGTCGGCCCGATCGACGGCGGATGGACGGTGGCCCGCGCCACACTCGGAAACGAGAGCGTCAGCATCGGCAGTGGCGACGCCGCCCTGCAGATGCCCGGCTCAGCATTCCTGCCCGTCTTCGACGCCCACCCCGAACGACTCTTCGGCGGCGCTGCCCGCCTCGGGCGGTACCTCGCTGAGGAGCAGGCCATGGGCCTGCTCAACCTGCGGGTCGCCCACCGTGCCGTCGAGGGTGCGGGCCCGGGCCCGGAGGGCGCGGTCACGAAACTGGTGCTCTCCGAGTTGGCGCATGAGGCAACTTCGATGCTCTCGGCGCTCGACGGCCCGGAGTTGCTCTACACCGACGGCGAGAACTTCATGACGGCCATGTTTGTGCTCATCCACCGTGCGATGTCGATCGCGGGTGGCACTTCGGAGATCAAGCGCAACCAGATCGGCGAGCGCATCCTCGGCCTGCCCCGGGACCCGCTGGTGAAGTAGGCCGGGCCCACGGCCAATCAACAACCGAACTGCTTCAGCAGATGGCCTCGCGGAGCGCGCTCAGCATCGACTCGCGGTACTCCTGCATGCTCGGGGCCTTTGCCGCGGCCTGGTCGGCGCCGTGGTACATGCCCTCGACCTCATGCAGCCTGCAGGGCACGCCGGCGGCGACCAGGCGCGCCGCATACGCCACGTCCTCTGCCTGGAACAGGTCGAGCTCGCCTACGCCGATCCAGGCCGATGGGAGGCCGCTGAGGTCATCCGCGCGTCCGGGGGCGGCATGGTGGCGGTCGTCGTCGGGTCTGGGTGGCCCGCCCATGTACGCGGACCAACCGAACTCGTTGGAGCCGGGGGTCCAGATGAACTCGCCGCGGCCTTCGTGGTCGTCTGCCAGCACCGTGCGGTCATCGAGCATCGGGTAGTTCAGCAGCTGGAAGCAGATCGGCGGGCCGCCTTCGTCACGCGCCCTGAGGCTGAGTCCCGCGGCGAGGCCTCCGCCTGCGCTGGCGCCACCGACGGCAATGCGCTGTGCATCAACGCCGAGTGCGCCAGCCGAGTCGTGCAGCCACCTCAGCGCGGCCATGCAGTCGTCCAGGGGGGCGGGATAGGGGTTCTCCGGTGCGAGCCGGTAGTCCACGCTCGCCACGAGGATGCCGAGTTCGTCGGCCAGACTGCTGCAGAAGCGGTCGTCCTGCGCGGTGGTCCCCATGACCATGCCGCCGCCATGGATCCACAGCAGGGCGCCGCTGGGCTGCTCGCGACCCGCTGGCTCGTAGGTGACGATGCGCACATCGGACGTTCCCTCGAGCCCGGGCGCGGTCTGTTCGGCGAGCTCGACGCCGGCAACCGGCGGCATGCCCCGGGCGAGCAGCCGGCGTCCCATGTTCAGCTGCCTCTCGCTGCGGAGCTCGAAACGCAAGTACAGCACTGGATTGCGCAGCTCGGCCGGGACTGCGGCGACGGCCGGCCTGCGCGCGGCGATCCGGCTTGCGACCATTACGGCGCCCGCCACCACAGCGGTGCCCAGTGCCACCCGGCAGGCGGTTCGCATCGACGATTTCGGCATCAGCACTCCTCTGGGGGCCGTTCGTGCCCGGGGACATCCTGCACCACGCAGGGAGCCTGCGGGTCCGCTCGCTTCGATCACAACCGAATGAACGTTCGTTCAGCCACCACAGTAAGGTAAGTGCAGCTGCCGGGATCCTCGCTGCGGGGTTCGTCCGGCGATGGCGCGCCGCACGTGGCGCCGAGACCAGGGGGACCTCTTGAAGCACAAGCCAACGACCGTGATGGACCGACTGGGCGCCCTGAAGGACCTGCTCACCGTCAGCGACGAGGACTTCGATCAGTACATGAGCTCCTATGAGGAGCTGTTCGTGGACTCACCGGAGAACACGAAGGCCGACTACGAGGCGGGTGTGCCCATCAAGGGCTACCCCCAGGGCAGCAGCAACGAACTGCAGGCGCTCTACAAGGTCATCCACTGGCTCTGCACGCTCGGTTCGGTCGAGAAGATGTACATGCCGCCGGAGATTGACTCCAACGAGTCGGTGCTGCAGAACCAGATCCTGTTCGAGCGGATCGTCGCGAAGGACCTGCAGCTGTCACCCGGTGACAAGGTGCTCGACCTCGGCTGCGGTTGCGGCGCGATCGCCGAGCACATCGCGGAGCTCACCGGTGCGACGCCCTACGGCTTCAACCTGGATGCGAGCCAGATCGAAAAGGCCCACAAGAACCCCAACCTCCCTGCGGCCAACTTCGTCGTCGGTGACTTCAACAAGGCGTTCGAATACGACGACGAGTCGTTCGATGCCGTCTATGCGATCCAGCCGATGACGTATGTGAGCGACCACGCCTACACGTTCTCCGAGGTCTTCCGGGTGCTCAAGCCCGGCGGGCGCTTCGTGATCAACGACGTCGCGGCGCTCGACGCGTATGACCGCGACGACGACCACAAGCGCGAGCTGATCCAGCACACCCGCGAGCTCACCGTGTTCGGCGGCTTCTGGTACTACGAGTACTGGGAGGATGCCTATCGCGACGCCGGATTCGAACTGGAGTCCTCGGTGGGTCGTCCGGCGGTGGAGATGATCAAGAAGGAAGTAGCCCTGTTCGACCGCTACGAGGCGGTTTTCAAGGCGCTTGCCAAGGTTCGGATCATCCCCCGCAAGACCGATGCACTGATGCAGCGACTCAACGAGAACAGCCACTCCTATATCAAGGCAGAAGAAGAGGAACTCCTCACCCTCAACTGGCACTGCGTCGGCACCAAGCCGAGTTGATGCCCATCTGAGCCACACCCGTCGGCGTTGGCCCGGCCTCAAGTCAGAGCGTCCCTTCTGCCGATGCAGGTTGAATTCTCCTACGGAGCCGAGAGCGACCCGGCGCCGTACCCGCTGCCCTGGGACTCCCCGGTCGAAGGTGGGCAAGAGGCAACGGCGGCCTGGACCGCCGGGTCCGGTGCGCGGTGGGACCTCCGCTCCAACGCCCTGCGACCATCTGGATGGACTTCCGCCCACGCCGCCGGCTTGCGATCCTGCCCCGGTTGGTCACCTACGAAGAGGTCGTGTCGGGCGACATCGACCACCCGATCAGGTTCAGGGTCCCGCGCACGCAGAAGGCCTATCTCTGGCCCGCCTGACACCATGCGTCGTCGTCCACCGACCTCACCCGTCCGCCGATGGGGGCATGGTTTCGCCTGAAGGCATCGATAATGGTGCACCCGGATTCTGGCCAGGTGCTCTGAGGCACCCGGGCTACTCGTCGGGCAGCACGCTGAGGGGCACGAAGCACATCTCGTCGAGCGTGCCGTCACTCCAGGTGACGTAGCGCGGCTCGCTGACTTTCATCAGAGCCCGGTCCCACTCACATGTGATCCGCACGGTGTCGCCACGTTCGATGCGGACCTCTTCGGCCGGCGAGTAGTCGAGTTGCCAGTCGAAGTTCCACTTCGGGATGTCCACCAGCACGACCTCGTCGGGTGTGTCGGGACGGATGGTCACCCGGAAGCTCGAGCCGATCTCGTGCATGTGTGGCAGCACCGTGTTGACCACTCCCGAGGTCGGGTACGTGTGGTCACACGTCGAGGAGAACTTCGTACCGTCGAGATCGTCGTAGTCGTCGACAGTGCCACCGCACATGCGCACGAAGATGTCCGGCAGCGCTCGGGCGAACGAGCCGTACTTCTGCTCGATGTCATCCAGGGCCCGGTTGCGGTCGCACAGCGGCCCGGTCTGGTCGGGCGTGCAGGGGCCTTCGGCAGGGTTGATGAAGGTGCGGTTGCGGATGGACTTCAGCGGGGTGCCGGCTTCCTCGAGCGCTGCTGCCTCCTCTGAGGAGATCGTCTCGAGCACGATGGCGGAGAGGTCCGGTGGCTCCTCGTGGTCGTAGTGGTAGTGGATCTGGTTGACGATGAACCAGCCGGGTGGCAGGTACTGGCCATAGCCATCCGCGTACTTCGTGGGCTGGCGTCCCGGTGTCCAGCCGCCCATGCCCCTGGCCGTCACCTCGCCGAGGGAGCCGACCTGACCGAAGCACGTGAACCCCGACCCCTCCTCGGCGGCGTCGAGCTCGTCGATAACCTCCCGGCTCTCCGGGGCCACCACCGAGATGATCGAGTGGTGCACGACCTCGTCGGCGTCCGGCTCGAAGTGGTAGCCGGTGATCCAGGTGCCGTCGCCTTCGGGGTCGGGCACCTCGGAGATCACACAGCGGTAGTCATCGGGCATGTCGCGCGAGCCGGTGTAGGGCTCCGCGGGTGTGGTCACGATGTCGCGCCTGATCTCGTCGCCTGGTGGGTCGACCGGCACCAGCTCGGTGTCGGCAGGCACGTCGAGGCCACCGCCGTCCTTCGCCCAGCGAAGCAGGATGTCCTTCTCCTGCTCGCTGATGGAGAAGTCGTGCTTCATCGGCACGCCCACATCTGATGCGGGCCATGGCGGCATGTAGCCGGATTCGACCACGAGCTGGATGTCGTCGGAGATCTCCGCCACATCTCCGGCGGTTGCGAACTCGATGGTGTGGCTGCCCGCGCGCCCCTCGCCGTGGCACGACGCACATCGGGCCTCGATCACCGGCTGGACCTCGGCGGCGAACTCGTCCTCGGGGATCTCGGCGCTACCGACGACCAGTAGTGCGCCTGCCGGAGGCGGCGTGTCCGGGTCGGTGCGGTCGGCGACCAGGTCGAAGGTCAGCTCCACCTCGTCGCTCGTGCGGACGAGGCCAGCCACGTTGATCGGTCCGACGCCGTGGTCCGACATGAGCACCGTGGCGGTGACAGTGGCGGTGAGCTGATCGTCGGTGACTGTGGCCTCGCCGACGAAGGTGGCGGGCGCCGTGACCTCGGCGACGGTCAGGTCACCTTCGATGGTGAGCTCGGCGGCGGTGTCGCCGTCAATGCCGCTCGGCAGGCCCGCAATGGAGGTCGCCTCGAACTCCGCCATCGGGAACTCGCTCGAGTTGAGGAAGTCGGTGCGGATGCGCTTGTCGCGCAGCGCGGAGTCGGACCGGAACTGCTCGATGTTGACCACGATCGTGCCGATCCGGCTGTTGGCCGGGTCCTCGGTGTTGACAGCAATGTCGCCTGCGACGGCTTGCGTGGTGCCCTCAGCAGTGCGCGACTGGCCGGCCAGCGTCTCCTCGACCGAGTAGGTCACCAAGGAGCGGTCGTCGCTTGCAATGCGGTAGAGGCGCTCGGCGGACTCGTCGACATCGTCCAGCGCCGGCGCGGCGGCACCGACGGTGTTGGGTGTGCCGTCCTCGAGCAGCCAGTCCCACTGGTCCTTCGTGGCCAGTGCAGCCACGACCAACACGACCGGGACCGCGACCAGAGCTACCCGCCAATACCGTTTCACTTCTGGAGAACTCCCCCGCTGTGAATACACCAAACGGTAGTTGGGCCCGATCCCGGTGCGCCATGACGGCAAGGAATCTCACAAAAATGGCCCAAACTGCTCACCAGCTGTCGTGGTGGACGATGCGGCTCATTTCGCGGCGCTGGCCGGGCCTGAAGTCCGTGCCGATCGTGTGGGCGACCGGGATCAGCACGCCCTGCATCACTGTGTCGGGGATGCCGAGCATCTCTGCCACCTCGGCCTCGTGCATCAGGTGCAAGGTGGTCCAGCAGGTGCCGAGGCCTCGTTCGCGTGCAGCCAGCATGAAGCTCCATGCCGCGGGTAGTAGCGACCCCCAAACGCTTGCCTGGATCAACACATTGCCGCCATCTGTACGTCCCTCGATGCACGGGATCACCATCACGGGTACGTCTCCCATGCGGTCGGCCAGGTACGAGGCGGAGTCGACGACCCGACGGGTGGTGGCCACGTAGTCGGGGTCGTCCTGGGGCAACCCGGCCTCGGCGGCTTCGCGGTCGCCGTAGAACAGCTCGAAGCCCTGCCTGTAGAGCTCGCCGATGCGCGCCTTCTTGGCATCGTCGGTCACCACGACGAAGTGCCATCCCTGGGCGTTGGAGCCAGTGGGGGCCTGTGCCGCGATTCCCAGGCACTCGTTCAGCAGCTCAGGTTCCACCGGACGGTCGAAGTCGAGGCGCTTTCGCACCGACCGTGTGGTGGTGAGCAACTCGTCGGCGCTCAAGCCGAGCTGGTTGGTCGGCGTGTCGTTCATGGGCGTCCCCCCGTTCGAGATTGGTGCGGCGCTGGCGCCGGTGTGCAGACCGTACCGGTGAATTGCAGTACACGGAGGGCACGCGGTGGTGTCCCCGATCGGCGATAGGTCAACGCGTAGCGTCGGGTCGACGCTGCCCGGCGTCCAGAACATGGAGGTCCAGCGGTGACCATCTCCAGGCGTGCCCTGTTCTTCTTCGCAGTGACCTTCTCGGTCTGCACCGGAGCTGCGATGTACATAGGTTTGCAGGTGGGGATGTCGGCGGCCCCGGCGCCGCTGCAGGCGCCCATCGCGACGGCCGAGCCGGTCGCGAAGCTCGACGCCGGAGTCGAGGAGTGCGAGCGCGTGCACCCTCTGTCCGTCGAGGAGACCGCAGTGCCCACGGCCACCGCGTTCGAGTCGGAGTCCAACGTCGAACAAGGCGACTTCGCCACGAACAGCGGCGTGATCGACGGCAGCCAGTTCAGCGACGGCGGATTCGGGGACATCGGCCAGCAGTGGTGGAACGTGAGCGTCACCGGAGACGTCATAACCGTGAACGCAGGGGACAACTCGCCGGTCGACATCGACACCACCGGCGGGCAGGCACCAGCCCAGGTCAACGCGGTGGGCACCACGGTCCCGGCCGCGGCCGCGCCGGCACAGGCGGATCCCCAACCCGCCACTCCCGTGGCTTCCGCCGAGCCGCCCCCGACTGAACCCACAGCTGTGACCAGCCCTCCTCCGCCCGCGCCCCCGGCCCAAGCAGCGCCTGACGGCGGTGCCACCGGTGCGGAGGCGTCATCCGGGCCGCCGACCGAATCGGCGGCGGCCTCTGGCGAGTAGTCAGTCGTCCCTGGCCGGCGAAACCCTTGCGCCGGGGAACCCATCGGCCTCGCGCCAGCTCTCGAGGAAGCCCGCGTACTCGAGCAGGCTGCCGATGTAGACGATGTTGCGGGCGGCCTTGGGGTCGTCGCCGTGTTCGCCGTTGTAGTAGCCGGGTGTGCACGACTCCGAGTAGTCGGCCACCCCGGAGCCGACCGTGTGCAGGAGTTCCAGCCATTCCTCCTCGGCCTCGGGCTCGGCCTCGATGGTGTCGATCCCCTCCCTTTCGCACGTGTCGATCAGCCAGGCCACGTGCATGGCCGACTTCGACAGGAAGTGCAGGAAGTTGGTGCCGAAACCCGCCTGTACGAGGCTGATCATCATCAGGTTGGGGAACTCCGCCGACAGGATGCCGTGCAGGGTGTGTGCGCCGTCGTGCCAGCGCTCGCTCATGGAGATGCCACCGCGGCCGACCGGGTCGAAGCCGAGGCGCTGGTCGAGGTCGGTGGTCACCTCGAAACCCGAGGCGAACACCAGCAGGTCGAGCGGGTACTCCTTGTCGTCGACCACGACGCCGCGGGCGTTGACTTGCTGCACCCCGAGCCCGTCTGTGTCGACCAGGTGCACGTTGGGCCGGTTGAACGCCTGCAGGTATTCGTCGTGAAAACACACCCGTTTGCAGTGCTTGCCGTACCAGGGCTTGAGGTTCTCTGCTGTTTCGGGGTCATCGACGACGTCGTCGACGCGGCGGCGAATCTCGTCCATCGTCTCGAAGTCGGACTGCTCCATGCGGGCCGCTTCCTCGGGCGTGTCCGCCTCGAACTGGGTGTTCTCCCACATGACCCGCGTCCAGCCGTCGGCAACGAGGTCGCGCTCGGGCTTCTCGCCGGTGACCGCCTCGGTGAAGTTGCGGAGGCGGTCCTCCTGCCAGCCCGGCTCCAGTGAACGGAACCACTCCTCGTCGGTGGGGCCGTTGTCGCGTACGCCCACAGCCGACGGCGTTCGCTGGAACACGTAGAGCTCCTGTGCGGCCTCGGCCAGTCTCGGCACTGCCTGCACCGCGGTGGCACCCGTGCCGATGATTCCGACCCGCTTGTCTGCAAGCTTGTCCATCGGCTCGTTCGGTCCACCGCCGGTGAAGCCGTAGTCCCAGCGGCTGGTGTGAAATGCCCGACCGTCGAACTCGGTGATGCCCGGAATGCCGGGGAGCTTGGCCTTGTGCAGGATTCCGCCTGCCGTGACCAGGAACCTGGCGCTCAGCTGGTCCCCCCGGTTCGTGTGCACCCGCCAGCGGATCTCCGATTCGTCCCACGTGGCGGTGTCTATCTCGGTCTGGAACAGGGCGTGCGGGTACAGCTCGAAGTGGCGGCCGAGCTGCTGGCAGTAGGCGAATATCTCGGGCGCCGAGGCATACCGCTCGGTCGGCATGTAGCCGGTTTCCTCGAGCAGCGGTAGGTAGGTGTAGGACTCCACGTCGCACATGCAGCCCGGGTAGCGATTCCAGTACCAGGTGCCACCGAAGTCACCTGCCTTGTCGACGATCCGGAAGTCGGTGTAGCCCGCCTTGGTCAGGTTGATGGCGGTGAGCATGCCGGCGAACCCGCCACCCACGATCACGACGCCGGTCTGCTCCGTGAGTGCCTCGCGCTCGAGTCCCGCTTCGGCATAGGGGTCGCGGTCGAAGTCAGCGAAGTCGCCGTCCAGCTGGCTGTACTGGGTATTGCCGTCAGCACGCAGGCGCTTGTCGCGCTCTCGCTGGTAGCGCTGCCGCGCCTGTTCGATGGTGTTCTGATCGCTGTCGGCCATGGTGCTGTGTGTTCGCCCTCGTCTCGGCAACGCCTCGCTCCCGGTCGCACAGTCTCGCATCCCGGCCAGGGTCCGGCCGCAAGATGGCGGTGGGCGCTTGACAGTAGGGTCGGCATGCACCGACGAGCCGGGAGGCGCCATGCCAGCCGCTGACGAGACTGCCACCGAGAGCGATCCGATCCACCACTGCCTTTCCATGTGGCACGCCTGGCTGCGCAGCCCGTCTGCTGAAGGGCTCGACGAAGTGCTGCACGAGGACTGCGTGTTCTACTCGCCGATCGTGTTCACCGCGCAGGAAGGTCGCGACGTCACCGCGCTATACCTGCAGGCCGCTGCCGGGTCGCTGGCAGGCGGAGGTACGGCCGACGACGGCAATGGTTCTGGCGACGGTTCCGGATTCCGCTACGTGAAGGAGATCGTGAGCGGCACCCAGGCGGCACTCGAGTTCGAGACGACCGTCGAGGGCAAGTACGTCAACGGCATCGACATCATCACCTGCGACGACGACGGCATGATCACGGAATTCAAGGTGCTGATCCGGCCTCTGCAGGCCATCAATCTCGTACATGAGCAGATGCGCCGCATGCTGGAGTCGATGCAGGGGTAGTCCGGGAGCTTTCCAGGCCGCTCCTATGGGATCGGCTCGCCATTCCAGGCGATGTCGAAGAACTGCGCCGCCATGATGTCCTTGCGCGAGTGCGAGCCGGTGTCGAGCTGCTTGCGGTAGCGGTGCACATGCCCGAGTGACAGGAATGTGTACAGCAGTGGTCGGGGGTCTTGGTCCTCGGCGTAGATGTCAGGTGCGGAGAACAGGTCATGTGCGTCGCGCGGGATGTCGCGCCACTCGTGCACCATGTCGCGCACCAGTGCCACCGATATCTGGTGGTAGCGCCCGGCGGGGGCCACGACCGTGGCCTCGGCCGGGCCGATCAGGGCGGAACAGAACTCTTCCGGAGTGAGAACGAACGAGCCGGCGGTGGGTCGGATGTTGCACTCGACCAGCCAGTAGGTGCCACCTGAATCACGCAGGAAGTCGAAGGAGACCTGGCCGTTGTAGTCCATTGCCTCACAGATCGCGCGCGAGGCCTCGAGCGTCTCGGGTGCGTCAATGGACAGGAACTCGATCCCGCCCGCGTGCTCGATGGTGAGCGGATGCTCATAGGTGCTGTGGGCCGCCACACGCCCGTGGTGCACCACGGACATCGAGCACACGTCGGTGCCCTCGATGAACGGCTGAACGACGAAGGGGTTCGACTCGGTCGGTTCCACCGAGTCCGGGTCCACGTCGCCGGCGAGCGGTCCACAGTTGGTGAGCAGCTCCACGCCTCCCCGCGAGAACGCTGCGCGGGCGAAGTAGTCGCCGAACCTGTCGATGGCCTCCCACAACTCCTTGCGACTGGTGGCGGTGACCGACTCGGCGACATGCAGGCCGAGCTCGCGCATGGTCTTCGCGAACGACACCTTGTCGTGAAGACGGGCGAGCACGCTGAAGTCGGAGCTGAACAGGTCGGCGTGGCCGTCCAGCAGGTCACGGTGGCGCGCAAGTGCGAACACCTCCTCGAACTGTGGCAGGACCAGGTCGATTCCGTGCTTGTCGACCAGGGCACGCACCGATTCTGCGAACTCGCGGGGCTGGGTGGCGGGTGGGGGCACAACCTCGCGAGTCGACACGAACCTCGAATGCAGCCCGGGAGCAGCCGAGAATGTGTCGGCGGCGACGACGGTGTGGCCGCCCTCGCCGAGTTTGCGGATCTGGTCGACCGCGAACGGCATCCGGGCGCTGGTGACCAGGACTCGCATCGCGGCCAGCGTACCGATGGGGTCAGAGAATCAGGCGTGCGCGCTCAAGTTGTGCGCCGAGCTTGCCGGGCAGGGCGAAACCGTCGGCCTCGACCCGGCCCGTGAAAGCCTCGACGAGCGCGAGTGCGCTGCCGACTGACGGAGCCCCGTCGTCGACCTCGGTCACGGTCACGTCGTCGCCGATCGAGACCTCGAGGCACCGTTCGGGGAACTCGTCGAACGTGACGCGCTCGGTGATGTCACCCTCCGGGCCCGGACCGACCGGCTGGTCGTCGTGGGGGAGTCCCCCCTGTAGTGCCGCCGCGAACAGCGAGTAGGTGGTCGCGCACCACAGTTCGTCGGGTTCGACCGCCGGCTCGAGTTCGAGGGGCAACAACACATCGCGTTCGTGCAGCCACGAGTCCCAGAAGGCGTGTGCCAGCGCCAGCTGCGCTGGAACATGCCCGAGCGGCGACTCCGCCATGCGGTCCCACGCGTCGTCGCTGACCGCTTCCACGGTGGCGATGAACGAGTCGTTGACCGCCGCGAACGCCGCCATGGTCTCAGCGGTCGTGTCCTTGGCGGCGGCGGCAGCCACCTGACCCGGAGTGGCGGCGGGATCGAAGCCGGCCAGGAACGCCGTGGGCGTTCCCGCTGTGCCGCTGGCTATCGACATCTGCCAGAACTGGTCGGCGGTCACGAGGTGCCAGACCACGTCCATCGCGTTCCAGTCGTCACACCGGGTGGTGGCACGCCACTGCTCGTCGCTGAGCAACTCCAGCGAGGCCTGGAACCTGCGTCGGTGGCGCACCCACGGCTTGACCAGCTCCGCCGGCGTGCCCGGCGCCCGGAACTCCATGTCGTGTTCGTAGAACTGGCGCAGCGGTCGTTCAGCCATCCCGAGACGATAGACCTGCCCTGGGCCGCGGGCCCGCCGGCCCGCTCGGCTCAGGGGAGTACTTCGGCAACGATCTCCAGGGTGCCGAGGCGGTCATTCACCGAGCGCGCCGAGGGCACCAGCATCAGTTCGTCCGCATCTGCGAACTCGGCGAACTCAGTCAGCTGCTCGCGCACACGGTCGGCAGAGCCGGCTGCGGTGTGGGTCATCATCGCCGCCACCTGTCGTCCGCCCCCGGAGTTGACCAGACGGTCGAGCTCGCGGTCGTCCAGTTTGCGTCCGCCCGCCAGGAAGCGGCCGACACGGGCACGCACGACCCGTTGGCGCTCGGCCTCGGCTTCCTCGTCGGACTCGGCGGCGATCACGTTGATTCCCGCGACGACCCACGGTTCTGCCTGCTGGGCCGACGGCTCGAACCGCTGGCGGTACAGGGCAACGGCGTCGACCAGTGCGTCGGGGGCGAAGTGCGAAGCGAAGCCATAGGGCAGGCCGAGCCTGGCAGCGAGCTGCGCACCGAACAGCGACGAGCCGAGTATGTAGATGGGCACGTCGGTGCCCGCTCCTGGAACCGCCTGCACACCGGGCACACGGCTGTCTCCGGAGAGGTAGGCCTGGAGTTCGAGCACGTCGTTCGGGAACCGCTCCGCTGCGTCAGGGCCGCGTCGCAGAGCCCGCACGGTCACCTGGTCGGTGCCCGGAGCGCGGCCGAGGCCGAGGTCGATGCGGCCGGGGTGCAGCGTGGCCAGGGTGCCGAACTGCTCGGCGATGACGAGGGGGGAGTGGTTGGGCAGCATGATCCCGCCCGATCCGAGCCGGATGTGCTCGGTGTTGGCCGCGATGTGGGCGATCAGCACGCTCGTAGCCGATGAGGCAATGGCTGCCATGTTGTGGTGCTCTGCGTACCAGATGCGGTGGTAGCCGAGCCGTTCGGCGAGCTGGGCCATCGTGACGCTTGCGTCGAACGCTTCGCCAGGCGTGGAACCGGAACCGACGACCGCCAGGTCCAGCACTGACAGAACTGGAGCGGAGCGGGCTGGCTCGGCAGAGAGCGGCGCAGTCACGAGGTGCGATTCACCCGTACGAGGCAGTCCAGGGCGGGTCGGTCCGCCCCGTCCACGTGCCGTTGCACCGTCTCAGCCCGCACGACCTCGTGGCGCAGTCCCGCAGCGGCGAGGTCGCCGAGCACGTCGTCTGGGCCATAGAGCACCCCGGCGTGTTGGGGCCCACCGGTGCCCGAGTGCAGGTTGGCCGAGTCGTGCGCCACGACCAGAAGTGTGCCACCGAGCGAAAGGGATCTCGCCGCGACCGCCATTGCTGCGCGGCGCTCGTCGGCAGGCAGCTGCAGGTAGAACGCGATGGCCAGATCGAATGCTCCGGCTGGCCCGTCCCACCTGGTCGCATCGGCGACCTCCCATTCGGCGCTGACCCCGCGGTCGTCCGCCAAGCGGCGGGCCTTGTCGATAGCCACCTGCGAGAAGTCGACACCGGTCGCTTTCCAACCCTGTTCGGCGAGCCACACCGCGTTGCGCCCCTCGCCACAGGCCAGGTCGACCGCCCGGCCGGTGGGTAGCCCCTCCACCTCAGGCGGCAGGAACAGGTTGGGCTCAGCGCTCCAGACGTACTCCGCGGTCCGGTAGCGCTCGTCCCAGTCGCTGGCTTCCATTGCTCAATTCTCCCAGTTGATCGGATGGATCGGGTCTTGCCGGTACGAACAGTACGTTCCTGTCTGCATGGCGGTGCCAAGGTGCACGGCCAACGGTTCGTTGGTCTCCGCCAGCTTCGAGATCGCATGGCGGAGGGTGCGGGTGACCGCAGTGCGGGCTCGCTCCGCGTCGCTGCCCACGGCACGCATCCGTCCACCGAGCCCGACTGCACGCGCTAGTTCGGCGGTCGGGTGCTGCGCCTACGGTTGGTGCATGCGGAGGCTTGTGGTTCCCTTGTCGGCGATGGTGCTGCTGGCCGGTGCGTGTGGCACTTCCGGTGATCCGGAGTCGGATTCGGCCGGTAGCGACGAGCTCGCCGACCCGACCGGGCAACAGGAGGACCAGGTGCTTTCAGAAGGCGACGGGACATACGAGGTGCGTACGGTCACATTCACCGACGCCACGCGCGACACCCGTGACGAGCCGGGGCGTGACCTCACCACCGACATCTACGTTCCCGGCGGCGATGGCCCGTTCCCGCTCATCGTGCATGCCCATGGGCTGGCGGGCAGCTCGGCCAAGTTCAGCGACCTGCTCGGAAAATGGGCCGGGGCGGGCTACGTGGTGGTAGCCCCCAACTTCCCGCTCACCAACGACGGGGTGCCCGAAGACGAGCGTGACCTCGGCGACTACCGAAACCAGCCGGGCGATCTGCGCCATGTGCTGGACGAGGTCCTGGAGATGAACTCGCCTGGTGGTGAGCTCGAGGGACTCGTTTCCGAGGATCACATCGGCATCTCGGGCCTGTCACTTGGCGGCGCGACCACCTACCCGACGTTGTTCCACTCCTGTTGCGCTGACGAGCGTTACCGCGCGGCGATCCTCATGTCGGCGCTCGAGATGCCTTTCGAGCCCGGTGCGTATGACTACGAGGGCAGCGGCCCGTTTCCCGTGCTTGCGTTCGCCGGCACCTCGGATGACGCAATCCCATATGACCTGCAGCAGTCGATCATCGCCAAGCTGCCCGGGCCGACCTGGAACGTCACACTGCACGACGGCGAGCACGCTGCGCCGTTCGAGAACCAGCAGGCCGACCACGACGATCTGGTTGTGGCGAGCACGCTGGCCTTCTGGGCGCACACGCTTCGCGACTCCGACGAGCATGGCCCACAGATTTTCGAGAGCGCAACGGTGCCCGGCCTGTCAAGCGTCGAACACTCTCCCTAACCCACGAGGCCACAGCGCCCTACGCGCCCCGAATCGCTGCTCGACGGTGCACCCGCGTCGTTCGATCGGGTCATCAACTCCAACGGTCCTGCGGCTGCGAAGGGCTGAGTGGCGCGGCGGCCCGCACCGGTGGTGCCGTCGAGTCAGGTGGTCTTCGTGCAGGTGTCGGCCGGGAGGTCGTTGAGCAGGCTCGCCACGTCTGCCGCGTGGTCGGGTCGGCCACGGCTCTCGAGGATCGAGTGCGCCTCGCGCAGGTTTTCGCGCAGACGGAACGTGAGGTAGTCGACGTACTCCTCGCTGGCCGAGTGCTCGAGCACGTCACGCAACGCCGCTGCGTCGGCAGCCAGGGCTGCGAGAGCATCGGCCGCCTCGCGCAGGGCGATTCGGTCCTCCATGCGGGTCTGCCGGGTCGAGCGGATCAGGTCGGTGTTGAGCTCCTGCATCAACGCCGCGTGGCGCCGCGCACCGGCAGCGCGCCGCTTGTGCTTGGCGACCTTCTTGCGGGTGGCGCGTTCCTCCCGACGCGCAACCATTGCGTCGTTCTGGGCTTCGATAGCCCGTAGTTTCCACTCGCGCTTTGCTGCCATCTCTCCCCCTCGCCTTGGTGCAATGACCGGTCTTGCATCCGGGCGGCCAGCCCGAAGGGTTACATCTCCGTTACTAGCACGGCGACACAGGCTGATGGTGGCAGCGAGACAACGACGCGGCTCGCCTCACCAGCCAGTCGTGCCGGGCCCGCCCTTGAACGGGCCTGCGACCCTCGAGGTGACCCAGCCTCCGTAGAAGCTGCCCTGCACCGCGGAGACGAGTTCGCCGTCGACCCGGCACTCCTGCACAAGTTGTGGGTAGAAGGTGATGTGGTCCCTTATCGCAGCGAACCGAGAAGTCGGCGCCCGGTAGGCCCATGCGGCCGCGGGCACTGTGACGCCATCGAAGCTCACATCGAAGTAGGTCGCCTCGCCCTTCCACTCACACCAGGTCTTGCGCGGTGACTCCACCAGCAGCGTGAGGTCGACTTCGTCGGGTGGTAGGTAGTAGTTCGGAGGGTGGCTCGTCTCGAGCACTCGCAAGGCGCTGCGGGTGTCCGCGAGCATCGCACCTCGATGGCAGACCACCACGTGTTCGCTGGTCGGCTCGACACGCGGGGGTCTCGGATAGTCCCACACGGACTCCTGGTCGGCATCGGGCAATGTCCTCGGGAATTGGTCCACGTCAGGCAACCTCGGCGTTTGCGTCGGGGTGCCGTGCGGCTTCGAACGCGCTGCTCTGGAGGTCACGCTCATCTCCGGCGATGGCGTCGCAGATGACCGTCGCAACGGTCGCCGGTTCCAGTCCCTCTCCAAGTCGTGGTGCGGTGCCTTCGATAGCACGTTCCACAAGGCCGGTCTCCGAGTGGGGTGGACGGGCGTCAATGACCCTCACGCCGAGTCGCCGGGCCTCGCGGCCAAACGCCTCGTCGAAGGAGGCAAGGGCCGACTTGGACGCTCCATAGGCTGACATACCGGCAACATTGCGTTCGGCGATCGCACCGCTGATGTTCACAATCACTCCGCCACGGGGCAGTTCCGGGAGAGCTTCACGCGACAGGATCATGGGCAGAATTGTGTTGGTCAGGAACAACTCCTCGATCGTGTCGACCGTCATGTCCGTCATCGCACCGAAGGCCACGACGCCAACAGCGTTGACCACCAAGTCGAGTCGTCGGTGGTGTTCGACGGCTCTGCGTACCGCAAGTTGGCAGTTCGTCGGGTCGCGGAGGTCCAGGGCCAAGCGCTGCCCGCCGACGGGTAGCGCTGCCAGTCTGTCCTGCGAACGGGATACGAGAGTCAGGTCGGCGCCACGATTGTGTAGCTCGGTGGCCAGGGCACGACCCAGACCACCAGTCGCGCCAGCCACCAGGGCCGACTTCCCAGCGAACTGGTACCGCATCACTCGGGGGAGGGGCTGTTGGCCGAATCCACATGATCGGCGCGGGGACGTCCGATTCCAGCTTTCTCAAACCCGGGCTTCTGTCGGTAGCTGTCGTTCTGCTCGTAGAACCGGCGGGTGAGCGTGACGCTGGCGCTCATCACCGCGCCGAACACCGTCATTGCGAACACGCAGGTCCCGACGATGAAGATGACGAGGCTGCTCATGGCTGCCTCCCTGCAACTGCGGCGCCCGCTTCGGCCGGCTCGACCGGGGGAGCCTCGGCGACCGGGGAGAGTAGGAGGGTTCCGAGCGAGTGGATCGAGGGCACCCAGAGGCCGACGAAGATCCCTGCGGTGGTGTTGTCCGCCACGAAAAACAGGAAGACCGAGAAGAGGAACGATGCGAATCCGGCGGCCAGGAAAGGCAATTTCAGCCGGAGGGGTAGCGGGATCTTCTGCACTCTGGATCCTTTCGTAGGTGACCGGAGCTGGGTTGCTGCGGTTCAACTTTCCTTTCTCATGGTTCGCCGGCAATGCCGCCGCCGGATGCAGCGCTTGTCCCCCTACTCTTCGCACGTGCAGAAGGAGACCGTGGATGCAGTAGTGGTGGGCGCCGGGCTTGCCGGGCTGAGCGCTGCGGCCGAACTCCGCTGCAGGGGACTGTCGGTTGCAGTGCTGGAGGCCTCCGACGGGGTGGGCGGCCGGGTACGAACCGACATCGTCGGCAACTGCCGCGTCGATCGGGGCTTCCAGGTGATCCTGACCGGCTATCCGGAACTCGAACGTCGGCTGGACGTGGACGCGCTGGAACTCCGGCGGTTCGAGCCGGGTGCCCTCGTGCGGATCGGTTCGAGGTTCCACAACCTCGGCGACCCGCTGCGGCGCCCGGCCACCCTGCCGTCGACGCTGGGCGCACCCGTCGGATCGATCGGCGACAAGGTTCGCCTGCTGTTGCTGCGGCGGTCGCTCGTGAACCGGAGCGTGCCGTCCTTGCTGACGGCGACCGACGGATCAACGGAGGCGTGGTTGCGGGCCTACGGAT
This sequence comes from Actinomycetes bacterium, assembly GCA_024222295.1. NCBI lineage: Bacteria > Bacillati > Actinomycetota > Actinomycetes > Actinomycetes bacterium. Next base: position 241,937 of record JAAEPF010000017.1, read on the forward strand.
TCTCCGAGTCGATGATCGACAGGTTCTTCCGGCCGCTGGCCGGCGGCATCCTGCTGGACCCGGAACTGGCGACGAGCCGTCGGATGTTCGATGCCGTCTTTCGGACGTTGGCGCTCGGCGACGCGGCGGTGCCTTCAGTGGGCATGGGGGCGATCCCCGAGCAACTTGCCTCCGGGCTCGGGCGCGACGCCATCCGGTTGGGCGCAGAGGTCACTTCGGTGCGCCCTGGTTCGGTCACCCTTGCCGATGGTGCTGAGCAGCGGGCCCGGGCGATCATTGTCGCCACCGAGGGCCCAGCTGCGTCACGGCTGCTTGGACTGCCGGCGCAGAGGGGCAAGCCGGCCAGCTGTGTGTGGTTCAAGGCGCCCGATCCGCCCACTGCAAGCCGCTCGATCATCCTGGATGGCAACGGGCGGGGCCCGGCGCTCAACGTGGCGGTGATCACCAACGTCGCACCGCACTACTCACTCGATGGTTCTGCTGTGGTGGCGGCTGCGTGTCCGGGGATGGCCGATCACGGGCTGGAGGATCCGGTCCGCCGTCAGCTCGAGGGGTGGTGGGGAGCACAGGTGTCGACCTGGGAGCACCTGCGCACCGACGTGATCGCCTACGGGCAGCCGGATCAGACGCCGCCGTTCGAGCCGAAGAGGAAGGTTGCCCTGGGCGACGGCTTGTTCGTGTGTGGGGACCACCGCGACACAGCGTCAAGCCAGGGTGCGATGTTCTCCGGTCGACGCTGCGCCGAGGCAGTCCTCGCGAGTCGGCCTGAGTGGGCGTTGAGGACCCAGCAGCGAGGCACGTAGGGTTCTCGCGATGAACGGATCCGTGACCGAGCACATCGAGGCAACGCCAGACGCCGTGTGGGCCCTGGTCTCTGACATCACGCGCACCGGCGAGTTCAGCCCGGAGACGTTCGAGGCCGAGTGGCTGGGTGGTGCCACCGAGCCGGACGTGGGAGTGAAGTTCCGGGGCCACGTACTGCGCAATGGGCGCCCTCCGGCCTACTGGACCGTCTGCCGGATCACGAGCTGCGAGCCAGGTCGGGTGTTCGCGTTCGACGTCCTGGGCCCGGGTGACCGTGTGATGAACAGCTGGCGCTACGAGCTCGAGCCATCAGGCTCGGGCACCGACGTCACCGAGTCGTTCAGGCTTCCCGCCAACCTGCCCACCAAGGCCTATTGGGCGCTCTTCGGGAGGGCCCGCGGCAAGACCAACGAGCGAGGAATGCGCGAGACCCTCGGACGCATCCGAGCCGTGGCCGAGAGTCCCTGAGGGATCGACCAATCAGTCCCCGGCGAGAATGCCGGGGTCGGGCGGCACGTCGACCGCGTATTGCCGTAGGACCTCCAGCGGCACGATGTCGATGGCCCGTTCGTTGGTGGCCGCTAGCACGACAGCACACGCCGCGCCGTCCTGGTGGGCCTGCAGCCAGTTGCGTGCCGTGATGCACCAGCGGTCCCCGGGGTTCAGACCCGGAAATCCGTAGTCGGGGTTGGCGGTGACCAGGTCGTTGCCGATCGAGCGCTGATGCTCCAAGAACTCCGCGCTGACCACACCACAGATCGTGTGGTAGCCAACGTTCTGCTCTGACCAGTTGCAGCACCCGTCGCGGAAGAAGCCCGTCATCGGGTCAGCGCTGCACTCCTCCAGCTCTCCTCCGAGCACGTTTCGCTGGGCCATCCGCGCAGTCTTCCACGGCCGCACATGCGGGCGACGGCGGCTCTCAGCCCAGCACGCCCTCGAGCCAGTCGAACACCCGCTCGTCGCGCAGTGACTGTGCTGCGACCTCGCAGTGCCAGCTCGCTCCCTCGTCGCTGGTGAATCGCACCAGTTCGGCGTCGCAGGTGAGCTTGTCGTGCAGCTCGAGCGACTGACCGGGCCAGAACTGCTCGCCGTCGGGATCCGTCACGAGCGTCGGGCACCTGATGGCGGCGATCGTGTCGTCGTCAAGGCTCATCGCTCGCGCCGCCGTGTAGGCGTCGAAGTAGGAATCAGTGCCGTAGGGGGCCATGCGCCACAACAGCTCCCCCTTCGCGGCCCGATCGTCATCCAGGCCGACGTCCATGAAGGAGTCGAAGGACTCCTTGTCGCCCGAATCCAGCAACTCGACCATCGAATCGGGCAGGTGGGCTTCCCACGAGGCCGCGACGCGCACGACGCCGGGATCGGCGACGAGGGCTGCGAGCCGGTGCTCGAAAGCGGCGGCTCTTGGAGCCCAGTAGCCGGCCTGGCTGACGCCGTGCAGGGCGATCCTTGTGTCATCTACGTCGTCGCGGGCAACGAGGAAGTCCACGACAGGGGTGATCACCGCCTCCCAGTCATGACGGAACGGGATCCCGTCGCGATGCAGGGCGGCACCCTGGCCAGGTCCGTCGAAGGTGATGGCCCGCCATCCGCGCTCCACCGCTGCGGCGCCCCCCTGGGTCCACATGGCGTTGACCGGTCCGTCGCTGCCGTTGTTGAGGATGACGGTCGGGCGCTGCTGGCTGTCGGCGTCGGCGGGGTGGAACAGGTAGCCGTCGAGCGCGTCATCCTCGTAGGGGATCCGCACCCGCTCGACGGGAGTTGACCCGGTGCCCACCGCTCGATCCCACAGGGCACGACTGCGTTCCCACAGCGCACTGAATCGGTCCGGGTCGGTGGTGCCCGGAGCCATCGAGGACGCAATGTCGAAGTAGAGCGATGCCCGCACCGCAGCGGTGTGCGCACTGACGGCGTGGCCGGCCGAAGCGCTGGAGTCGGCGGCTGATTCGAGCCTTTCGGCGCATGCCGTCCACTGGGTGACCCACGCCTCGCGGTCACCTTCTGGAATGCGCTCGACCGTGCTCAGCACCTCGCCCACGTCGGCGAGGCCCCGGTAGGCGGAGCCGAGCGCTGACAGGACTGCGAACTGGAACCCATCGTCGTCGAAGAACTTTTGCATTCGACCAGTATCGGGGCGGATGGCGCAGTCGCGTCGCGGTCAGGGCTTGCGCACGAGGAATGGGAAGCCGAAGACCTCGAACTTGCGTGCGTTGCCCTCGCCCCCGGAGTCAGCGAATGTGTCGACCGCGTCTCCAACCCTGAAGTCAACGAAGCCGATTTCCTCCAGGAGCTTCTGCCACCCGACACGGGGCAGCCCTCCGGCTATTCAAGCGGTCCAGAGGTCGATGTCGCGCACCGCCTCTTCGGGAATGGTCTGGCCGTTGGCGATGTCGGCGAACTGGTACACGCATCCGGGTCGCAACACCCGCCAGATCTCTGTGAACCCGGCCTTCTTGTCGGCCACCAGGTTGAGGACGCCGTTGGAGATCACCACGTCGGCCCAGCCGTCGTCGACGGGCAGATCCTCCACCAGTCCCTCGCGGAACCGGACGCTGTCGAGACCCATCGAATCGGCCACGCGGCCCGCCCGCCCGACCATCTCGGGGGTCATGTCGACACCCACGACCTCACCGGACTCGCCGACAGCCCGTGTGGCGAGGAAGCTGTCGAATCCGGCGCCGCAACCCGCGTCGAGCACCTTCTCACCCGGTTGCAGCTCACGGAGCGCGAATGGGTTGGCGACACCGGCGAACGACTCGACCGCAGCGTCGGGAAGGGCATTCACCGCGTCCCTGTCGTACCCACACCGGGCGGCAAGATCGCGACCGGTGTGGAAATGGAACTGGTGATCGGGGTGCTCGGCCACCTCGGCGTACTTGTCGCGCACCTTGGCCCGCAGCGTGTCGGGGTCGACGGTCACCTCGTCGGGGTCTGCGGTCACATCGAAGTCGGGAACATCTGACTCGCTCATGGCGCCTCATCGCTCGGCTGTAGCGAGTCTCGCGCCGATTCCGGGCGCCCACAACGGATACTGTGTCTAGCCATGAACGGGTCTGTCCGCGGGGGCGCGCGGTGAACAACGACGCAGCAATGAGGGACCTGGCAGCTGCACTGCCGGTACCCGAGTTCGACGACACGCCGTTCGTGCAGCCGCCGCCATTGTCGGAGGCCACGGTCGCGATCGTGACCACCGCCGGTCTGCGCACCACCGATGGCGACGGCTGGGCTCCGGACTCCGATCCGTCCTACCGGATCATTCCCTCCGGTGAGCGCGACCTGCAGCTGTCGCACTGGTCACCCAACTTCGACCGCGTCGGCATCGCGGCCGACCTCAACGTGGCCTACCCGGCGGACCGGCTCGAAGAAATGGCGGCCGAAGGAGTGATAGGTGCGGTCGGATCGCACCATGTGTCGTTCACCGGCAACCAGGACGATTCGGTCACCAAGGTGAGACTCGAGACAGGCCCGAGGGCAGCGGCCGAACTGAAGGCCAAGGGCATCGACGTCGTGCTGCTCACCCCGGTTTGACCGCTCTGCTCGCGCACCGTGTGTGCGCTCGCCCATGTGTTCGAGTCCGCGGGCATAGCGACGGTGTCGCTGGTGTCGGTGCTCGACGTCGCGCAGCGAACCCAGCCGCCGCGCGCCCTCTATGCGGAGTTCCCGCTCGGCCGCCCGCTCGGCAAGCCGCTGGATGCACCGTTCCAGCGACGGGTGCTGGACGCTGCATTCGGGTTGCTCGACGCACCGGAAGGGCCAGTGCTCGAGACGTTCCCCGAGGTAATCACCTCCGAGGTCGACAACGCCGTTGCCTGCTCGCTTCCGCCGCGCATGGATCCCGATCTCCCCGCCGCGGTCGACGAGGCCCGTGCTCTTCGCGACGCATGGGACCGCGCGACCGCCGCAACCGGGCGCACTTCGGTGGGCCGCACGGTCGACGCCGACGGGATTCCCGGCGTGCTCGAGGCGTTCCAGCGGATCGCGGACGGTGCCGACTGGACCGAAGCACAGCTTCCCGGCCTTCCGATCGAAGTCGTGCACGACGTGCGCTCCTACTACGAGGAGCTCTGTGTCGAACTGGTACAGGGCGCGCCCGAGGCCTGGGCTGCCGAGCACTGGTTCTACGAGGAGACCGAAGCCGGCAAGCTGGTCCAGGCGGCCCGGCGTTCCATGCGCGACAACGGCGCTCCGGGCCTGTTGTGGTTCTACATGGCGCCGGCCGAGCGCAGTCCCGACGACTGACGCCGCCGGCGTCCGCGCCGCACCGGCGCCCGACTGCCCGCAACCCAGTGCCGCTGCCGGTGCTACGTTGCACCGCGGAGACGACCGAGTGCCTGGTGGCCTCCGCGGCCTTCAAAGCCGCTGGCACCCAATGCGGGTGTGGGGGGTTCGATTCCCTCCGTCTCCGCCACCGCCGACGATGGGCGGGCCGATGACCGCTGCGGACGCTCCCACTCCGAAGCTCACCGCCTTCTCGCGGGGAGCGGGCTGTGGCTGCAAGCTCTCCTCGGCCGAGCTGCATGCCGCCCTCGACTCGATGGCCCTGCCGTTGCCGAGTTCACCGGGCGTGCTCGTGGGCGCGGGCACATCTGACGACGCCGGTGTGTTCCGCCTCGGTGATGATCTCGCGATCGTGCAGACGCTCGACTTCTTCACGCCGATCGTGGATGACGCGCACACCTGGGGGCGCATCGCCGCCACCAACGCGCTGAGCGACGTGTGGGCGATGGGCGGGCGGCCGGTCACGGCGATGAACATCGTGGGCTGGCCCCGCGACACACTCGACTGGTCGCTGCTCGGCGAGGTGCTCGACGGCGCCGCCGTGGTGCTCGACGAAGCCGGCTGCGCGGTCGTTGGCGGCCATTCGATCGACGACGCCGAACCGAAGTTCGGCGTGAGCGTCACCGGAGTGACCCATCCCGACCAGGTGCTGCGCAACTCGGCTGGTAGTGCCGGCGACTCGTTGGTGCTCACCAAGCCGCTGGGGGTGGGTGTTCTCACCACAGCTGTGAAGCGGGGCCTCGCCGGCGACGAGGCCGAGGACCTGGCCGTTGAGTGGATGTGCACCCCCAACGGCGACGCCAGTGAGGTTGCCGTGTCGGCGGGGCTCAAGTGCGCCACCGATGTGACCGGTTTCGGCTTCATCGGGCACCTCGGCGAAGTGCTCTCGGCCTCGGAACTGGACGCCGTGATCGAACCGGCTGCAGTGCCCGTGCTCGACGGCGTACGCGACGCTGTGGCTGCGGGCGGTGTACCCGGCGGCACGCAGCGAAACCTCGATGACACCGAGTACGTGGACTGGGGCGGCGTCGACGAGATCGACCGGGTCGTGCTCTGCGATGCCCAGACCTCCGGTGGCCTGCTGATGGCGGTTCCGGCGGGCCGACTCGCTGATGTGACCGGATCGCTGGGCCCCGGTGCGTCCTGGGTCGTCGGTGAGCTGACGGAGCGAGCCAGGCCTGGTCGATCAGAAGTGCGGTTCCGGTGAGTGACATCACGCAGCCGCGGGACCTGCCTCAGGTGGACGTGCTCGCACGCAGTGCCGATGGGCTCGCTCCGGCTCCGGTGGTGCGTACCGAGGCGCGGCGCATCATCGACGACGCCCGCGAGCACCTGGCAACAGCATCGACCACCACCGAGGCGCTGCAAAGGGCCCTTGCGGATGCGGTCCTCGCTCGCGGGCCGCTGCGACCCGTGGTCAACGCCACCGGTGTGATGCTTCACACCAACCTGGGGCGCGCGCCGCTGGCCCCGTTGCAGGAGAGCGACTCGGGGCTCGCCACGGTGCCAATCGAGATGGACCTGTCGGGTGGCCGCCGCGCGGGGCGCCTCGGCGGTCTCGAAGCCGACATCAGCGAACTCGCCGGTGCCGAGTCGGCTCTGGTCGTGAACAACAACGCTGGGGCCGTCCTACTGGCACTGACAGCCCTCGCTCGCGGAGGTGAAGTTGTCGTATCGCGGGGTCAGCTGGTCGAGATCGGTGGTTCGTTCCGCGTGCCCGACATCGTCAGCCAGGGCGGAGCCGTCATGCGCGAGGTCGGCACCACCAACCGCACACACCTGGCCGACTACCGCTCCGCGATCGGTGACGACACCCAGGTGCTGCTAGAGGTCCACCCGTCCAACTTCGCGCAGCTCGGCTTCGTGAAGTCGGTGCCCACGCGCGACCTGGCCAAGCTGGCCGACAGTCATGGCTTGCACATGGTTCACGACATCGGCTCGGGCCTGGTCGACGCGCACACCCCCTGGTTGGACGGCGCTCCGCCCGACTTCCTTCGCGACGAGCCGGCGGCGCGGCAGTCGATCGAGGCCGGTGCACACGTCGTGACCTTCAGCGGCGACAAGCTCCTGGGCGGCCCACAGGCAGGCATCCTCGTTGGTGAGAAGGCTCGCATGGAGCGGATCCGGCGCCACCCACTGGCCAGGGCGCTGCGCTACGACAAGCTGCGCGCCGCGCAGTTGCACGCCGCGGTGCGTGCACATCTCGACCGCACCGCCGCCGAATCAGTGCCGTTCTGGCAGATGGCCACAGCCGCGCCGGCTGACCTGGAGGCTCGGGCGGCAGCGTTGGTGGCCCGGTTGCAGCCGACCGCGGCCGAGGTGGTGCAGTTCGACGACTCCGCCGGGGCCGGCTCCGCTGCCAACCGACCGATCGACGGCCGGGCGGTGGCGTTGTCGGTCCATGACCCCCGGGCCGTTGCGGCCGCCCTGCGCGCAGGGCCGACACCGGTGCTGGCTGTCGTGCGCTCGGGCACGGTGCAGTTGTCCATGCGCACCATCGACCCTGCGACGGATGAGCTCGTGGCCGAGGCTGTGCTCCACGCCGTCGCCAGCCCTGTCGGCGGCAGCCCTGTCGGCGGGAGAACCGATTGATCGTCGCCACGGCGGGCCACGTCGACCACGGCAAGTCCACGCTCGTGCGCCTGCTCACGGGCATCGACCCGGACCGGTGGCAGGAGGAGAAGCGCCGGGGCCTCACCATCGACCTGGGGTTCGCGTCCATGGAGATGGAGATCCCCGGCGGACCGTCCGTGCTGGGATTCGTGGACGTGCCCGGTCATCGCCGCTTCGTGCCGAACATGCTGGCGGGCTGCGGCTCGGTTGACATGGCGTTGCTGGTGGTGTCGGCCCGCGAAGGCTGGATGCCGCAGACCGAGGAGCACCTGGCGATCCTCGACCTTCTCGGCGTGCACTCGGCCGTGGTGGCAATCACCCATGCCGACACCGTCGATCCCGACACGGTGGAGCTGGCCAAGCTCGAGGTGAGCGAGGCCCTCGCCGGCACAGGGCTGTCGGGCGCGGCGATGGTGACGACATCGTCTACCGACGCCTCCGGTATCGAGTACCTCCGCGAATCGATCAGTTCGGTCGCCTGCTCCTCGTCGGGCCCGACCGGCCGGGATAGCGGCCGGCCCCGCCTCTGGATCGACCGGTCGTTCCTGCTGAAGGGCAGCGGAAGGGTTGTGACCGGCACGCTCACCGGCGGATCGCTGCGCGTCGGCGACGACGTGGTGATCGCCGGCGGCGGGGGTGAGGTCTCCGCACACGTGCGTGGACTGCAGGTGCACGGGCGCAGCACCGAGGTCGCCGAGCCGGGCCACCGCGTGGGCGTTTCGCTCACGAGGCTCGATGAAGCGCCGCAGAGAGGCCAGGCGCTGGTGGTCCCGGGCCAGTGGGCTTCGGGGAAACGTTGGCAGGCGGCGGTGTGGCCGGTGCGGGGCCGCGGAGACCGACTCGAGGGCAAGGGTGGCTACGAGGTGTTCGTGGGCACGGCGCACGCGTCGGCCCAGCTTCGATTCGGCGACACCGGCGCTGATCTGGCTGCGGTCCGCTCGGCCGGTGATGCGGTGCTGGCGAGGCTGCATCTGAACGAGGCTCTCGGGCCTGTGGCTCCGGGGGACCGGTTCATCCTGCGCGACACGGGTGCCGACGAAACGGCGGGCGGGGGAGTGATCCTCGCGGTCGATGCGGATCTGAACCGCTACGACTCGGCGGCGATGGCCGCCAGGTGGCTGGTGCTGAACGGGTCCGCTGTACGGGGCGCTCGCAACCTGGCGGAGCAGCTGGTGGGGGAGGCCGACGGGTGCATGGCCGCATCGGCGTTGGCCACCCAGGTCGGGCCCTTGGCGGAGCTGGAGGCAGGCGACCTGCTGGAGATCGGTCACTGGGTCGTCTCGGCCGATGCGTTGCATCGCCGGCGTGACGGATTGCTCGAGGTGCTGGAAGGGCAGGCCTCGGTACCCGAACCGTCCGATCCGCTCGGGAGGATCGCCGTGGACGGGTTGCTGGCCGACGGGCTCGTGGAGCGCCGTAGCGGCACGGTGCAGCGGCCGGGAACGGCTGGCTCGGAGTACGAGGCGGCTCGTGACCGGCTGCTCGGCGCGCTTCAGTCGGAGCCGCCCCACATGATGGGACCATCGGAACTCACCGCTGCGGCCGGTGTGGCCCAGCGTCATGTCGGTGAGGCTGTACGCGACGCGACGCTGGTCGACCTCGGCGGGATGGTCGTCACGCCGCAGCGGTTTGCCGAGCTGGTCGAACAGGTTCGTTCGGTGCTCGAGGTCGGCCCGGCCTCGCTCGCCGACTTCCGCGAGGGTCTGGGACTCAGTCGCAAGTACCTCCTGCCCCTGCTCGACACGCTCGACGCCCGCGGGCTCACCCACCGCAACGGAGAAACCCGCACCTGGTCTGGCAACTGACCCCGGCTCAGGGGGTTTTGTTGGTGCTCAATCACGCAGGGCGTGATTGAGCACCAACGAAACGGTTGCGGGAGCGGGTCGGGCGGGAAACGGGTAGGGCGAAGGGCGGGGTCAGGTGCGGGACTTCCAGTAGCCGCGGATCGTCGCCTGGCTGCGAGGCACCCCGAGGGTGCGGAAGAAGTGCTTGCGGAGTGCCTGCACGGCGGCGGCTTCTCCGGCGGCCCAGATTGCCGTCGCCTCGTCCACCGACTCAATTGTGGTGCCCACGGCAACGAGCGTCGCCCCCGGGGCCTCGCTCTGGGACCGCACGTGGCGAGCAACCGTCAACGACGCGAAGCTCGGCAGTGAGTCGCCCACGCCGGGCGCACCGACCTCGAGGTGCACGGTGCACTCCGGCTGCGGATCGAGCCGGGCTGCCTCGGCGAGCATCTGGCCGATCGCGGGGATCGCAGACTCGTCGCCGAACATGAGCCACCTCGGAGCCGAGGTGTCGATCCCCACCGCAGCGCCCGGGCCGGACAACGCGGCGGGGTCTCCGGATGTGGCCGACTCCGCCCATCCGGAGACCGCTCCTCCCGGGTGACGCACTATTTCGAGCTCGAGGGTACGGCGGGCAGGGTTGTGGTCGAGTGGGGTGAAGGTGCGGATCACGGGCCGACCCCCACCGGGCAGCAGGAACTCATTGCCAGTCCATTCCGGGATCACGAGATCGGCGCCGGCAGCCTCCGGAACCAGCAGACGGATGCTTGCAGCAGTCTCCGGCGCGGCCATCGAAGCGAGGTCGTCGCCGCGCAGGGTGATCCGCATGAACCGTTCGTTGAGCGCGACGACGTCATCGATCACCACCGGCATCCACGGTGGGGGAGGTCGGCGAACCCGGGGCCCGCCGGCATCGCGTGTGCTCACGGTCGCGACCGTACCGGCATTGCCCCATGGACGGGGCCTCTCTCGGCGACCACACTGGGCGGATGCCGACCACAGTCGCCCGAAGCATCGACCTGTCGAGCCCACCCGAGGACGTGTGGGCGGTGCTGGGAGAGTTCGGTGCGATCAGCTCGTGGGCGCCCAATGTGGACCACTCCGTGCTGCTGGAGGGCAGTCCCGGTATCGGCGGCTCGCGGCGCATCCAGACCGGCTCCTCCACATTGGTCGAGACCGTGACGGCGTGGGATCCACCCTCGACGTTGTCCTACGACATCGAGGGCCTTCCGCAAGTGGTCCGCCATGTGTCCAACACCTGGCACGTCTACGGCCACGATGGCGGCTCGAGAGTGACGCTCGCGAGCGTGATCGACACCGGGTCCCGCCCGCCGGGGCCGATCGTTGCGAGAGTGGTGGGCCGCTTGCTCGGGCGTGCCTCGGAGCAGATGCTCACGGGCCTGCGCAACAGGCTGTTGGCTATCGAGGGTGCCCAGGAGCGCCGAAGTGCAGAGAGGACGGCCGCGAATGGCTGATCGACCTGACGTGATCCTGATCATGAGCGACGAGGAGCGCGCCGCACCCTCCTACGAGACCGACGAGCTGCGCGAGTGGCGCTCGGCCACGCTGCCGGGCGAGCGGTGGTTCGAGGACAACGGCGTCAGCTTCCGTCGTCACTACACGGGTTCCTTGGCGTGTGTGCCAAGCCGCCCCACCTTATTCACAGGCCAGTACCCCGACGTCCACGGTGTCACCCAGACCGATGGCCTCGGCAAGATGGCTGACGACACGAGGATGCGCTGGCTGCGAGAGGCAGAGGTGCCGACGCTCGGCAACTGGTTCCGCGCGGCCGGCTACGACACGCACTACGACGGCAAGTGGCACATCAGCCACGCCGACCTGCACGACCCCGAGACTGGTGACGTGCTGGCCACGAACGACGACGACGGCGTGATCGACCTTGCGGCGGTGCAGAAGTATCTCGACGCCGATCCGTTGGGGCCTTTCGGCTTCTCGGGCTGGGTCGGCCCGGAGCCGCACGGGGCGCCGCTGGCCAATAGCGGACTGCGACGCGACCCGCTCATCGCCGACCGCGTGGTTGCGTGGCTCGAGGACCGTTACGCGCGAAGGGCCGCGGGAGACACCGAGGCGCTTCGGCCGTTCCTGTTGGTGGCGAGCTTCGTCAACCCGCACGACATCGTGCTGTTCCCCGGCTGGCAGCGCTCGAGCCCGCTGGAGGAGTCACCGCTCGATCCGCCGCACGTGCCGCCGTCGCCCACTGACGACGAGGATCTCTCCAGCAAGCCCGCGGCACAGATCGCCTACCGCGAGGCCTACTACTCGGGGTATGGCCCTGCCGCTGTCGTGAAGCGCATGTACACCTCCAACCTCCAGCAGTACCGCGACACCTACTACCGGCTGCATGCAGAGGTGGATGCACCGATCGACCGTGTCCGGCGCGCTGTCACCGACGGGGTGGAAGCCGGCGCATCGTCGGACACGGTGCTGGTACGCACCTCCGACCACGGCGATCTGCTCGGCTCACACGGCGGACTGCACCAGAAGTGGTACCAGCTGTACGACGAGGCCACCCGGGTACCGTTCGTGATCGCCAGGGTTGGTGAGTCGCCCACCGAAGGCCGGGTGGTCGAGGCCCCCAGCTCGCACGTCGACCTCGTGCCCACGCTGCTGTCGGCAGCAGGGGTGGATGTGGACGCGACAGCGGCGGAGCTCGCAGGTGATTTCACCGAGGTGCACCCGCTGCCCGGTCGCGATCTCATGGGCACCGTTGATGGCGGGGATCCCGATGAGTCGCGCGCCGTATACCTCACGACGCGCGACAACATGCTCGAGGGCGACAGGGGAGCGTCCGCCATCGCGCGGCAGCTCGGTCGCGCCGACAACCCGCCCGCACTGATGCGGATACAGGTGCCCGCCCATGTGGCCACCAACTTCGAGGGTGTCGTGGCCCGGGTGGACGACGCCGATGCCCCCGGCGGTGCAGGACACCTGTGGAAGGTGGTGCGCACCTTCGATGATCCCAACACCTGGACCGAGCCGGGTGTGCGCCAGCTGGCCGCGGACGGGCCAGGTGGAGTGTCGTGGCGAACCGACGTGCTCGATGACCAGTGGGAGTTCTACGACCTCACGGCCGATCCGATCGAGGCGCACAACCGCCTCGATGACCCCGGCCTGCTCGAGGTGCGCGACCACCTGAAGCGGCTGCTCAAGGAAGAGCGCGCCGAATGCGTGCCGGAGCGCAACAACCCCTGGCCCTACGCGGTCAGCAAGGCCCACAGCGCCCCCGATGCCGAGTCGCCGCTCCCGCCGGCACGGGTGCTGCGCCGTGGGCTGCAGCGTCTCGGTCTGCATCCCGACGACGTTGACTCGGCCAACGCGCCGGAGCTGCCCGGTCGTCGGGCCCTGGTGGTCGCGACCAACCACGGAGTGCTCGACGTCGGCAAGCCGACCGGTGTGTTCGCCTCGGAGATGACGGCGCCCTACTACGTGTTCCTCGACGCCGGCATGGACGTCGACGTGGCGAGTCCGCGGGGTGGGGCAATCCCGGTGGACCCGCAGTCGCTCAAACCGGTGCTGCGCAGCGAGCATGACGACAGGTTCCTCGCAGACGACACGCTCCGGGACAAGGTCAACGATTCGCTCGCCGTCGGTGAACTCGACATGGCCGACTACGACATCGTGTACCTGGCCGGCGGCTGGGGTGCAGCCTGGGACTTCGGCACATCGGAGGAGCTCGCAGCGCAGCTCACGGAGGCCAATGGGCTCGGCAAGGCGATCGGTGGCGTGTGCCATGGCCCGCTCGGACTCCGCAACGCGACAGCGCCGGATGGCTCGCCGCTCGTGGAGGGTCGCCGTATCAGCGCGGTGACCGACAAGCAGGTGCGCGAGCTCGGCATCGAGTCCACGCCACAGCACCCCGAGACGGAGCTGCGTCGGATGGGTGCGAGGTTCGAGTCGACCTCGAAGTTCCGGGACTTCCTCGCCAATCACTGGGTGGTCGACGGCAACCTGGTGACCGGCCAGAACCAGAACGCGGGTCCGATGGTCGCCCGCGAGCTGCTCGGGGTCGTCGCACGTTCCGAGGAAGCGGACTCCGACGGCTGACCCGGTGCTCGCCGGCCGGGCGACGGCAGCAAGCAGCAGCCGCTGCTCCGTGCCACGGTGCCCCGGCACATCTGCAACAGTGTCGGGGTCGCAACAGACCACGGCGACGGGTGATCAGGCACCCAACAGGTGGTCACCAGGAGCAGGCAGTGTCCGAGGCAGCAGCAACAGCGTTGGCGAAGATCCAGGAGCGGGTCGGCACCGAAGAGGGCGTCGGCGAGTGGTTCGAGATCACCCAGGACATGATCAACCAATTCGCGGACCTCACCGAGGACCACCAGTTCATCCACGTTGATGAGGAGGGCGCGAAGTCGGTCGGCTTCCCGACCACGATCGCCCATGGGTTCCTTACCCTTTCGATGCTCACGCACGGGGCGGCGTCGATTCCACAGGATCCGGAGCTGTTCCGTGGCATTGCCATGGGCATGAACTACGGCTTCGACAAGGTGCGGTTCGTCAACCCGGTCCCCAATGGTTCGCGCCTGCGCTGCCGGTCTGTCCTCTCAGCAGCTGAGCCCAAGGGAGACAACGCGATCCACCTCACCCGCACGTACACGATGGAGATCGAAGGCGCGGACAAGCCGGCCCTGGTGGCCGACTGGATCGTCCGCCTCCAGTTCGCCTGACCGCGGGCGTCGGCCGGGCCATGGGGATCACCAACTACGAGGAGGTCGGCGGGTACCCGCTCGACCCCGAGGTGCGGGTGCAGATGCTCCAGAGCCAGAACGAGTGCACCTTCATCTGGGGCACCCAGGACCACTGGGCGGTCGGCGTCACGATGAGCTACGTGTGGCGTGACGGCCGGTTCTGGCTTACGTCCTCCGGCCAGCGCAAGCGGATCTCCGCGGTGCGTCGCGACCCCCGCGTGTCGATCGTGGTTTCCGGCGTTGGCACCGAGGTCGGTCCGGCCAGGACGGTGACCGTCAAGGGTCGCTGCATCATCCACGACGACAAGCAGACCAAGTCGTGGGCCTACCCGGCGATAGCGGATGCGATCATGGGTGGTCCGGGCGACCTCACGGACCACTTCATCGCGATGCTCGACTCGGAGCGGCGCCTGGTGCTCGAAGTGGTGCCGGAGAAGTGGATCACCTTCGACGCAGCGAAGATGATGGCCGACTCACTCGAGAGCTGGATGGCCGGGGAGCGGGGCGAGCTGCTCGACTGAGAGCGCCGGGGCGGACCTCAGCAGAAGCGGTCGGCCCCGATGGGGATCGGCTGCCGGTTGCGTTCGACTGCCGTGCCGATCGCCTCGACGAGTTGGTCAGAGTTCACGTGCGGGCTGATCTCGATGACGTCATTGCGGTCATCGGGGCATCGGCCATCGCGTTCGGCCCGGACCCTCTTCACCTGGGCCAGAACTGCCGGCGGCCGCCGGATGGCGGTGACCGCATTCACGAGTTCGATTGCGGTCTCGCGTTCACGGATGATGTTCACCACCACATCGGCGCCGTCAACCAATGGGCAAGCCCCGCTGGTCAGCAGGTCGCAAGGAACCGAGTCGGGTCCTTCGCAGGTCCGCACCTCGAAGCCGCGTCGCTCGATCATGGGTCCGATGATCGAGGGCGACGACGCGGGGTCGCACTCCAACAACACACGGATCCGGTCCTCGGGGGCATCTGCCCACGTTTCAGGTTCTGATCGACGTGACATCGCGACGGCTCCTGGGAAGTTGACCCCACAAACAATAATCCCCCATCAACGCCAGCGGTGGTACTGGTCATCAGTCACGGTGCCAAACGTTGTGGTGCCCTCGATCTCTTGGTAGTGCCCCGTGTCGCTTGCGGATGTCGCAGGTGTCTCAGCCGATTCCGGAGTGTTTGCCGGTCGCCGTGGCGCCGGAGAACCCGCCGTCGGTCCACAGGACCGTGCCCGACACGTAGCTCATGCGCGCGCTGTTGAGAAGCACGATCGGCCATGCCTGTTCCTCAGCGGTGGAGTAGCGGTCGATCGGCCCGATCGCCATCTCGATGATTTCCTTGCCGGCCAGGTCGTGGAAGGCGGGCATCATCGGAGTCTCGGTCGGGCCCGGGTTGGTGGCGTTGAGCCGGATGCCCTTTTTGATCAGGTCGGCGCCGCGCCAGCCGACCCACGCATCGAGGGCGTACTTCGACCACAGGTAGCCGCTGTATCCCCATGTCTCCTCGTGGGCCACCAGCCACTCGCGTTGCTCCTCGAAGCTGTTCAGGGCAAGTAGCTCCATGAGCGTGGGGAGCTGCTGCTCCCAGCCGATGCCACCCGCCGAGGAGATCACGCCGATCGAACTCGGGTTGGCCATCTTCGGCACCAGGCTCTCGATCAGGTGCCGGGCGCCCACGAAGTTGACCACGATCGTGTCGATCTCGCTGAACGGCGGGCCGGGCAGTCCCGCACACGAGAACAACGACTCGATCGGGCCGTCGATCCGAGCTGCTGCCTCGTCGATCGCGGCGCGGTCGCGAAGGTCGATGCTGATCTGGCGCTCGACCGGGACCTCGGTGTCCTTGATGTCGAGCGCGGTGACCCTTGCGCCCAACTCGGTGAGGATCCGAGCAACCTGCGCGCCCATGCCCGAGGCGGTTCCGGTGACCACCACGTTCGAGCCCTCGTATCCCAAAGCGTCCTTCATCGGTAGGTCTCCCTCTTGTCCGGCGGGCCCCGCGGCGGCCAGTCGCGGAACCCTAGACCAGGGTCTCGCTGCCAATCGGTGCGTCGCGTGTGGGCGTCGCCGCCCCGGGCTCCCGAGCAACTTCGCTCGCCGAGCGCATCGACTGATCCTGATGGCCCCAGGGGTCGCGGCTCAGGCCCGCCCGGCTGCGGCCTCATCGGCGCGGTTGCGGCCGCTGAGGCGGATGAGCTCCTCGTGGAGCTCGAACCAGACGGTGTGGTAGCTGTCCTTGAGCGGGTGGGCGAACATGTCGGTGTCGCCTGCCTCGATGCGCCGCAGGGACGCCTCGAGCCTTTCGGAGTAGCGGCCGAATCGGGTCTCAGCGCTTGTGACGACCTCGATGACCGGCACGATCCCGCCGTGGATGTCCACACGGAGGCGCTGCACGACGCCGGAGTCGTACTCGGCGTCGCTGTGGTCGTTGTGGACCTCCTCGCCGTCGACCTCGCGGACCTGCCACGATGACACGACCGTCTTGAACAGCACGTTCAGGTCGTGGAAGTCGCCCCAGATGGGTTCGATCACGGGCGACAGTCGTTCGGCATCCGCGGCGAACCTGACGTCGACACGGTCGACCGCTTCGGGCGTGAGGCGGAGTCGTTCGCCGGGCAGCTCCTGCGCCGTGCCCGCTTCGAGAAGGTCGCTGATGACGGCCATGACCTGCTCCGCACGCGAGCCGAGTACCTCGGCCACTGCCGCCGCGCTTGCTGCGCCCTTGAGTGCCAGGATCCTCTCGCACGACTCGACGGTCACCTCCTCCGACGTGACTCCAGACGGTGTTGAGGCCGAGGTGCCGTCTGCCCGCGTTGGCGGCGAATCCAACTCCGTGAGCTCCTGTTGCCACTTGCGCAGGATGCGGACTTCGTCGACCTCGGTCTCCTCGGCCGGGTGGTCGCCGAGCATGAGGGTGCCGCGCTCTCCGTCCACGGTGAGCACCTCACCCGTCGGGTAGTGCTCGCCTGAGACCGTGATGCCGTCGGCCAGCACCGCCACATCCGCCGCACCCACGATCGCGGGGATTCCCCAACTGCGTGCAACCACGGCTGCATGGCTGACGAATCCGCCCAGCGAGGTGACGATCCCAGCCGCCTCCGCCATGCCTGCGACGTCGGCCGGCGAGGTCTCGCGGCGCACGAGGATGATGGACTCGCCGCGGGCGCCTGCCTCGATGGCCTCGTCGATCTGTGTGTACAGCTTTCCCGAAACCCGTCCGGGTGACGCGGCGAGGCCGCCGGCCAGCACGAGGTGGTCGGGGTCATCGGGGGCTTCCGGGTTCGTGCGCGTCGGCGGGTTGGCGAGGATGTCTGACACCGAATCCACGGCCTCGGCACGTGTCATGGGGAAGCGGGGGTCCTCGGCCAGATCGATGGCGACACGCAGCGACGCGACGGGGCTGCGCTTGCCGCTGCGGACCTGCAACAGCCAGAGCATGCCGTCTTGGACGGTGAACTCGATGTCGGCGAGGTCGCCCAGGTCGTGCTCGAGTAGCGCCGCGACTTCGTCGAGGCGGTCGGCGACGTCAGGCCAGAGGGTCCGCAACTCGGAAACGGGAAGCGTGGAGTGGGTGCCCGCCACGACGTCCTCGCCCTGGGCCCCCACCAGGAAGTCCCCCACGAGGATGCGTTCGCCGGTGGATGGATCGCGCGTGAACGCCACGCCGGTGCCGGACCGCTCGCCCAGGTTGCCGAAGGTCATCATCTGCACGGTCGCAGCCGTGCCAAGTGACTCGTCGATGCCTTCCACACGCCGGTAGGCGCGGGCGCGCTCGGAGCGCCACGAGGTGAACACGGCAGCTGCCGCGTGGTTCACCTGGGCGTGTGGGTCCGTGGGTATCTGGTGGCCCTCCTCGGCCAGCACATCGCGCATGCGTGCGGTGGCAGCAGCGAGGCCATCAGGTGACAGTGAGCGACCCTCGTCGTGGCCGATGCAGTCGGTCGACACGCGCCGCAGGAGCTCCTCGGGCACACCCAGCACGATCGATGCGTACGACTGCACGAACCTGCGGGCCGTGTCCCAAGCGAACCATTCGTCGCCGCTTGCCTCGGCCAAGGCGGCCGCGACCTCGTCGGTCATGCCGGCGTTGAGCACCGTGTCCATCATCCCGGGCATCGAGACGGCAGCCCCGGAACGCACGCTGAGCAGCAACGGGTCGGTGGCGGAGCCGAGCTTCCGCCCGGTCGTCGCCTCGAGTTCGGAGAGGCCGTCGTCGATGGATGTGGCGAGGTCGTCCGACCAGCCCCTCGCGTTGAATCGGCGGCAGGCCTCGGTGGTGAGCGTGAACCCCGGTGGCACCGGCAGCTCCAAGGCCGTCATGCGTGCCAGCGCAGCACCCTTGCCGCCGAGGATGGCGACGCGCTGGTCCTGCGGGATCGCCGCCGCGGCAGTGAAGGAGTAGTGAAGAGGCTCGCTCACTGCTGTGCCCATCCTTCGAGTGTGTCGCGGATCGTCGCAGCGAACTGCGCCGCCGGCGCCCCGTCGTACGCGCGATGGTCCCAGGTGAGGCTGATCGTGAGCACCTTGGTCTGCGATGGTGCTCCGTCGGCCCACGCCACGCCGTCGCGCAGCCGCCCCACTCCGAGGATCGCGGTGTTGGGCGGGTTGATCACGGGTGTGAACGAGTCGACGCCGTACATGCCCAGCGCGGTCACCGAGAACGTTCCGCCTTCGAGTTCGGCCAGCGTGAGCCTGCCGTCCCGGGCCGCCTCGGCGAGCCGTGTCGTCTCGCCGCTCAGCTCATCGAGTGCGAGCTTGTCGGCGTCGCTGATCACCGGCACCACCAGCCCGCCTTCGAGGGCAACCGCCATGCCCACGTTGATTCGTGGCAAGAGGTTGACCGCGCCCCGGGCCACCTGGCTGTTGACGACCGGGTGCTCGCGCAGCGCTGCGGCGGCTGAGGCGATCACGTAGTCGGTGAAGCCGGCGCGCTCCGCGGGGTCGGTGGCCTCGCGGTGTGCGATGACCGCGTCCATCACGACCTCCATGTGGAGGGTGAGCTGGGCCATTTCCCGCAGCGACGCGTGCATCCGCTCCGCGATGGTGCCCCGCATCCCGGTCAAGGCGATCGTGTCAGTCGGCTCCTGCAGCAGCGGCATCTCGGGTGCGGTCGCCTGGAGTGGTGCAGCACCGGCGCGGGTGCGCATGTGGTGTTCCACATCCGCGCGGTCAACGCGCGCGCCGGGGGTACGTGGTGCCACCTCGGCGATGTCGACCCCGAGTCGCTGAGCTGTCTGGCGCGCCGCCGGCGTAGCGGCCCCTGCGGCGCCGCCCGCGGGCGTGGCGAGCACGTCCTCGGAGACGATGCGCCCGCCCGGTCCCGTGCCGCGCACGAGGGCGAGGTCGACACCCCGCTCGGCGGCCACCCGCCGGGCGTTGGGTGACGCAAGGAGTCGGTCGCCGTCGCGGGCCTGCTGGACCGCGGCCGGGCGCACGATCTGCGCCAGCGCACTCTTGGGCGCTGCGGCGGGGACAGTCTTCGGTTCCACTTGCTCGGGCGGGTCTTCACCCCGTTCGAGGAACCAGCCGATGCGTTCACCGCACTCGAACAGGTCGCCTTCGGCGCCGGTGATGTGCAGCACCCCCGACTCGCTCGCCTCCACGTCGCTTTCGACCTTGTCGGTCTCGATGGTGAGAACGGGAGTGCCCGCTTCGACCTCGGTGCCGCTCTCGACCAGCCACGCGGTGATCGTGCCTTGCTCCATGGTGAGGCCGAGCTTGGGCATCACGAACTCGACCGCCATGGCTAGCCGGCTGCGCCACGGGACTGCCCGGGCGCGGGTCGGTTGAGGGTGGCGCGGATCTCGGTCGCGACGCGCTGTGCGTCGGGCACGTAGACCGACTCGAGCGCGGGGCTGAACGGCACCGGTGCGAAGGGCGCCCCCACGCGGGCGACCGGCGCGTCGAGGTAGTCGAAGGCGTGCTCCTGGACCTGCGCTGCGATCTCAGCGCCGAGCCCACCGGTGCGCACAGCTTCGTGGACCACCACGATGCGGTTGGTGCGCCGGGCGGAGTCGAGCACCGTGTCGATATCGATCGGCGACACGGTGCGCAGGTCGATCACCTCGCAGTCGATTCCCTCGCCGGCCAGCTGTTCAGCCGCAGCGAGTGACTCGGCGGCCATGCGGGACCACGACACGACGGTCACGTCGCTGCCGGGCCGCGTGACCGCTGCCGAGCCGAGCGGGGTCTCGTAGAGGGCCTCGGCAACAGGGCCCTTGGTGCCGAGCATCCGCTTGTGGAGCATCACCAGCACCGGGTTGTCGTCGAGGATCGAGGCGGCCAGCAGGCCCTTCATGTCGGCGGGGGTGGAGGGCATCACGACCTTGAGGCCCGGCACGTGGGCAAGCATCGCCTCCAGGCTCTGGCTGTGCTGCGAGCCGGCGGACAGCCCTGCGCCGCCCATGGTGGTGATGGTCATCGGCAGCGTGGCGTTGCCGCCGAACATGTACTTGAGCTTGGCCGCCTGGTTCGCGATCTGGTCCATGGCCACGAGCACGAAATCCATGAACATCAGGTCCACCACCGGCCGCAGGCCCACGACGGCGGCGCCGATGCCCATGCCGATGATCGCCTGCTCGGCGATGGGAGTGTCGACCATGCGGCGCTCACCGAAGGTGTCCACCAGTCCGTCGAAGTTGTGGAACACACCGCCGGTGCGGCCCACGTCCTCGCCCGCCACGAACACCTCGGGATTCGCCTCCATCAGCTGGTTCATGGCCTCGTTGAAGGCCTGCAGGTAGGTGATCTGGCGGGTCGGGTCACCGGGCGGCTCCGGTGCTTCGGCGGGCCGCCGGGTCTCTGTGTAGACGTTGTCGAGCAGGTCGGCAGGGTCGGGGTCGGGGCTTGCCTGCGCGAACTCGATCGCGGCGTCCACATCGGCGGCCACCTCGGCGCGGGCTGCCTCGACCTCTTCGACGGTTGCCAGCGCACCCTCGACCATCCTGGTCTCGAGCGCCACGATCGCGTCGCGGCCCCGCCATTGCTCCACCTCGTCGTCGCTGCGGTACTTCATGCCCAGCGTCTGGATGCCGTGGTGGTTGTAGTAGCGGTAGGTCTTGGCTTCGAGGAACACCGGCCCGCCACCGGCACGGATCGTCTCCAGTGCTTCGGCTGTGGCCTCGTAGACGGCGACGGCGTCCATGCCGTCGACCACTGCGCCCGGCATGCCGTAGGCCGGGGCGCGCTCCACCACGTCGTCGATGGCCATCGTGCGCGACCGGGGCGTGTACTCGGCGTACTCGTTGTTCTCACATACGAACAGCACCGGCAGCTTCAGCGCGGCGGCCATGTTGGCGGCCTCGTGGAAGGCACCGATGTTGGTCGTGCCGTCACCGAAGAACGCCACGGACACGGTGTCGTTGCCTCGGTAGGTATTGGCGAAACCGGCGCCCACTGCGATCGGCACACCACCACCCACGATGCCGTTGGCGCCGAGCATGTCGAGGTCGAGGTCACAGATGTGCATCGAGCCGCCCTTGCCCCGGCAGTACCCGGTGGCCTTGCCCATGAGCTCGGCCATCATCCGGTCGAGCTCACCGCCCTTGGCCACGAGGTGGCCGTGACCGCGGTGGGTGGAGCTGATCTGGTCGTTGTCCCGCAGGGCTGCACAAACCCCGGCCGCGACGGCTTCCTGACCCACGTAGAGGTGGATGAACCCGGGGATCCGGTTGGCTTCGAACAGGCGGCCCGCGGCCTCTTCGAAGAGGCGGATGCGCAGCATGCGCCGGTGCAGGTCCGCGGCGATGGCGGTGTCGAGGGTCATGAGTCGGCTCCCATCGCCCAGCGGACCGCCCGGCGAAGCATTTCACGGTACTGGGGCAACTCCCACGAGCACCGCTCGATCGTGGGCCACCAGTCCTTGTGCGGCCACATGTCGTGGTGGCCGCGGCAGTGCCCGAGGGCGTTGTAGAGCACGGCGCCCTGCCCGAGGGGCCGCAAGTAGCTCAAGAGCCGTTCACCGTCGCCGCTGGTCCAGTCAGATTCCTGGAACCCGTCGGCCGTGCCGTGCCAGGTGGTCGTCAGCAGCGGCGTGAGCGCCGCGCTCTCCGCGTGCTCCATCAGGTACAACTCGTCGGTGGTCTCGAAGTCGTCGATGCCGGCCACGAGCCAGTTGTCGGGAGCGACGTTGTTCACCTCGAACGGTTCGATCGGCGGGTGGGCGACGAACTGCCCACCCAGTGTGTCGGCGAGGGTGGGGAAGCAGCGGGGGATGACCACACCGTCAGGCCCGCCCACGTCCAGCGCCGAGTTGGTGCCGTGCAGCGCCACCAGCCGGCCGCCGGCCTCAACCCATGCGCGCAGCGAGTCCTGGGCCGCGTTGCTGGGACGAACGTCGCAGGTGTAGGCCACGACGAGGTCGGCGGCGCCGAGTGTGGCGGTGTCCTCCCAGTCGTCGCGCACCGTGACTCGCACCTGGTCGTGCTCGGCGAGCAGGTCGAGTAGCTCGCGGCGGGCGTAGTCGATGTCGTGGTAGAGCCCGCCCGCGATGAGGCAGGCGTCCACCCGTGCGGGTCGGTCCCCGTCGCTGCGCCCCCCGGCCACCATGTGCCTCGACCCGTGCCGCTCAGTAGTTGACGCGCTTGAGGAAGCCGCCATCCACGGTCACGTTGGTGCCGTTGATGTGCGCTGCCGCGTCGCTTGCGAGGAAGGTGACCGCATTCGCGATGTCGGCCGTGTTGCCGATGCGCCCTGTGGGGTGCGAGGCAACGGTGGCCTCGTAGAAGTCGGGCTTGGCGGTCTGGATGTTGTGCCAGTCGCCGCCCTCCACGAAGACCGGGCCGGGCGACACAACGTTGCAGCGGATGCCGTCGGCGCCGAGTACCTGCGCCTGGCCGAGTGTCCAGTTGGTGACCGCTGCCTTGAAGGCGCTGTAGCTGCCGGAGCCCGAGCCGAAGTGCTCGGCTGCCGCGGTGGTTCCGATGCTCACCAGCGCACCGCCGCCGTCTGCAAGTGCTTCCCTGGCGGCGGCGACGCCGCCCACCAGGGCAACGAGGTCGATCTCGAAGTTCTTCTGCCACTCGGCGAGAACCTTCTGGGGTTTGCCCGAGGTGTTGTGCACGTAGATGTCGATCCCGCCGAGCTCGTCGGCGCTGGATGCGATCCATGCTTCGAGCGAGGCGAGGTCGGATGCGTCGACGGTGCCGCCGGTGACCTTGGCGCCGTCCTGGGCGAGCTCGGAGAGCTCCTTCACGGCGGTCTCCACGTCGTCGGCGCTGCGTGCGCAGATGGCGACCGACGCGCCCTCGGCCAGCAATGTCTCGGCCACGGCGCGGCCGATGCCCTTCGTCGAGCCGGTGACCAGTGCCCGCTTGCCCTTGAGTCCGAGGTCCATGCTTTAGCGCCCCTTGTTGGCCGGCGTCGTGTGCCGGGAAATTGACCGAGTGGTTAGTTATTCCACCATTGCTGGGGCGCCGCGGCAATTGCAGACGGGCAGGCGGCTCAGCGGGGGACGTCGGTGAAGGGGATTCCCTTGTCGACCCGGGGTTCGCCGGGGAGGCCGAGCACACGCTCGCCGATGATGTTTCGCTGGATCTCGTCGGACCCGCCGGCGATTCGATAGCCGGGGGCGCCGAGCAGGTGCTCGCCCCACTCCCATGTGCCCCACTCGCCGGTGTCGGCACAGATCCGCGGCCCGAGGATCCGCGAGGCGACCTCGCCGACCAGCGTCAGGCCCTCGGTCCACATCAGCTTGCCGAGTGAACTCTCGGGTCCCGGAGTGCCTTCGCGTGCCAGTGCCGCGGCGCGGCCGTTGAGCATCGCCTCGACCCGCTTGTGCACGTAGACGCGCGTGAGGTCGTCTCGTACGCGCGGGTCGTCGGTCACGCCCATTGCACGCGACATCGCGAGCAGTTGTGGCCACCGCCCACCCGGTCGGTCGCTTCCCGCCGCGCCCGACCCGTCGGAGTGATCGCGCTCGAATCCGAGGGTGGTGAGTGACACCTTCCAGCCCTCGCCGGCCTCGCCGAGTCGCATCGAGTCGGGCAGTCGGCAGTCGGAGAAGAACACCTCGTTGAAGGACGTGCCCCCGCTCATCTGGCGGATCTGGCGGATCTCGATGCCATCCGCGTCCATCGGCACGAGGAACGCGGTCATGCCCTTGTGCTTGGCGGCGGTCACATCGGTGCGGGCGATCAGTAGCCCCCACTCGCAGAACTGGGCGCCGGATGACCACACCTTCTGGCCGTTGATGACCCATTCGTCTCCGTCGAGGTCGGCCTTGCAGGACAGCCCGGCCAGGTCGGAGCCCGCACCGGGTTCGGAGAACAGCTGGCAGCACAGCTCCCGCGCGGAGAGGAACGAGGCGACGAAACGCTCTTTCTGCTCGTCGGTGCCGAACACTGCGACCGTGGGCGATATCAGGTCGGTGGTGACGCTGAACGACTCGTGGCCTTCGGGCACCCGGTAGTTGCGCTCGAGCGCGCCGAATGCGCGGGCGTGGTTCTTGGTGAGGCCGAGTCCGCCCCGTTCGGGGTCCTCGGTGATGGCGTGGAATCCTTCGGTGGCCTTGAGCTGCTGCCAACGCTGGGCATCGGCGAGCACGGCCTTCTCTTCGTCGAAGGTCAGGTCGTGGAACACCGCCACGCTGAACTCGCCTTCACCCCAGGCGATCTCGCCCTCGCCCGATCCATCGGCGGAGGCGCCGAGTGGCTCGCCGTGCAGGGCCAGCCAGGCGGCGGCGCGTTCGGTGAACTCCTCGAGTGATTCCGCCACTGCTTCGTCCGGCACCGGGACAAATTAACCGCTTGGTAGGTAGCCGGTCGAAGGCGCCGCCTACGATCAGCGCCGTGGCATCCAGGACACCACGACTCGGCCGCCCACCGGCGTCCGACTCGGCCGAGACACGCAACAAGCTCATCGCGGTGGCGCGGCGCTGCTTCGCGGACCACGGCTATGAGGCCACGACCAACCGGATGCTGGCCGCCGAGGCCGGCATCACGACCGGCGCGATCTACCACTACTTCGACTCCAAACTCGCCATCTACACCGCCGTGCTCGAAGAGGTCCAGGAGCGGGTGTACCACCGCTTCACCGAGGCAGAGGCGTCGGCCGACACGTTCGTCGACAAGCTCCAGGCCGTCTACGAGGTGGCTCACGAGCTCAACCGGGATGACCCGACCCTGGCGCGGTTCCTCGGCTCGGCGCGGATCGACAGGCAGCGCAACCCTTCCTTGTCGGCGGAGTTGGGCGCGGCCGACACTCGGGGTGGGGGGTTCTTCGAGGCGATCGTGGACCGGGGCATCAAGACCGGCGAGGTCCGAAAGAGCGATCGCGGGGAGCTGCTCACCTGCATCCGGGCGTTCAACGTCGGACTGACCGACGGCCTGTCGGGTGACAACGACGAGCACCGGGCGGCAGTGGACGGCTTCATGCTCGTGCTTCACGGCTACGTCGCAGGCCATTCGGAGCGAGGGAATTAACCGAGCGGTTAGTATCTGCGATCCACGGCCGACGCGGTCGTGAAGCACGGCCAGAAGGGCCGCACACAGAGGCCAGAGTGGCCGGAGACAACAGGGGGCAAATCACATGGGTCAGCTCGACGGCAAGGTCGCGTGCATCACGGGCGGAACACGCAGCATCGGGCGCGCGTGCGCCGAGGCATTCCTGCGCGAGGGCGCCAACGTCGTTGTCAACGGCAAGGACGCCGAGAAGGGCGCCACGGCGGTCAAGGAGATGGGTGGCGGCGACAACGTCCACTTCATCCAGGGCGACGTGTCGAAGAAGGAAGACTGCCTGGCCCTGATCCAGGGCACTGTCGACCACTACGGCCGCATCGACATCCTCCACGCCAACGCAGGCGGTGTGCAGGGTCCCGGCCCGGTCACAGCGGTCGCCGATGCGGACCTGCAGGCCACCTTCGAGTGGAACTTCTGGCACACGTTCTGGACGATGCAGGCGGCGCTCGGCCACATGACCGAGCAGGGCTTCGGCCGGATCATCGCCACCTCGTCGGTGGAGTCCAAGCGGGGCACCCCCGGACTCTTCCCCTACAGCGTCAACAAGGCGGCCATCAACGCCCTCGTGCGTTCGGCGGCCCAGGAGGTCGGCACGCTCGGCATCACGGTCAACGCGATCGCGCCGGGCGCCATCGAGACCGACGCGATGAAGAACGACGCTCCGGCCGCGGCCGACGCCATGGGCATGTCCTACGAGGCGCTCAAGGAGATGTTTGCCGAGGGTTCGGCCATCAAGCGGCTCAACCTGGTCGACGAAGTCGCGGCCGTTGCTGTGCTCCTGGCCTCCGACGCCGGCGCCGGCATCACCGGCACCGTCCTCTCGGTCGACGGCGGCACCGCCACCTACTGACCCGGACCACCAGGACCCGACTCCAGGGGGTGCGCTCGCCTGTCGGCAGAGCACCCCCTGCGCGTCGGTTGAGCGCGGTCGGCTCAGTGGGAGTCGGGCTCCGCGATGCGGTGGTGGGCGATCTGGGGGGCGGCCACCCAGCCGGCCAGCTGGGGATCGCACTCGCGCAGTTCGCCCTCGATCCACGACCCGTCGGGGCGGAACCGGCCCCAGCGGTCACCCGAGGTGACCTTCACCACGACCATGCCGTCGATCTCGCCGTCGCGCTCGTGAAGGGCGCCGGTGAGTGGATGCACGATCCCCTTCACGACTGCTCTCCTGATGGCTGAGCGTCCGGGTCACCGGTGCCGGCCTCGACATATGCGTCGAGCTTGTCGTGCAGCCAGCGGATCTTCGATTCCTGGTAGTTGCCGAGCACCACACCCGAGCGACGTGTGGTCTCGAGGCCGCGCTGTACGCGGGCCATGTTGTACACGTCCTGGTTGAACACCTTGCCGAGCATCCCCAGCTCGGGCGCGTCGATGAAGCTCTCATCCTCGCCGAGGAAGTGGATCGGCTCGTTTAGCGGGCGCTCGCCGTCGAAGGGTGCCAGGAAGAAGCACTCCATGATCGAGCTGCGGTGGTCATCGCCATTGGGCCGGAACCGGTAGACGATGCGATTGAATGCACCCCACGGATGGAAGTTGGGAAACACCGTGTAGTCGATCGAGTCCATCAACTCGGCGTCCGACATGTCATCGACCCGGTCCCCGGCGACGGGCCGCCAGCGGTCACGACTCGCTTCGGCTCCCACGGCCCGCATCGACTCGTCCTCGCCGACGGGCATCGGGGAGGGGTCGTCGACGCGGGTGTCGGTCATGGCGCGCATCATCTCGTCCTGGGTGGGGGTCCAGTCGAGCAGCGGGCTGGGGGTTCCGCCGGCGGTGATCACGCGGGCGAAGTTGTCCCAGATGTCGATCTGGCTGTTGGTGTCGCCCAGATAGGGGAGGATCTGCGGATGGGTGGCCCCCACGTGGAATGCCTCACAGAACGCCTCCTGGGCCACCTTCCAGTTGGCGTGGATCACCTTGGCGACGTGCGCGCCCGTGTAGCGCTTGGCGAGGTCCCAGTCCTCGAACTGCTCCACGATCCCGCCGAGGAAGTCCTCGAGCCGCCCGGCGTCGGGATCCGGGTTGATCATCACGAACCCGGCCCACGTGCCAACCTTGCACTCGGGCAGTGAGAACTCCTCGGGCTCCACGTGCTCGAAGTCCCAGCTGGCGGGGATCGACTTGAGCCTGCCGTCGTTCTCCCAGGCGAACCCGTGGAACGGGCAGCGGATCTCGCTGCAGCGCCCGGCGTAGTCCTTGAGCCGGCGGCCGCGGTGCAGGCAGGCGTTGGGGTACGCCTTGATCTCGTCGGGTGCTGTGCGGATGACCACGAAGCTGTCGCGCACGATCTCGTAGACGATGTGGTCGCCGACCTCGGGGATGTCGCTCTCGCGGCAGGCGAACTGCCAGACCTTGCTCCAGAGGTGCTCGACCTCCAGCTCATGGAACTCGCGCGACGTGTAGTGCGCGACCGGCACGTCGTCGGAGCCGAGGTAGCGCGGCGACTCGAGGCGCAGCACGTCAGGCACCTTGTGGGTGTCGGTGTCGAGCAGTTGCTGGTAGGTGATGCCGGGGGAGCGGGCGGTGCCCGCAGCCGCGTCGGCTGCGGCACCTACGCCGGAGTTGTCCGCGGCGGTCATTGGACGTCCTTGGGGTCATAGTTGACTGCCCGGTGGGTGCGGCCGCCGGCCACGAGGATCATCTGGCCGGTAACCCAGGCAGCCGCGTCGGAGGCGAGGTAGACCACCGCGCCGGCGATGTCGTCGGGCGTGCCCGCTCTACCGAGTGGCACCGAGGCGACGATCTCGTCGATCTTGCGCGGGTTGGAGGCGAGCGTCGACTTGAACGCCTCGGTGAACACGGGCCCCGGCGCCACCGTGTTCACCCGGATGCGGGGTGCCAGTTCGAGCGCGAGGGTCTGGCTCATGTTGTTCATTCCGGCCTTGGCAGCGCCGTACGGGCCGGTCATGGGGGAGCCGCGGGTACCGGCACCCGAGGAGATGTTCACAATTGACCCCGAGTCGCCCATGTAGTGCGCCGCGGCCTTGCAGCCCTGGAACGCTGAGGTGAGGTTGAGCTCCAGCTGTGCGCGGAAGGTGTCGTCGGGGGTCTCGACGAGCGTGCGGGTCTTGTGGTCGTCAGAGCCGCCGACGTTGTTGACCCAGATGTCGAGCCGGCCGAACGCCTCGATGCTGCGGCGGCCGATCTCCTCGGAGAAGTCGCGGATGTCGCCGGCGGCGATCAGTGCCTTGCGGCCCCGGTCGCGCACGCCCTCGGCGGTCTCCTCGAGGTCGTCCTTGCGGCGGGCGTTGAGCACCACGTCACAGCCGAAGTCGGCCAGACCCCATGCGATTCCCCGTCCGATGCCCTGCCCGGAGCCGGTGATCACGGCTACCCGGTCGGTCATGTCGAATGCTTCGCGCAACCCCATTCGGCAGAAACTAACTCAGCGGTTAGTTTTTCGCACATGGCCGAGAAACGGAAGACCTTCTGCCGGGTGTGCCACGCAGCATGCCCGATGGAGATCGAGGTCGAGGCGGGCACGCGGGTGCTCTCGGTCGCCGCGGACCGCTCCGACCCGCTCTTTGGCGGCTACACGTGCATCAAGGGCCGCCAGCTCGCGGACCAGCACCACCACCCCGACCGGCTGCGGTCGTCGCTCCGGCGGGCGGGTGCCGGGTTCGAGCCTGTCGCGTCGTCGGTCGCGCTCGACGAGATCGCGGCGCGCATCTCAGACATCGTCGCTGAGTACGGCCCCAGGGCCGTCGCCAGCTACACGGGCACCGGCGCCTTCCAGAACTCCACCTCGGTGCCGGTGACCGCCGCCTGGCACGCCGGGTTCGGCTCGCCGAGCTTCTACACCTCGATCACGATCGACCAGCCGGCCCATCGCGCGGCCGGATTGCGCATGGGCGCGTGGGAGGCGGGCTGGGACAACTTCACCGACGCCGATGTGTCCCTCGCCGTCGGCTACAACCCGCTCGTGTCGAGCTACGGACCGGCCGGGGGACTGCAGGGCACTGATCCGTTCGTGAAACTCCGCGAGTCGAAGGCTCGTGGCCTGAAGCTGATCGTGCTGGATCCCCGCCGCACCGAGCTGGCGGCCTCGGCCGACGTATGGCTCCAGGTGCAGCCCGGTGAGGACCCGACGCTGCTGGCGGGGATCATCCGGCACATCATCTCGAACAAGCTGTACGACGCGTCGTTCTGCGAGCGCTGGGTCGACGGGGTCGACTCGCTCGCCGGGGCGGTCGAGCCCTACACCCTCGACTACACCTCGGCGCGTGCGAAGGTGCCTGCCGGCGACATCGTGGCGGCCGCGGAGTTGTTCGCCGCCGGCCCGCGGGGTGCGGCGGGCACCGGCACGGGCCCCAACATGGCACCCCATTCGATGCTCTCCGAGCACCTCACCCTGGCGCTCAATGTGCTGTGTGGCCGTGTACGCCGTGCCGGCGAGACGCTCGAGAGCGGCGCGTTCCTCACCCCGGGCGACACCCGGGTGGCGCGGGCGATCGCGCCCGGCGACCCGGCGCCGGGCGCCGCACACCGCGTGGGCGGGCTGTCGGGCATGCCCGGCGAGATGCTCACCAACCGCCTGCCCGAGGAGATCCTCGAGCCGGGCGAAGGCCAGGTGCGGGCGCTCATTTGCTCGGGAGGCAACCCGGTGGTGGCGTTCCCCGACCAGGTACTCACGGAGAAGGCGCTCGCCGCGCTCGACCTGCTCGTGGTGATCGACCCGCGCATGACACCCACCGCCGAGATGGCCGACTACGTGATAGCCCCGCGCATCGAGCTCGAGCGGGCCGACGTGCCGCACATCATGGACAACCGCATGCCCGGCGTCTACACGAACTACACGCCGGCGGTGCTGGAGGTGGAGGACGACCTGGTGAGCGAGTGGGAGGTGTTCGCGGGGATCGCGGCCCGCAACGGCACCGAGATCGAGCTGCCCGGCGGCCGCATCCCGCACGCCGACGGCAAGGTCGGCGAGTCGGTCGACGACGACACCATCCTCGACCTCGTGTATGCGAAGGCTCGCATGCCCATGCAGGAGATCCGGGCCAACCGTGGCGTGCTCCACGACGACAAGGTGCAGGTGGTGGACGCGGCCGACTCCGATACCGCCCGCTTCGACGTGGCACCTGCCGACGTGATCGAGGAACTGGCCGCCGTGCGGGCAGAGTCGACCGGGCTCGACCGTCTCGATGGCTTCGACGCCGACGCCTTCCCGTTCCGGTTGGTGAGCCGGCGGATGAAGCACGTGATCAACAGCCTCGGCACGGAGCTGCCGCGGCTGGCGAAGGTGGGCACTACCAACCCGGCGTTCATGCACCCCGACGACCTCGAGTCGCTGGGCGTCGTCGACGGCGAACTGGTGCTCATCGAGTCGCCCCATGGCGAGGTCACCGGAGTGGCCGCGGCGGCCGATGATGTGAAGCCCGGCGTGGTGTCGATGTCGCACTCGTGGGGCGGCGCGTCGGGCAGCGACTTGGGCGGTGCGGAGGACGGTGCCGCCGTGCGCGCCCACGGCGTGCCTACGAACCGACTTGTGACGGTCGACTCGGGCTTCGACCCGATCACGGGCATGGCCGTGCAGAGCGCGATCCCGGTGCGGGTGACGGCAGTCGACTCAGCCGGGGCGGGGACCGACTGATGCAGGCGGCGATCATCGACGGCGAGCGCAACGTGGTGCTGCGCGAGTTCCCCGACCCCACTCCTGCGCCTGATGGTGTGGTGGTCGACGTGGCGTTCTGCGGGATCTGCGGCACCGACGTGCACGCGTACACCTCGGGCCGTCCGTACCGGGCGGCGGTGTGTGGCCACGAGTGGATGGGCACTGTGTCGGCTGCCGGAAGCGACGTGTCGTCGGTAAGCGAGGGCGACCGTGTTGTGGTCGGGGTGCCGGAGCCGTGCGGACGGTGCGCCCAGTGCCGAGCAGGCAACACCGCCCACTGCGCTGTGGTGGTCGACATGGTGCATGGGCGTGACGCCACCGCTCCAGCGCATGGCGGGTTTGCCCCGCGCATCTCCGTGACCGCCGGCCGGCTGGTCGCCGCCAACCCGTCGCTCGACGACGAGACGCTCGCGCAGGTGGAGCCGGTCACGGTGGCCCTGCACGCCGTGAACCGCAGCGAGTTGGGGGAGGGCGACACGGCTGTGGTGCTCGGTTCCGGCCCGGTGGGGCTCACCACGATGCAGTGCGCGGCAGCAGCCGGCGCAGGCCAGGTGTTGGTGGTCGAGCCCGACTCCGCCCGCCGCACGCTCGCCGAGTCGCTCGGCGCCACGGCCGCCGCAACCCCGGAGGCCGCAGCCGACATCGTGGCCGACCGCACAGGCGGCCTCGGTGCCGATGTGGTCTACGAATGCGTGGGCAGCAGCGAGGCGCTGGGCGCGGCAGTCGGCCTCGGGCGCCGGGGCGCAACCGTGTGCCTCGTGGGCCTCGCAACCGGCCAGATGTCGATCGAACCGGGGGAGTGGCTGCGCAACGAGGTCACCGTCACCGCCGCCCTCGGCTACCTGCACCACGAGTTCGCCGACGCGATGGACCTGCTGGCCGACGGCAGGGTCCAGGTCCGCCCGCTGCACACGTCGACCACGCGCGTCGACGCGCTGGCGGCCACACTCGAAGAGCTGGCGGTGGGTGGGTCCGGCCAGCTGAAGGTCCTCGTCAACCCCAACTGGGTTGGCGACCAGTAACAAGTCCGAAGTCCGACCACGGCAGGTTCCGGAGGGTCCCAGTGCCGACACAAGTACCGATCAAGGAAGGCCTGTTCACATGGCCGAGCGACGAGCCCGTGTTGTTGGGCAGCCGCTGCACCGACTGTGGCAACCACATGTTCCCGCCGCAGGGCGACTGCCCGAAGTGCAGCGGCAGCTCCACCGAGGTGGTGGAGCTGGGCCGCACCGGCACGTTGTGGACCTGGACCATCCAGGACTTCCCACCCAAGTCCCCGCCGTACGCGGGCAACGTGGACCCCGACACCTACGAGCCGTTCGGGGTCGGCTACCTCGAGATGGCCGACAAGCTGCTGGTGGAGTCACGCCTCACGCTCGCCGAGCCCGACGACCTCGAGATCGGCATGGAGCTGGAGGTCACCGTCGACCCGCTGTATGTGGATGACGACGGCAACGAGGTGGTCACGTTCGCCTTCGGCCCGGTTGGCGGTGCCAAGTCAGAGGCAGGGGCCAGTCATGACTGACGACGTGGCGATCATCGGCATCGGCATGCACGAGTTCGGCCGTCACGACGGCATCGAGGGTGTCGACCAGGGCGTCGTGGCCGTGCGCCGGGCGCTGGCCGACTCCGGCCTCGGCTGGGACGACATCCAGTTCGCGTTCGGCGGTAGCCAGGAGGCCGGCGCCGCGGACGTGATGGTGAGCAAGCTCGGACTGACCGGCCTGCAGTTCATCAACGTGGCCAACGGTTGCGCCACCGGCGGCTCGGCGTTGTTCTCGGCGATCAACTCGATCCAGTCGGGCATGTTCGACGTGGGCATGGCGGTCGGGTTCGACAAGCACGAGCGCGGCGCCTTCCGCGTGGACCTCAAGCTCAATGGCCTCGAGGAGTGGTACGGCGACTCGGGGCTGGCGATCACCACCCAGTTCTTCGGGATGAAGATCAACCGCTACATGCACGACTTCGGCATCACGCAGTCGAGCCTCACGAAGGTGGCCAACAAGGCGACCCGCAACGGTGCGGTCAACCCGATGGCGTGGCGTGACAAGGAGCTGAGCGAGGAGGAGATCGCCAACTCGCCGATGGTGGCGTATCCACTCACCCAGTACATGTTCTGCTCGCCCGGTGAGGGCGGTGTGGCGCTGATCCTGTGCCGCGGCGACAAGGCGAAGGACTACTGCGAGAACCCGATCTACCTGCGTGCCGCGGCGGTGCGGTCGCGCCGGTTCGGCTCCTTCGAGGTGATGGCACCGCATCTGTCGCCCGCCCGCGGCGATGGCCCCACGATGGACGCGGCGAAGGCGGCGTTCGAGATGGCGGGCATGACCCCGGCGGACATCGACCTGGCCCAGTTGCAGGACACCGAGGTGGGCGCCGAGATCATGCACATGGCCGAGAACGGGTTCTGCGAGCACGGTGAGCAGGAGGAGATGATCGCCAACGGCGAAACCGAGCTGACCGGCCGGTTCCCGGTGAACACCGATGGCGGCTGCATCGCCAACGGCGAACCCGTGGGTGCCACGGGCCTGCGGCAGGTGTACGAGAACGTGCTGCAGTTGCGCGGCGATGCCGGCGTGCGTCAGGTGGGTGGTGACCCCGAGGTGGCCTACACCCATGTGTACGGCTCGCCGGGCATCTCGAGTGTCACGATCCTGGGCCGCTGATGGCACGCATTCGTTCGGTCGATCTGGGTAGTTCGTTCCTGCCTCACCTCGAGGGTGTGTGCGAGGTGTTGCTGGTGCGCCACGGCGAGCAGGTGCTCGTGACGAACATGGCGATGCGCGACGCAGTCGATGCGCCGTTGTCCGACCTCGGCCAGCAACAGGCCGCAGCGCTCGGCAACCGGTTCGAGTCCACCGACATCGACGCCGTGTACAGCTCACCGATGCAGCGCGCCCGCGACACCGCTCTTGCGATCGCAGCGCCGCACGAGCTGGCGGTCACCGAGATCGAGGACCTCACCGAGATACACCTGTGGCGCGAGTTGCCCCAGGACCAGGGGGTGCTCGACTCACTCGACGCCGACGAGCTGCGGGCGATCATGCGCGAGGGCAACCGCACCCAACGCTGGGACGCCTACCCCTACGGCGAGCCACGCGAGGAGTTCCGGGCGCGGATCGTGTCGGCGATCGACGGGATCATGGCCCGCCACGTGGGGCAGCGGGTGGTGGTGGCCTGCCACGGTGGCGTGATCAACGGCTACATCGCGCACGCGATGGACTCGTCGCTCGACACGCCATGCACGCTTCACCACACGTCGGTCACCACGGTGCGGGCGATGGGCGACCTTCGCCGGGTGGTGCAGGTCAACGACCACGGCCACGTGCTGTCGTTCCAGAGCGAGCTCAACCCGATCAACGCGCTGTAGGTCAGCTCCGTCGTGCCCGAGTTCTCCGCCCGCCTTGCCATCGAACGACCCGATGAGAACGCGCTCGTCGATCGCGACCGGTGCCTGGGCTGGGCAGAGGTCGACTCGACGCTGAACCGGGTGGCCAGCCGGATCCTCGGCACCGACCTCGGTGACCAGCACCGGGTGGCGGTGTTCGCCGAGAACTCCGCCGAGACCGCACTGGCGCACCTCGGCTCGCTGCTCGGTGGCGCCTCGACGGTGCCGGTGAACTTCCACCTCACCGCACCCGAGGCCGCCTACATCATCGAGGACTCGGGAACGAGGGTGCTGTTCGTCGGGCCCGAGACCGCCGAGACAGGCTTGGCCGCGGCCCACGAGGCCGGGGTCGACACGGTGGTGGCCTGGACCGCCGGCGACGACTTGGCCGTGCTACCTGATGGCGTGACCCCGTGGGACGAGTGGCTGGCCGGCGGCGACGATGTGAACCCGCCGCTCACCGTGAAGCCCCGGCCCAACCTGCTGTACACCTCGGGCACGACCGGCCGCCCCAAGGGGACCGAGTTGCCGCCCACGATGTTCGCCGGCGGCGACACGATGGCCGAGCACCTCGACGCACTGCGCGAGGCCCGCTTCGTCGACTACGGCCCGCACCTCGTGGTCGGCCCGATGTACCACACGGGTCCCCTTTCGGGGATGCGGATCCTGGTGGCGGGCACGCCGTCGGTGATCCTCGGCCGCTTCGATGCCGAGGCCACGTTGGCGGCGATCGAGAAGCACCGCACGCGCAGCGCGGTGATGGTGCCCACACACTTCGTGCGGCTGCTCGCTCTGCCCGAGGAGGTGCGGGACCGCTACGACGTGTCGTCGATGGAGTACGTGGCGCACACGGGTGCCAAGTGCCCCGACGAGGTGAAACGGGCGATGATCGACTGGTGGGGGCCGGTGTTCCTCGAGGCCTACGGCGCCAGCGAGGTCGGCACGACGTGCTCGATCAACAGCGAGGACTGGCTGAGGCACCCCGGTTCGGTCGGCCAGGCCGACCCACCCTTCGAGGCCGTCATCATCGGCGACGACGACAAGCCGGTACCGCCCGGCGTGGAAGGCCGGCTCTACTTCCGTGACGCCACCGGCCGAGGCGTCGTGTACCACAACGACCCCGAGAAGTCGGCGGCCGCCCACCTGGAACCGGGCGTGTTCACCCTCGGCGAGATGGCCCGGATGGACGACGACGGCTTCGTGTACATCACAGACCGGTTCAGCGACATGGTCGTGTCAGGCGGGGTGAACCTGTATCCGGCGGAGGTGGAGAACTTCCTGATCGACCACCCGGCCGTGCACGACGTGGCCTGCATCGGCATACCTCACCCGGAGATGGGCGAGCAGCTGCGCGCGCTGGTGGTGCTGGAGCCGGGGGAGTCCGCCACCGAGGACGGGATCATCGACTACTGCCGTGAGCGCCTGTCGAGCTTCAAGTGCCCCCGGTCGGTCGAGTTCGTGGACGACCTCGGCCGCACCACCATGGGCAAGATCAGCCGCCGCGCCCTGCGCGCCCCCTACTGGGACTGAGACGCACCACGGACCCCGGCAGCGCCGCGGTGCCCGGGATTGAATGATCATGTTCACCACCGACACCGGCATCTTCGACCGCCCCGAGTCCCAGGAGGTGATCGTCGACCTGCCGCCCGCCGGCGAGTTCACCGACGTGGGGATCCTCGGCTTCGCGAACCCCGAGATGGCGAGCCCCGACGAGGGCCCGGCCTGGCGCGACGAGATGGTCGTGACGCTCGACTGAGGGTCGCTCCCCGAACCGAGCCGGTGGTTCTGCTTCCCCGGAACTAATCGAGCGGTTAGTTTCTCTGCCAACACCTGACGGGGGGCAACAGAATGACCGACGGATATCTCACCGACTGGCCGATCAGCGAGCGGTTCCCGCACTACACGCGGGCCAATGCCGGCGAGGTGATGGGCGACCCAGTGAGCCCACTGGGCTGGACCTACGGCTGGGAGGGGGCGATGGTCCTCGGGATGCGCGACGGATGGATCCGTGGCGGCACCCACGAGATGGAGGACTTCGATGCCGAGCATCCCGAGACCTTCGGCATGTTCGGCGGCTACTTCTACCTGAACCTGGCGAGCTGCCGGCTGCAGGGTGTGCGCAACCCCGGGGTGACCGTCGAGCAGCTCGACATGGCGTTCTTCGGTGAGCATCCCGACGTGCCGCCCTACGTGGAGCACCCCGACGACGTGAAGCCCCACCTGCTGGAGAAGATCGAGGCCAACACGGCCTGGATGATGTCGGGCGCCGACTGGCCGGAGCTCGATGAGGACAAGGCCAATGCCGCGGCGCTGCGTGCCGAGCGGGGCGACCTCACCTCGTACTCGGATGCGGAGCTGCTCGAGCGGGTGCGCAAGATCCGCCCGATGCTGCACCACCTGTTCACCCAGCACGTGGTGTCGGGTTCGAGTGCCGCTGCGGCGCCGGGGATCCTCGGTGCGATCGCGGAGGCGATCGGTGATCCGTCGATGCCGATGAAGGTGCTCTCGGCTCTGGGTGATGTCGACTCGGCCTTGCCGAGCCATGCCTTGTGGGCGATGTCGCGCGACATCCGTGCCGACGAGGGCCTGACCGGTGCGTTCGATGCCGGCACAGATGGTGTACTTGACCGCATCGCTGCGCTGGACTCGCCTGCCGGCAAGAAGCTGCTGGCGGACTTCGATGCATTCCTCGAGGAGTTCGGCTCCCGTGGCCCCAACGAGTGGGACATCCAAGCCGACGCCTGGGAGTCGAAGCCGGCCCTCGCGCTGGCTGCGCTCGACAGGGTGCGCCTGCAGGGCGACGATGAGTCACCCCAAGCCCGCCACGATGCCTCGGCAGCGCTGCGCGAGGCGACCACCGCAGAAGTGCGTGCCCAGCTGGAGGGCAACGAGGAGCTGGCCCCGATGTTCGAGGCGGCGCTGACGGCCTCGATCATGATGTCGTACCGGGAGCGCACGAAG
Source organism: Actinomycetes bacterium (assembly GCA_024222295.1). Lineage (NCBI taxonomy): Bacteria > Bacillati > Actinomycetota > Actinomycetes > Actinomycetes bacterium. Next base: position 279,540 of record JAAEPF010000017.1, read on the forward strand.
TCCACGATCGTGCGGGTGATCCATGAGGCCCGCATGGCTTTCCGTGAACTCGGGCGTCGCCACGCCGAGGCGGGCGACATCGAGGACGCCGATCAGGTATTCATGCTGCTGAACTCGGAGTTGGACGACTTCGTGGCCGACCCGGCGAGCTTCAAGGCGACCCTGGCCCAGCGGGCGAGGGACTACGAGGCGCTGTGGGACATCGAGCCGCCGTTCATCATCGCCGATGGCAACCTGCCGCCCATCAGCGACTGGAAGCGCCGCTCGGAATCCGAGTCCGAGTCGCTGGGTGACGGTGCTGAGCTGGCCGGCGTGTCGGGCTCGCCCGGTGTGGTTCGTGGCACCGCCCGGGTGGTGCTCGACCCGCGGGACCCCGCGGCACTCGAGCCGGGCGACATCCTGGTGGCCCCGCACACGGACCCGTCGTGGACACCGCTGTTCATGACCGCCGGTGGTGTGGTGGTCGACGTTGGCAGCCCCAACAGCCACGCAGTGATCGTGTCGCGCGAGTTGGCACTGCCCTGTGTGGTGTCGGTCACCGGGGCGACCGAGACGATCCCACACGGTGCCACGATCGAGGTCAACGGCGACACCGGCGTCGTGACCGTGATCGAAGCGCCCTGACCGGCCGGCGCGGATCATGGACGTGAAGGCACCGGCACCGGTGTGGCCGGAGATAATTGATCGGCTGGTTAGTTTCCGGCCGGGATCGTAGGATTCTGCGATGGCGAAGGCGCCCGAGGGGTTCGACCTCACCGATCCCGACATCCAGCAGGCCCCCCACGGGCACTACGCGTACATGCGCTCCGACGGGGTGCAGTACATACCGGCGAATGACGCCTGGGTGGTGCTGCGCCACGAGGACTGCCTCACCGTGCTGCGCGACCCCGCCACCTACTCCTCACAGCTCGGCTCCAACCGCCAGCAGCCATCACCCGCGGCACAGGCTGAGATCGAACGGATCGGCGCCAAGGGTCTGCCCCGGCCCCGCACCCTGCTCGACAACGACCCACCCGACCACACCATCTACCGCCGCCTCGTGTCGCGGGCGTTCACACCCCGCAAGATGGCCGAGCTGCGCCCGTTCGTGGAGTCGCTGTGTGACGACCTGATCGACGCCTGGGATGACCCGTCATCGGTCGAGTTCATGCCTCAGTTCGCAGTGCCGTTGCCGGTGCAGGTGATCACCCACGTGCTCAACCTGCCCGCCGAACGCCACGATGACTTCCGCCGTTGGACCGAGGCGAGCACCTCGACCATCGGCGCCAGCGTTTCCGACGAGCAGCACATCGACAATGCCCGCTCGAACCTCGAGATGACCGACTTCCTCGTCGAGCAGTTCGAGCAACGGCGTACCGATCCCGGCGACGACCTGTTCAGCCAACTGCTGGCCGCGCGGATAGAGGATCCCGAGACAGGGGTCGAACGACCACTCGAGATGCCGGAGATGGTGCGCATCGGCCAGCAGCTGCTGGTGGCCGGCAACGAGACCACCGCCAAGCTGGTCACCGAGATGATGCGCCTCATCGCGGTCACCGACGGCGAATGGGAACGCATCAAGGCCAACCCAGAGCGGATCCCCGGTGTGGTCGACGACAGCCTGCGGCTCACGAGCCCCAACCAGGGCATGTCGCGCATCGTGATGAAGGACACGACCCTCGCCGGGGTCGACATCCCGAAGGGATCGCGGGTGATAGCGATGTTCGCCTCGGCCAACCGCGACGAGGCGCTGTACGGATGCCCCAACGACCTCGACCCTGGACGTGACCACTTGGGCGAGCAGATCAGCTTCGGCCACGGCACCCACTACTGCGTGGGCGCCAACCTCGCCCGCCTCGAGTCGATTGTCGCCCTCGAAAGGTTGTCAGCCCGCATCGCCAGCTACGAGCTGTGCGACGACAACACGTACGAGTACCTGCCCAGCGTCACCCTGCGCGGCCTGAAGCGCCTGCATCTCTCATGTGAGATGGAGCCCACCGGGTCCTGAGCGGCCGTTGGGGCATCAAGCCTGGCAACCGCTTGGCAGACTGGCATGGAAAGCGACGAGAGCGGCGGCGTGTGGATCGCCGAAGTGCCCCTGGTGACCGGCACCACCCCCTATGTGCGCTGGGGCGACTGGGTCCCGGCAGTGTGTGTGCTCGTGCTCGTGGTATCGGCGCTCGCCGCGGGCCTGCGGGCCGCGGGACGCAGGATCGATGTCAGCCAGCCGGGTTCTCGCCCGGTCGGATATGGCGCCATTCGCGGTTGATCTCGTCGACGTCGCACTTCTTGCACAGCGCCACGTCGGTGTAGCCCACGATCGACAGCTGACTACCACGGGCCTTCTCGATCACAGGGCGCTTCTCGAGGGCCATGTCTTCGCCGCCGCACTTCTCGCAGCGCGGCGTTGAGTCGCGGATCCAGCTGGCGCCGCAGCCGTCGCAATGGATGCGGATCTGCTCGCCTTCGGGCACGCCCCGCAGGTGGTCATCGGTTCCACACGCGGCACACGTCAGGTCATCCACGTTCCAAGTGTGCCAGGGCGGGTGTGCCCGGCGGGTGCTGTGCGGCAACAATGACCCGGTGAGATTCGCCCCGGAGCTGACCGGCCCCAGCGACCCCGTGGACGTAACCGCACCACGGCGTCCCGGCTCCTTGCGGCGTACCACCTCGATCGACATGACCCGGCCCGACGGTCCGGCCGGCCGGACGTTGGTCGATGCGCGTGCACGCGATCTCGTGACAGCTGCTGACGGTTCGGCAAAGGTGCAGGGCGCGGCTGCGATGACGGTGGCGCTCGACACCGCCGGGCTGATCACCGAGATCGGCGCAGCGCCAGGCACCCCTGCTCCACCAGCCACGGTGGACCTCGCTGCGCTTGTCGGTGCGGACACCAGGGCTGCGTTTCGCCGAGATGTCGCGGCCGCTGCTTCGGGAGACGCGGAGGTCGGCGGTTTGTGGCACCTGCTGCTTGACGACCTGGTGGGTGCTCGGATCGTGTCCGGGCTCGCACAACAGCACGAAGAGGTACTCCTCGGTGGTGGGCCGATGCACGAAGGCATCTATGCGGACGTGGACCTGCTCTTCGAGGTGCAGGCGGGTGTCTGTGCCGGGTGGGACGAGGATGCAACGATGCTGCGCGAGCTGCGACATGAGGGTTCGCTGCCGGTGTCGGTCGGCCCGCTCGCGCATGATCTGAGCAGCGGCGATGAGCTGGCATGGCACGACGTTGCGCCGCTCACGACGCACTCGGTGAGGCGGCAGCGGCTAATGGACCTTGGCCCGTTGGCCGACGGCGGCACTGCTTCGGTCGACGCACACTTCCGTGACAGCCACGTGGCCGGCGATGGCACCTGGCGGGTGGTGCACGAATACACCGCCCACGGCAAGCTCGACGTGGAGGCCGCCGAGCTGACCGATCTCACGGCCGAAGCAAGAGTGCTGCCCTGGCCGGAGTGCCCAGCGGCCGCCGCCAGTGCGGGCTGGGCGGTTGGCGTTCCGCTTGGCGAGCTACGCCAACGCGCGCGCGGCGAACTGCGGGGCGTCGGCACATGCACCCACCTGAACGACGTGATCCGAGCCCTCGCCGACCTTCCTCACATGTCCTCGCCCGTGGCCAACGCAAGCTGACCGCCCGGGACTCCTGGCTGCAACTCAGGGCATCGCTCGCTGGCGTTGTGCTGGGCTTCGTCTCAACGCGTTCGTCTCCGGAGGCGCCGTGAGCAAGCCGATGCGTCATCGACCGTCCAATCGCCGGGAAACGATCCGCCGGGGCTACTCGCTGTCGGGCTCGGTGTTGCCCCGGGGCTCGGCGCCGCTGTCGTCTTCGGTCTCGTCCACGACCAGCAGGCCGTTGGCGGTGGCGATCGCAACTGCGAAGTGCTGGGCCTTTTCGTACACGGCTTCGTAGTAGTGGTGAGCGGTGCTGGCGTACTTGCCGAGCGGTGGCTCACCGAGTGAGCGGATGACTGCGTCCGGGTGTAGCGCCGGGCGAATCTCGCCAACGGTCTCGCGCACCTCGGCCTCTCCATCGGGGTTCGTCCAGATCGGCCGCTTCGGGTCGACCGCCGACTTCGAACCCTTCTTCTTGCCCTTCTTCTTGCGTTTCTGTCCGCCCTTGTTGCCACCCTGGGTCTTGGCGTTGGCGGGAGCCTTCTTCTTGGGTCGGCGATTCTGCTGGTTGCCGCTCATGCCGGCACCTCCGCGTCGGCGGCACTGTCGGCATTGGCAGCGCCGTCAGCATCCGCACCGTTGTCTGCATCGAGGGCGATGTAGTCGGTCAGAACCTCGTCGTCGCGCAGTCCGAGGGCGTTCTGGATCTGTGCGGCATCCAGGTCGTCGAGCGAGCTCGACTTGGGTAGCACGAGGTCCGCCACACGGCGCTTGCCGGCCACGATCTCCTCGACGCGCTCATCGATCGTCCCCGGGCACTCGAGGCGGTGGAAGATCACCGTTCGTTCCTGGCCGAGTCGCCATGCACGGTCGCGTGCCTGGTCCTCGACCGCCGGGTTCCACCAGCGGTCGAACAGCACCACATGGTTCGCCGCGGTCAGGTTGAGCCCGGCGCCGCCGGCCTTGAGCGACAAGACCAGCGCGGCGCCACCCTGGGTGTCGGCGAACTCTTCGAGGATGCGGTCCCGCACCGTGCGGGTGAGTCCGCCGTGGTAGGCGGCGACGGTCGTGCCCGTCTTCTCGGTGAGATGGGTGGCCAGACGCTCGGCCCAGGTCGCGTACTGGGTGAATATCACGAGCCGCTCACCGGAGGTGAACACCGAGTCGATGATCTCCTCGAGCCGTTCCAGCTTGCCGGAGCGGCCATCGAGGGGATCCTCGTCGCCTGTGAACGCCGCGGGGTGGTTGCAGATCTGCTTCAGCTTCGTGATGGCGGCCAGCACGCGGCCCTTCTCGCCCTTCTCGCCGGAACCGACCTCGTTGGCGAGGTCATCCAGCACTGCCTGGTAGAGGCCGATCTGCTCGGCGGTCATGGTGCAGTGGTCGGTCTCGTCGATGCGCTCGGGCAGCTCGGATGCGATCTCGGGTTCGGCCTTGGTGCGGCGGAACACCAGGATGCCGTTGAGCATCCGCAGAGCATCTTCACCGCTGCCGGCGTGGGACAGCTCGGCCACGAAGTCATTGCGGTCACCCACGAGAGCGGGGTTGACGTAGTCGAGGATCGCCCACAGGTCACCGAGGCTGTTCTCCACCGGTGTGCCCGTCATCGCGAGGCGATACTTCGACGGGAGCTCCCGCAGCGCCCGGGCAGCGTTGCTCGCCGGGTTCTTGATCGCCTGGGCCTCATCGAGCACAACCCGGTGCCACGGCACGTCGCAGAGCCCTTCCAGATCGCGCAGCGCGGTGCCGTACGTGGTTATCACCAGGTCGGCATCGGCCACTTCGTCTGCGATCTCATCCGCGGTGGCACGCGTTGCGCCATGGTGGATCCGCACGCGCAGCCCGGGAACGAACTTCTTCGCCTCCGACGCCCAGTTGCCGACAACAGCCGGCGGGGCGATCACCAGAGCCGGGCCCTCGTGCTGCGTTGCCAGCACGTGGGCGAGCACGGTTGGCGTCTTGCCGAGGCCCATGTCGAGAGCGAGCACGCCACCGAGGCCTGCTGAGTCGCAGAACCGCAGCCAGGACAGGGCGTCGCGCTGGTAGCTGCGCAGCTCACCGGAGAAGCCGTCGGGCTCGGTGGCCGGATCGGTCGACACGGCCTGCGCCGCATTCACCAGGTTGGCGGCCCAACCCTCGGCGACCTGCACACCACCCTCGAGCGGCGAGGCGTGCAGTCCCACCGCCCAGCGCAGCATCTCGCCGCCCGTCATCTGGTCGGAACGGTCGCTCAGCGCGTCGGCCGCGGCAGCCAGGTCGTCATCGTCGATGCGAACCCAGCGGCCGTTGCTCTCCACCAGCGGGGCTGCCTGCTGGGAAAGCTCGGCCACCTGTTCGGCGGTCAGCTCGACACCGCCGAACACCACCGACCACTGCACGTGCGCCAGCTCGGCCGCACCCACGGCGGCTTCGTTGTCGAGGGCGGTCAGCTGCAGGCTGGGTCGCGGCGCCCGGCCCGCCCGCGGGATCTCGAGTTCGAACCCTGCGTCGACGAGCACGCTCGACTGGGTCGACATGACCTCCCACGCCTCGTCCTCCGAAAGGATCGCCTCACCGCGCGACGCGGCACCACCGCGGGTCAGTTCGGGCAGCAGCCGCTCGGCGCGCATCAGTCCGTCGATCAGGCCGGCCTGGAACTGCTTGCCGGGATGCGCGGCGACAGCGTCGTCGATCGGCAGCAGTGCGCCGTCGGGATCGTGTCCGAGCACCTGCAAGTGCCAACCCACGTCGAGCCCCGGCGGGCTGAGGCGGATGACTATCGGCTTGCGGGGCGGCTCGGCGACGGGTTCGGCCCACTCGTCGAGGAACCGCACAAGCGAACGGCCGAGGTCGACCGGTGCACGGAACGACGAACCATCGAGTCGGCCGAGATATGCCTCGGCCAGGTCGGTTGCCGAACGCAGTCGCGGTGGGGGAGCAGGTGCTTCCACCTGGCGTGCCGCCTGCACGCACACGGCGTCGACCGCTGCAACCAGCGCCGAGCGGGTGGCCGACACCGCGTCGAGCGACGGGTTGGCGAGGAACACCGAGGCAGGGGCGGCCTTGGCGAACACCTTGAGTGCCCGGTCGTCCACCAGCACCGGATGCCACCGCACGGCGAAAGTGCCGGAGCCCTCGGTGCGATGCCTGTGGCGCAGCAGCGGAACCATCCGGCCCCTGGCCACGAGGCCGACGGCGAACAGACCCAGCTGGCCCAGCCACTTGGCGCTGTCGCCCAACTGGTCGCCGTCGGAATGGCCCAACAGCCAGCCGATGACATCTTCCATTGAAGCGGCCAGAGCAGCGGCTCTGCGGTTGTTGGGCAGGTTGATCGGCTCGTGGTCTCCCCACACGTCGCTCGGTGCGCCGAGTTCCTGGAGCACCTTGACCAGTCCGGCCCTCTTCGAGGCAACCTCATCGGAGCCGCCGAACCACACCACCACCTGGCTGGGCGACCACGACGCCTGCAGCTTGGCCTCAGCGCGCTCGCCCTTGTCGGCCTTCGCCGGCGGGTCGCCAGGCTCTGGCAGCGGGCGGCCCTCGCGGATGTCGAGCCGGTCGAGGGCGGCATCGACATCGTCGCCGATCGCCTGGAAGTCCCTCATTACATGGGTGCGCTCGGGTTCGTTCAGCTGCTTCGCACGGTCGTAGGCGTCGTCGGCTTCCTCGAGGCGGTCGAACAGCGCCGCGCGCCAACGACGAGCTTCGGCAAACAGCCGCGCGACGTCCTGCTCGCTGGCGTCGCCTTCGATCTCCGCGTCGACCAGCGCGTCGAACACGCTGTCGGGAAGTCGCTCGTCAACTTGTGGCATCTGGCTCCACGTCTTGTATGCAAAGGCCACCGACCAGTGCCCGAACCCCGATACGCGGGGCCGAGTGGTCGGCCTCAAGCGGCGGTCAATCGGGTCGGCCGTAGTCGCCTGGGCAACACGAGCGCCCCGATCCGGCCCGTGCTCCCAAGGTCGGACCGCCGTTGCACAGCCAGCATACCCGCAGGCGGGCCGATGCACGATCACAACGCACTGCCGGGGGCCAGTGGGCGGCGCTCAGCCGGCTGCCGGCAACCGGCCCGGGATCAGGTTTCGCCTGTCATGTTGCGGATCGCGGCCATCGCCGCCGCCACCGTTTGCTCCTCGCTCCACCTGCTCGCCTCATCGGCACGGCTGCCTGCCTGGAACGCCATGAGCACCGGCTCACCGGTGTAGAAGGCCATGTTGACCCAGAGCGGGAACTCCCTCGGGTCGTTGCCGAGGTAGCCGAACAGCTCCACGCCTTCGTCCCAGAACACTTCGGGGAACCGCAGGTACACCTTGGAGAGGTGCCCCATTCCGAGGCGGTCGATGGCGCCCAGCTTCGAGTCCGGCAGTGGGGGATCGAACCCGATCGACCCCGCCTTCAGCACCCCCAGGGGGACCGTCACGAGCGCCGCGTCGGCGGTCGTGACACCCGAGGTGGAGGTGACCGCCACTTCACCGCCGGTCAGTGCGATCCGTTCGACCACCTCGTTGGTGGCGACATCCAACCCGCCGGCCACGTGCTCGATCACCTGGCTGTATCCCTGTGGAAACCCCACGTCGTCGCCACCGAACTCCGCGCCCTCCTCGGCATAGCCCGGGGCGAGCTGGTCGACGTCGGCGGCATAGTCCATCTCGATGCCGAGGACTGCGAGGAACTCCGGTGGGGCATCACCGAGGTCGATCTCCTCGCCCGACGAGTTGCGCACGACCATGCTCTCGAAGTCAGTCGGGATCCGCTCGATGCCTGCCTCGTCGGCAAGTGCGGTGAGCGGGTTGCCGTCCTCGCCGTGGATCCAGGAAGCACCAACGTCGAGCGCGGCACCGAGCGAGTGGTCGGTGTGCACGCGCCCGCCGATGCGGTCGCGCGCCTCGAGTAGCACGACCGACACGCCTTCGTCGCGAAGCGCCTGTGCGGCTGTGAGGCCCGCCATGCCGGCGCCCACGATCACAGCGCGGGCCACCCCCGCGTCGATCATCGTCTCGGCGGCCTCGATGCCCGACAGGTGCGCACCGTGAACCGTCGCGGGATGGTCCGCGTGCAGGGCCTCACCTGCGAAGAAGAGCCGGCCGTCCACCGGCTGCGCGATCAGGTTGCGGTCCTGCGGTGTGGAGCCGACTGCGAGGTAGCTGTAGGACCCGAGCGCATACGGGTCGGTGCGCCAGTTGGACAGCAGATAGTCGGTGGGCTCGGGGACACCACCGGTTCCGAGTGGCGCCGTGGTCGACGTCGAGCTGGCAGCGGTGGCGCCATCGCCCGTGCCGCCATCGTCGTCTGTGCATCCGGCGACGACGGCAAACATGGTGCCGCCGGCCAGCAGGAGTGCCTCCCGCCGGGCGACGGCCCCACGACCCCGCTTCATGGCGCACCGGCCTTCGTGGCGCCCGGGTCGATGATGTCCACTTCGTCGTAGAACGCGACCAGGCCGGCGACTGGCTGGAGGTGGGGTGTCGGGAAGCCGTATGACCACGCGATGTCGCGGCCTTCTGGGTCGTCGGCCAGGCACCAGTAGCCAGACGTCACGCCCTTGTAGGGACACACGGTCTGGGAGTCGGTCGGCTCCAGCGCGGCCCAGTTCACACAGGTCGGGTCGAAGTAGTGCCGCGGCGGGAGTCCCGTTTCGAACACGATCACCACACTGTCGGCCTCGGCGATCACACGGCCACCGGCTCTCACTTCCACGTGGCGGTCAGAGCGGATCGCATCCACCCGCGAGTACGGACTGCGGGGGTGGCCGAACACCCGCTCCGATTCCTCGAACCACACATCCAGTGCCGACCACTCGATTCGCCAGACGCGAGCCGGCAGGTCGCCCGCGGGCTCGACCAGCCGGCTCGCGGCACCGGCCTGCTTGCCGTCAGAGGAGTCGAGGTCGAACGTGTCGAACCGTCCGAGAGCGTTGGTGGTCGTTTGGCCGGTGGGGGAGAAGCGGGCCGTGTCCACCCCGGCTTCGGGGAACAGGTACTGCGGGTAGTACGGGTGCTCCCAGCCGTACCAGGCGTGCTGGGTGTCAACGAGCGTGTGGCCGTCGAGCACGCCCCGGATGCGCCGCGGGCAGGGAGCAACGTGACCGGCGGCGACCGGTGAGGCCGGAAAGTGGCCGGGCTCGATACCTTCTGCTGCGGGAGTGGAGTCGCTCATCGCACAACAGTGGCTCAGTCTCCCCAGTCCACGCGGGCACCAAGGGCGGCCAGCTGGTCGTGGGTGTCGTCGTGCACCGCTTCGTAGCGGTACCAGGGCACCGAGTTCCAGAGGTGGTGGACGAGGTGGTAGTTCTGCCCGAGCATCAGCCAGTTGAGCGTGCGGCTCGGTAGGTCGCGGGTGTCGTGGAACCGCTCGGTCGAGTCATATGGCCAGTGGGGAATCAGGTCGAACGCCGCAGTGAGCAACATGAGCGCGAGCAACAGCGGCACGATTGCCACCACGAGCAGGTCCACCGTGTGGCCGGTGGCGACAGCGGCGATGATCGACGCGACGATCACGCCGTCGAGGGCGAGCTGTGTCCAGCGGTCCTTGGGAGACTTGTCCCAGCCGAGGCGGAAGTAGCGGCCGCGGTAGGTCCACAACGGCGAGATAAGCCACAGCGGGCGGAGCCAACGGGGGTTGCGGCCCACCGGGTGGTCGGGGTCTGTGCCCTCGACGTTGGTGTAGCTGTGGTGCTTGGTGTGGCAGCTGCGAAACACCGGCAGCGTGAGGGTGAGCGCCATGGCCGGCAGCCAGCCGACGGCGTCGTTGACCTTGCGGCTGCGGTGTGCGGTGCGGTGTGAAGAATCGTGCAGCACGGTGAAGCCGAGGTAGCGCCCGAGTGTGCCGGCCACGATCGCAGCCCACGCCGGCACGACGCCCCACAGGTAGCTGAGCGAGAGTGCCATCAGGGCCAGGAACCCGACGAACAGCCAATTGGTCGGATTCGCCCACGGTGCGACATCAGGGGCACCGCGGTATTCGGCGCGGGGCTTGATCGTCTTCGGATCCGGCATGGGTGTGTCGGTGGTGGCCACAGGGTTATGATACAGATCATGGAAATCGTGTCAATACTCTGGTCGGTGGCCTGCTGATGGCCCGGCCACGGGTCACCGGCGTAGACGTAGCCCTCGACGCAGCCGGGCGAGTGCTCGTTGCCAAGGGCATCGCAGCAACCACGGTCGAGGACGTGGCCGCCGAGGCGGGGGTGTCCCGCGCCACCGTCTACCGCTACCTGGGCGGAAAGGACGAGATCGTCGGGGCGGTGATCGCCCGTGAGACACGGGCCCTGCTCGCCGCCATCGAAGGTCTCGTCGCCGAGGCCGGGTCGCCCGGTGAACTCATCGAGCACCTCGTGGCCACTGCGGTCGACGTGGTGCGGGAGCGACCACTGCTGTCACGGCTGAACAACGAGGACCGTCGCGAGACCCTGCCGTTCATCACGGTCGACGGAGCCGGCCTGATCGATGGTGTGGTCGAGACCCTCGGTCCGGTGATCCGCGACAACGTGACCTTCGAATACAACGCTGATGCGCTCGATACTGCTCTCGAAGAGATAACCCGCCTCGTGCTCAGCCACCTCACCACCCCCCGGCGCGACGGGCAGCGACTGGACCCGGCCGAGTTCAGCCGCCGGGTCGCCACGATGATCCAACCGTTGCTTGACCCCTGATCCTGTTGCGGGCGCCCTCAGGGCTGCTCGACGAAACCGAGCTGGGCCAGAAGTCGGAACTTGTCCCAGTCCACCCAGCTCTCAACTATGCGTCCACCCTCATGGCGGTCGATCTGGATGCCGGTCCACGTGGCCCGCACGCCGGTCGCCGGCCGCCCCAGGTAGTCGCCGGTGTTGGTTGCGGTGAACGACCACCGCGAAGCCACCAGGTCTCCCTCGGCAACCTGCATCACAACGGTCACCTCCGACTCCGAGAACGCGCTGTGGTAGCCGGCCAGCAACTCCTCGTACTCGGCCAGGTCCTGGTCCGAGACCTCGCCCTTCACGTCCGGTTCCTGGTGGTTGACATAGCCGGGCCCGAAGACCTCACCGGTGGCCGCGGTGGACTGGCTGGCCCACAGTTCGAGCGCCTGTCGAGACAGGCCACTCTTGTCCTCTGTCGGCATGGTCGCTCCCTGGCGTTCGGCTCGACCAGGGATTCTTCCACCCTCGCCGGCACCCCGCCGGTCGTGCGACGCTGCAGCGCGTACGGTGGCGCCGTGCCCGACATCACCCTCGACCTCCCGAGCGGTCCACTCGATGCCTACCTCATGCCCCGCGACGAGCGGTCCCCCGCCATCATGCTGCTGCACGAGGCCTACGGACTCAACGACGACATCCGGAATCTCGCCGACCGCGCAGCATCGCTCGGCTACACGGTCGTGGCGCCCGACCTGGTGGAGGGCGGGCGGATCCAGTGCCTTCGCCAGGCGTTCGCGGACCTGCAGAACGGTGGCGGGCCGATCGTGGACCGTGGCGGCGAGGTGGTCGACTGGCTGAAGGCCCGCGCCGATGTGGACGGAGACCGCATCGGGGTGGTCGGTTTCTGCCTCGGCGGCGGACTCGCATTCCTCATGGGACTCAACGAATCGGTCAAGGCCATCGCGCCCAACTACGGCAAGGCGCCGCCCGATGAGCTACTGGCGAAGTCCTGCCCAGTGGTTGCGTCATGGGGTGGGCGTGACAGGTTCCTCCGCAAGGACCCTCCCCGCGTCGGCGCCGCGCTCAAGGCCGCTGGAGTGCCCTATGACCTGCGGGTGTACCCGGCCGCCGGTCACTCATTCGCCAACCGGCCGGAGGGGCACTTCATCTCGCGGGCGTTGGCCCGTCCCTACATGGCGATCGCATACAACGAAGCCGCGGCTGAAGACACCTGGGCGCGCATCGAAGCCTTCTTCGCCGAAAACGTCTGAGCCCACCGGCAACCCGCGGCACCTTGCTGTCGGGTGAATGGACCGCGCCTCGCGACAACTGACAGCACCACGCCCCCGGGCGCGGAGCTCCCTGCCGTGATCACGAACCCGTTGATCCTCCCAGGAGGATCCCCGGTAGCGGGTAAGGGTGCTGGACTCACCGCCGCTGGCGTGGTGAGGTTGCTCCATCGACCAGGTCCAAGCGCTTCGTGACGATGTGCACCGCGCACGCGGAAACGCGGACGGCCTGAAGGCGATCTACGACGGCCTCGTCGAGGAGGTCGGAACCGACGAGGCGTCCGAACTCTGGTGGGCCGTGTTCGCGGCCGAGGACGCCCCCGTCACCGGCTAGCCCAGCGAGGCCAACGGTGCGGGTCGTCTCAGGAGCAGCCGATGGTTGCGACAAGGCCGGTGTGGTCGCTGGCCCACACGATGCCCGACTCGCCGACGGGCTCCGCCGGCTCGTTGGCCCAGCCGCTCACGTCCTGTGCTGCGAACTCCACAGAGCACTCAGGCGCGGACTTAACCAGGATGTAATCGATGCGCGAGCTGGTCTGCGCCGACTCATCGGTGAGGTCCTCCGACGAGAGTCCGCTGGTGCAGCCCTTATCTCCGGGCGCTTCGCACTCGGGCCTGCCGGCCTGCACCCATGCGTCGGCGAAGCCGGCATCCAGGAACAGCTTGTGGGCTGCTTCGCCGGGTCGGTCGTTGAGGTCACCGGTCACCATGTGCAGCCCATCGCCACCGTTTGTTTCGAGGTGGTCGACGATCTGGCGTGCGCCACACAGTTTGGCGTCATCGGTGGGCTGGCACACCGCCGCGCACTCGGTCTCCGTGCACCGGGGGTTGTTGGAACCGCTGGCCAGGTGGGTCGTGACCAGGTCGATAGGCCCGAGCGGCGAGTCGATCACGGCGTGGTGTGCCGACCAAGGGACCGTGGGCAGGTCGAGCAGCGTCTCCGACGCGATCGGCAGGGTGCTCAGGATCATCTCGCGGTCGATGCCGAGTGACACGGCCGGGTCGGCCAGCAGCGAGGAGGCGTAGGCGGCTTCACACACCCGGGGCAGTGCAGCAGTGATCAGCTCCTCCATCCTCGTGTCCACCTCCTGCAGGGTGACGATCTCAGGGCAGTCGGATTCCTCGATGTGGCGCATCAGCAGCGTCACCCGGTCGGGTGCTCCGCACTGGTCGCTGTCGGCACACTCCGGTGCCGGTATCGGATGCCCGTGCAGCACATTCAGGTTCGCGACCGTCACGGCTGCAGGCGTCGCGTCGGTGTCGTTGCCGTCGGCTTGCTGGGCATCAGCCGACGTCTCGGCGGGCAACTCGTCAGTCGACTCGCCAGCGGAATCAGTGCAGGCCGTCACCAGGAGCACAATTGCGATCGAGAGCGCGGGGATGCGCCAACAGCAGCTCCTGCAAGGGGCAACAGCAGTAGTTGCCCTGCAGTGGTAGCGCTGGGTCGGATCCAACCGGATCACCGGCCTTCATGTCGGAGCGATTGGTCGCGGACCATACAACACCGGCCATCCGGAGACGGGGGACGTGCCGAACCGTCGCCTGTGCCGGGCCGGGTCCGCGCAGGCCGATCCTCGGGCGCTCGTAGTCTTGGGCAGATGAGCAAGTGCGCCTCGCAGCCCGACCCGGTATCCGACCCGTCGGACCGACTCGCCGGCAAGCGCTTGCTGGTCACCGGTGCATCGTCCGGCATCGGCGAATCGATTGCCCGCATGGCTCTCGCCCGCGGCGCGGCGGTTGCGGGCCTCGCCCGCCGCGCCGACCGCCTCGACGCGATCGACGAAATGACTGCGATGGCTGCAGATGTGCGCGACCCGCGCGCTGCTGGCGCGGCGGTCGAGTCGGCGATCGATTCGCTCGGTGGTCTCGACGTGCTTGTCAACGCGGCCGGCATCAACCGCCCGGGCCTGATCACCGACACCGGGCCCGAGGACTGGGAGGCGGTGTTCTCCACCAACGTTCTCGGGTTGCTCGCAGTCACCAAGGCGGCGATGCCCGCCCTGCGCGCCGGCGTGGAGCCTTCCGTGGTCAACATCTCCTCCAACGCCGGCCACGGCGTCGTCAGCCCCGAGAACGGGGTCTACGCCGCCTCCAAGTCGGCCGTGGTGTTCCTGTCCGACTCCCTGCGCAAGGAACTTGCCGGTGAGGTGCGGGTGATCGAGGTCGCCCCCGGCTACGTGCAGGACACCGAGATCCATCGCGACTACGACGGCCCACACCGCGCCGAGGCCGACGAGCGCCAACGGATACACGGCATGCAGCTCGACCACTTCGCCCAACTCGTGCTCGACCTCGTGGCGCAACCGGCCGACGTGCAGGTGCAGTCGGTCTTGGTCACCAAGACGGGCTACGTCGCCAAGCCGTACGGCACTTGACCGCGGCGGCGAGGGCATCAGCTAGTCGGATCGCCCCGCGTCGGCAGGCGCCACCCGCGTCGCCCGTCGGGCGACCGCCAGGCTGACCAGCACGGCGATCGCCGTGGCAGCGAGGCCGACCCAGGCCAATGACATCCACGGCACGATCGGAGCTTCCAGCAGGTCCTCAGGGACGAACCGGGCGCCCCACCAGCCGACCAGAGCGCCTGCGCCCAGTCCGATCACCGAGGCGATGCCCGCGATCACCCCCGCCTCCACCCCGACCAGCGCGCGGATCTGGCCGCGGCTCGCCCCGACGGCTCGCAGCATCACCAGTTCGCGTCGCCTCTCCAGAATCGCGAGAGCCTGGGTTGACCCGAGACCCAGCATGCCGATGCCCACCGAACCGACGAGCAGCACGCCGATCACCCGCAGCACGGTGTCAGTGACTTCCGAATTGAGTTCGGCGAACGACTCGGGTGTGTGCACTCGCACCTTGGGAAAGCTGTCACCCACTCGCCGCAGCTGGCGGCGGACGGCCCAGGTGGGCGCGTCGTCGGCCACTTCGAGCGCGGCGAGTTCGAAGGTGCCCTCGGCGTTCACCTGCTCCACCGCTGCACGGGCCACGACCGCCGGGCCCACGAACGCAGTGTTGGCGTAGGTCGCCACGACCCTCACCTCTATCTCACCGCCCGAGGTCGACTGCAGGGTCACCGTGTCGCCCACCGTCACGCCGAGCGACTCCGCTGTGCCGTCGGAGAGCATCACACCGTCGGGCGCGCCCTCACCTGTCAGCTCCGCGTCGGGAGGCTGGCCGGCCACCGGATCACCCGAAGTGATGTCGAGGTCCATGATCGACGCCAGTCGGGCGAGCCCGGAGGTGGTCACCCGTCGTTCGGTCCCACCCGGCCCCACGATCACGCCGTCAACAGCGATCACCTCCGCTGCCGCGCTCAGCCCACCAACGTTGCCCGCAAGGACGTTCACCAGCGACGTCGGGTCGACGCGCACGAGTCCTCGCCGTTCCAGGTAGAGGTCGGCCGACCCTGCAGTCTCGAACCGCGACTGCACTGTCTCGCGCGCCCCGGCGCCGATCGTGCCGACCACCGCCACCAGTGCCAGCGTGACCATCAGGGTCGCCCCCGCCGCAGCGGACCGGGCAGGCCGGCGGGCCGCATTGCCGATCCCGAGCCGACCGCTCACTCCCAGCAGCGGCGTCAGCGCCACCGACACCAACCGGATGGCGGGAACGAGCGGGCCCACCGGGGTCCGTTCGGCGCCGGCGCCGGTGTCGGACAGCGCATCCAGTGGGGCAGCCCGCGATGCACGCACCACCGGCCACGCGGATCCGATCAATGTGACCGCGAGGCCCACGACTGCGGCGGCGACGACCATCGGCGAGGTGAGCAGCAACGCGGCTGACACCCCGAGCGGATCGACAACCGTGACCGCCACCCAGGCCAGCACCGTGCCGATGCCGAGCCCCACAACGCTCGCCGCGGCGCCCACGATCGCGGCCTCGACGAGCACCAGCCGCGCCAGTTGGCTTCGTCCTGCGCCGACCAGGCGCAGCAACGCCAGTTCCCGGATCCGTTGGGCGAGCACCACGGTCTGCACGTTGGCAACCGCGAACGCAGCGATCAGCACCGTCAGCGCGGCGAACGCCGAGGTGCCGGAGCGAACCCCCTCATCGATACTGGCGACGGTCTGTTGTGTTGCCTGGGTCCGGTCGGTCACGACGACCACCTCCAGCCCGTCCGGCAGGGTCGATCGCAAGCGGTCTGCAACCGCATCGGCGTCCGCACCCGGCTCGGGAACGACGCTGACCCGGTCGACCTTTCCGACCGCCCCGAGCATCGACGCGGCCTCGTCGGCCGGCAGCACCACATGCGCTGACGAGATCGCGATCTGTTCCGGTGTCAGCGCGCCGGCCGAGTCAGCTCCGTCCAACTCCGGTGAGGTGACGGCGGGCTCCACCAGACCGACCACGTCTACCGAGCGAGTACCGGTCGGCAGCTGCAGCCGAGTGCGCGACCCCAGGGGAGCCAGGCCCACGATCGCCCCGCCGACGTCCACAGCCACCTCGTCGGGCCCAACGGGCTCGCGTCCTTCCACGACCTGCCAGCGGTTGGGGTCCCAGGCCGAGGACAGCACGAGGCCGCGCAGCTGCACCGGACGGTCGGGCTGCTCGCGCGACGAGACACGGAACGACACCGGCTGGTCGAGCACGCCGAACGCTTCGAGCACGCCATCTGTGGAGCGCACTGTCTCGGTCACCGAGTCATCGATGGCAGTCGCCGTCGTGGCTCCATCGGCGCCCGCAGTCACCGAAATCGTGCCGACCGGCAGTGTCAGGGCACCGGCGTCGCCGGACAGTTGCACCGAGAGTTGCTCGGAGAACCCGAACGCGGCAGTACAGAAGGCCACCGCGATCGCGACGGTGGCGAACATGAACGCCATGCGCCCGGGCCTGCCGCGAAGCTCGCGCCGAACCAGTGGAGCGCCCATCGCCGGACCGTACCGGCAGCCATGGAGTCCCGGTCGCGCGCTTGGGGGCCAAGCTGAGCGGATTGCCGGAAACACCCGTGCGCACATCTGCGGGCACGGGTGTAGTAGCAAACGATTGCGGAACGATGGTCGGGTGGCTCCCGGCCGCCAGAGCAGAAACAGGTGCCATGACCGAAATCAAGTCCAGGGATTCGATCTACGTAGGCGGCGAGTGGGTGCAGTCCACCGGGTCCGGGCTGATCGAGGTGGTGTCACCCAACACCGAGGAGGTGATCGCCACCGCTCCCGATGTGACCGCGGACGACATCGATGCGGCAGTCGCCGCGGCACGCCGGGCGATGGACGAGGGTCCGTGGCCCACGATGGCCAAGGAGGAACGCCTGGCGAAGATCTCCGAGCTGAGCGCTGTGCTCATGGAACATGGCCAGGAAATCGCCGACACGATCTCCGCGGAGAACGGCTCACCCGCCAAGTGGTCATTCGCGGGCCAGGTGATGTCGGCCACGATGGCCCTCGACGCGTTTGCCGAGATCGGCGCTGACTACGACCTCGAGTCCGCTCGCATGGGCGGACTCGGCCAGACGGTCAAGGTGCGCAAGGCCCCGGTCGGAGTTGTGGCAGGAATCGCCCCGTGGAACGTGCCGTTGTTCATCATGGCGCTCAAGCTGGGCCCGGCCATGGTGACCGGCTCGCCGATCATCCTGAAGGCATCGCCCGAGACCCCGCTCGACGCCTACCTCCTCGCCGACGCGATCGACTCGATCGGCCTGCCACCAGGAGCCGTCAACGTGGTGTCTGCCGATCGTGATGCCAGTGACCATCTCGTGCGGCATCCGGGGATCGACAAGGTGGCATTCACCGGCAGCACCGCTGTCGGGCGCCGCATCGGTGGCATCTGCGGTGAGCAGCTCAAGCACTGCTCACTCGAGCTCGGCGGCAAGTCGGCAGCGATCCTTCTGGAGGACTGGGACATCGCGGCGGGAGTCAACGAACTGGTCGACTCGGGCCTGCTCAACAACGGACAGGCGTGCGGCGCCCAGACCCGGATCCTTGCCCCGAAGTCGCGCTACTCCGACGTCGTCGATGCCCTCGCCGCGCATGTCGGCTCGATGGTGGTCGGTGACAGCCTCGACCCCGAGACCGATATCGGCCCGATGGTCAGCCGGCGCCAGCGCGAACGGGTGGCCGGATACCTGGAGATCGGCGCCGAGTCCGGGGCCCGTGCGGTCACCGGTGGCGGGTTGCCCGACCACATCCACCAGGGCTGGTTCGTGGAGCCGACTGTGTTCGCTGATGTCGACAACTCCATGCGCATAGCCCGCGAGGAGATCTTCGGGCCGGTGCTGGCTGTCATTGCCTACGACGGCGAGGAGGAAGCGGTCGAGATCGCCAACGATTCCGACTACGGGCTGTGCGGCTCGGTGTGGTCAGCCGATGCAGACCACGCCACTGACCTCGCCGCGAAGGTGCGCACCGGGTGCGTTGCGATCAACAGCCAGTTGATCGTCGACTGGCGCAGCCCGTTCGGAGGGATGAAGGACTCGGGTCTCGGCCGCGAACTCGGCCCCGAGGGGATCGACGAGTACATCGAGTACCAGTCGATCATTGGCCAACCGGGATGACCGGCTGCGCCTTGTGAACCGCTTGTGCGCATCCACGCCGGCAATCAAGGCGTTGTTGAGCCCGTCGCAGCGCTCCTGACCCCATGCCCCGTCCTGCAATCTCGACCGTAGCGAGCTCAGACGATACCTGCACCCCGAGTGTTCGCCGGCTGCTGGGCTCTCGACGCAGAGTTTTCGAACACTATTGATCAACGTGCTGGTATTCTGCACAAGGTGACGATCGAGTCCGGGTCTCGGGCCGCGGATACGGCGGCCGTTTCTGCTGCGAAGTCAGCGTCAGAGCCTCAAGCCGTCCACGGGCGCGAGCTGCTTCCGGTGGGCGAGCGGAAGCTGAGGCTGTCCTGTTCGCTACCCTCGTCGCTTTGCATAGGGGCGGCGCTCTCCCTCTGTTTGGCCGCCCTGCTCGCACCCGATCTGTTCAGGCATGTGCGGCCGCCAAGCATAGTCTTGATCGGCTCGGCCTATGCCCTTGTGGGTGCAGCCGGTATAACTTCCGCCAAGCATCGGCGGCTCGCGCTGCTTCTGCTTGCAGGCGCCTTGATCGTATCGGTGGTTTCCATAGTAAGGGGAGATGTAGCACTCGCTCTGCCGGCATGCCTGGTTGGCGCTGCCGGCATGGCCGTGTTGGTTGGATCGAAGTCCTGGATTCCTCTGTTTCTAACTACTACTGCTGCCATCAATGGTGCCGCGCTCATATTGGTCGCCTTACGGCAGTACCTGCGCTCCGATATGGACTTCTGTTTCGTCTTACCCATGGTGGGAACACTGAGCATTCTGGGGGCAATGGTAGCCACGTACGACCTCTTTCAAATTCGACTCAACAGACGCTGCTTGATGACGTTTGTGATAATCGCCATGGGCGCAGCTGCGTTTCTTGGTTCCTCCCTCGCCGAAGACGCATCAGATCCCGTGGATCTGACAGGTAACGCCCAAACCACCACCCCGCGAATGCCGGTTGGAATGCATGTCTTCGGCGAATCCCAGGTTCCCCCCTGGATCCGTCTGCCGGTGATAGCTGGCGCCGCTGCGTGGATCATGTCGTACATACGCAGAGCACGAATGTGGGGGTCTGTTCTAAGTGAAGCTCCAAGCGCCTTTCTCCTAGTGGACCAGCAAGGACGAATTGAAAGCGCATCCGGTAATTGTGAGACGCTCACGGGGCATGAGTCTCATGAAATCGTTGGTCTCACGATATCGGATCTACTGTCGGCGAGTGTTTCGCGTCAACATCACCAAAAGTTGATGGATGAGTTCTGGCGTTCGAATTCCGAGCACCTGATAGCTGCGCGCCCGATTGAAATACGTACCAAGTCTGGCCATTTGTGTCTCGCCTATGTTCGCCTGCAGAAGGTCGACAGTCCAGGCGGTCCCCGTGCCGCCGTCATTATAAATGACGCAACATTGGAGGCGGAGGCGAGCGCGGATGCAGCCGCAAAATCCAAATTGCTACGTGAGACCCTCAGCGACATGGCGATTCAGGCGAACACAGATCCCCTCACCGGCCTT